>DASTQB010000377.1:0-2926 GCA_035761985.1 Pyrinomonadaceae bacterium
TCGGACAAGCGGCTACCGACCCGGTCCATTGCCTCGTCGGCCATATCTTCTGCGTCGTTAAAACCTTTGGATACGAAAATCCTTATCAAACTCTCGCGTATTAACTGGTACTGCTGACCAGCCTCGTCACGGTTAGAACCATTCAACCAGGATAGTAGGTTATCGAAAGTTTCTTTATCTATGGCTACACTGTCTCCCTTAGCCAGGTAGGTCACGGGTGAGATCTGCTCGTTTTGCGAGGGGAACTTATCGCAGAGCGCCCCGCAATAGCAAGCAAGGATTTCGCACGATTATCAGGATTAACATGTTCGAGCTTATAATCGTCGCCCGGAGGTTCGTGGAGTGACGATTGAAGAACTAGTTTACGACTGGAACACGGTTGAACCGTCTCTCAAGGCGCCTAACCGCCACATCGGTATCGACGACGAAACACTGCGCGATGGATTGCAGTCGCCGTCGGTTTCGGAACCTCCAGTCGAGCAAAAACTCGAGTTGCTTCACCTGATGGAAGCACTCGGGATCGATACCGCAGACATCGGACTGCCCGGAGCCGGTGGCACGCACGCCGCCGGCGTTGAACGGCTCGCGCGCGAGATTGCGGAAAAGAAGTTCAAAATCCGTCCAAACTGCGCCGCACGCACGCATCGCAACGACATCACGCCCATCGTCGAGATCTCCCAACGCGCCGGAATTCCTATTGAAGCGTGCACGTTCATCGGATCTTCTTCCGTGCGTTTCTTTGCTGAAGACTGGACGCTCGACAAGTTGTTGAAAATGACCGAAGACGCCGTCTCGTTTGCAGTGTCTGAAGGACTGCCCGTCATGTACGTGACGGAAGATACGACGCGCGCGAAACCGGAAACGATCCGCGCGCTTTATACGACTGCGATTCAGTGTGGAGCGAAGGCCGTTTGCGTCTGCGACACGGTTGGACATTCGACGCCCGACGGCGCGCGTGCCGTGGTCCAATTCGTCAAAAACATTATTGAAGAACAGGGCGGCGGCATACGTCTCGATTGGCACGGTCATCAGGATCGGGGCTTGGGCGTCATCAACTCCATCGCCGCGATTCAGGGTGGAGCTGATCAGATTCATGGTTCTGCGCTCGGGATCGGCGAGCGCGTCGGCAACACGCCGTTGGACCAGTTGCTCGTCAATCTCAAGTTGCTTGGCTGGATTGACAACGACTTGTCACGTTTGCGTGAGTATTGCGAAACAGCAGCGCGCGCATGCTGCTGGAGCGTGCCGTCGAACTATCCGGTGTTTGGACGCGACGCATTTCGCACCGCGACCGGCGTTCATGCTGCCGCTGTGATCAAGAGTTACAAGAAAGGCGATCAGCGACTGGCTGATATCGTTTACTCGGGTGTTCCGGCCGGTGAGTTTGGTCTCGAACAGGTGATCGAGATTGGACCAATGAGTGGAAAGTCAAACGTGATTTACTGGCTGGAGAAACGCGGGTTTGAACCCGATGAGAGCCGCGTCAACCGGATCTACGAGCATGCGAAGGCGGCGAGCGGCGTGCTTGAAGAGAGCGAGATTATGCGACTGGTCTAGGCGCAGGGTTTAGGATTTACATGTAAATCTTGTTAATCATGAAATCCTGTCCAGTCGTACGTTAGTAGTTAAGCTGGGATAATGTTTTCCGCACTCAAATCTTCTTCACCGTCACAAACGACAGGGCGGCTCTTGTCCTCACCGGAAGTCACACGTGCGTTCCGCTTCTTCGAAACAAACGCCGCTGCAATCACAGAAGAACACATCCGCATCTGTTCAATTCCGGCGACGCCGTTTGGCGAACGCGAGCGCGCTGAGTATCTGAGTCAGAAGTTTCAGAGTCTTGGATTAACGGAAGTCGAGATCGACGAGGAAGGAAATTCCATCGGTCTGATCAAAGGAGCGTCGCGATCGCCGCTGATCGTCGTGAGCGCGCACCTTGATACCGTGTTTTCACGAGATACGGATTTCACTGTTACAAGGCGAGACCAGCGACTGCTCGCACCCGGCATCGCCGATGATGGCTGCGGCCTCGCCGCGTTGATCGCGCTCGCCCAGGTTATTCAAAAAGAGGGCATACGAACTGAAGGATCGATCCTGTTTGTCGGAACAGTCGGTGAAGAGGGTGAGGGAAACCTGCGTGGCGTTCGTTATCTGTTAACGAAGGGACGCTGGGCTTCGCGTGTTGGTGCGTTTCTGAGTTTTGATGGACCAGGAGTCGACCGAATCACAAATCGCGCGCTTGGATCGCGACGTTATCGCGTGGAGTTTGCCGGGCCGGGCGGGCATTCGTGGGGCGATTTCGGGGTGCCGAATCCAGTTCACGCACTCGGTCGCGCGGTTTCGAGATTGGCCGGTTATCCGGCACCGAAAGAACCGCGGACAACTTTCAACGTCGGGCGGATCGAAGGCGGCACGAGCGTGAATGCGATTCCCGGCCGGGCGACGATGGAAGTAGATCTGCGATCGTCGGCCGAGGCAGAGTTGCGCCGGCTCGATGCGTTCTTTCGACGCGCAATGAGAGATGCGGCTGATGAGGAAAACTCGAAGCGACGTGCAGGCGATCCGGAGTTGAAACTGAAAGTAGATCTGATTGGCGAGCGACCTTCCGGACAAACACCAGCCGACTCACAGCTTGTCGAAATCGCAATCGAAAGCACGCGGCTGCTTGGATTCGAGCCGCGGCTGGACCAGTCGTCAACCGATTCGAACATGCCGATCTCGCTTGGCATACCCGCGGTCACGCTCGGCGCCGGCGGAACTTCAGGCTGCTCACACACGCTCGACGAATGGTATGACCCGCGCGATCGCGACAAGGGATTGAAGCGCGGGCTGCTCGTGATCCTCGGGATGGCCGGATTGATCCGATGAATAGGCCACAGATGAACGCGGGTTAACACAGATCGATCTGTGTTAACCCGCGTTCATC
>DASTQB010000378.1:0-2743 GCA_035761985.1 Pyrinomonadaceae bacterium
GGTTCTTTCGTGAACTACCGCTCAAGTTTATCCTGCCGCTCGCAGCAGTGATGACCGTGCTCGGAATCTTCGGCGATCTTGCCGAAAGCGCGTTGAAGCGTGGCGCAGGCGCAAAAGACGCTGCGAAACTTCTCCCCGGCCATGGCGGTTTACTCGATCGACTCGATAGCTTGCTCTTCAACGCACCACTCATCTACTATTTCGCAAGCTTTTACTTCCACAGCAATCGCTAACGAAGAAAGCCGATGACGACCAAAAAAATCGTACTGATAGTTCTAGGCGTTGTCGTTGTACTTGGTTTCGTCGTCGTGCTTTTTGTTGGCGGAATCGTCGGCTTCGTGTTTTACCAGCTTGGAAACAGCGACGCCGCCGAGCAGGCGCGACAGTACCTGCGCACCAATGAAAAGCTGAAAGCCGACATCGGCGAAGTAAAAGATTTTGGCAGCATTGTTACCGGCAGCATCAACATGGAAGGCGGTAGCGGCGAGGCGAGGTTAACCCTGAAAGTCATCGGTGAACGACAAACCGTCAATGCAGTTGTTGAGCTTACTTTAGTACGCGGCGGCAAATGGCGCGTGATCGGTGCCGCATACGCCAACGCGTCTGGCGAAACAATCGAACTCCTGAACCCCTACGACACGAAGCTACTGGTCCCCCGACTGATTGCATGACCGAGGTTTCAATGCATAGTTCAGGGGTCGCGATACTCGGCTCAACCGGATCCATTGGCTGCAACAGTCTCCGCGTTATCGAATCGCTGACGACGAATCGCATGAGTGTCGTTGCGCTTGCCGCCGGCACGAACGTCGAGCGTCTCGCCGATCAAATCGCCGCACACCTGCCTGAACTCGTTTCCGTCGATAACGAAACTTCCGCACACGATCTCCGTGCGATGTTGTTCGCGCGCAATGTCGACCTGCCACGCATCGTTACCGGCGAGGCCGGACTCGTCGAAGTCGCGACACATCCACAAGCCGACTGCGTGATCTCAGCGACCGTCGGCGCCGTGGGTTTCCTGCCAACGCTCAAAGCGCTCGAAATGGGAAAGCGTGTCGCACTCGCCAACAAAGAAACACTTGTGATGGCGGGTGAGTTGATGACCGAGGCCGCGAGAAAGTCCGGAGCTGAGTTGTTGCCGGTCGATTCCGAGCACAACGCACTCCACCAGTGTTTGCGCGGCGAGCGACGTGAGGAAGTACGCCGCATCATTCTGACCGCTTCAGGTGGACCATTTCGCACCAAGAACAAAGACGAAATGAAACTGGCGAGCGTGCCGGAAGCGATGAAACACCCGACGTGGAACATGGGTGCGAAGATCACGATCGATTCGGCGACGTTGATGAACAAGGGTTTGGAAGTGATCGAAGCCCACTGGCTGTTTGGGTTCGGACCTCACGAGATCGACATACTGGTCCATCCCGAATCAGTGGTGCATTCGATGATCGAGATGGTCGACGGTTCAGTGATAGCGCAGATGGGCGTCACGGACATGCGTCATGCGATTCAGTATGCGCTCACGTATCCCGAGCGCCACGAATGCCAGTTGCCGCCGCTCGATCTGACGGCAGTTTCGGGATTGCACTTCGAGGCTCCCGATCTTGACCGTTTTCCATGCATAAGCCTGGCATATCGCGCGCTTGCCGAAGGCGGCACGCTCCCGGCAGCGATGAACGCGGCAAACGAAGAGGCGGTGAACGCTTTCATCCACGAACGGATCTGCTTAACGGAAATTCCACATGTAATTGAAACCGTAATGAACGAACATACGAATAATCCTGCGAAGGACATCGAAACGATTCTTGCGGCTGATCGCGAGGCACGTTTCGCGGCCCAGGCAGCCATTGAAAAGCTAGCGAAAGCAGCCGTTTAACGGTAAACTCCGTGTGCAACCCCGGCTTGGGGTGTCGACTCTAAAGTTGATTCGCCGGATTTGTTGACAGGATTGCAGGATTACCACGATTGACAGGATTAAAACCCAACAACAAAGGGGTTAAATGAGTTATTTAATAGTTCCGCTTGCATTCATATTCATTCTCGGTTCCGCGGTTGTTCTTCACGAATTCGGCCATTTCATCGTTGCCAAACTCTTTAAAATCCGCGTAGAAACCTTTTCCGTTGGTTTTGGACCGCGACTGTTCGGAAAGCGTTGGGGCCATACGGACTATCGCGTCTCGGCGATTCCGCTCGGCGGCTACGTAAAACTCGGCGGCGATGAGTCAAACGCCCCGCTCGAAGGCGCGGGCGCACAGGATATTCCGCCTGAACAGATGTTCAATCTGCGGCCCAGATGGCAACGAATACTCGTCGCTCTCGCTGGTCCTGTCATGAACGTTCTGACCGCCCTCGCGATTCCGTTTGCCGCGGCGCTCATGTATGGAGTTCCCGTAACACCGCAGCCTGTGGTCTATTACGTTCGCTCGAACGGCGCTGCTGCTCAAGCAGGATTACAGCCGGGCGATCGAATCGTTTCCTTCAACGGCAACGAGAATCCGACGTGGGATTCGATCAGTGGAGAGGCGCTGCTTTCGCCCGGACGCCCGTTGCAGATGGTTGTTAATCGCAACGGTTCGACCGTCCCTTTGACTATTACGCCAACGACGCGCGTCGAGAATGGTGAGACAGCAGGAACGCTTGATTTCATTCCTGATTACGGTGGATTGCCCGTTGTAGTCGCTGGGATTGGCGCCGGATCGCCCGCCGAGGAAACTGGACTGAAAATAGGCGATCGCATGCTGACGATCGG
>DASTQB010000379.1:0-11080 GCA_035761985.1 Pyrinomonadaceae bacterium
TCAGATTTGCGCGGGCATGCACAACATCAGTCCACACGGGCTGCGACATTCGTTTGCCACGCATCTGCTGGATAGCGGTGCAGATCTAAGAGACATCCAGGAACTGCTGGGCCACGCCCGCCTCTCGACCACGCAGGTTTACACACACGTGTCGATGGAGAAGCTGATCGAGGTCTACGATAAAGCACACCCGAAGGCATAAGCCGCGGATTCATGCGGATGAACGCAGATCTGCGTTAATTCGGGTAATCTGTGGTTAAAGAGTTGGAAGATCGTCTTCGCCGTTTGCGCTTTCGATTGCGGCCTGGCAGGCGGCGTCGTAGCGTGCGGTGGGGACGGCTTCGAGGCGACGCTCGTCGATTGGGCGTCCGCAGCGCGCGCAGATGCCGTAGCTTCCTTCGTCCATGCGCAACAGCGCCTGATCGATGTCGGCAACGATCTTCGAACTCTGCTCGCCGAGACGCAGTGCGATCTCTTTGTTCAAATCCTGCACTGAAAGATCCACGCTGTCTTTGACGCCGTCGTCGTAAAGCTCGAGCGCCGCAGCTTGATCCGTGCGGACCTGTTCTGTGTGTTGGCGTAAAAGATTCAGTAAAAGACTTCTAAAGTGTTGAAGTTTCTCAGCGTCCATCTAAGTTACATGTGCGTCGCAAAACTCACGCATCCCTGACTCCCCCAAGTTTGTAGTGCGGCGCCAGTATAACACTAGAGATCAGCTTTTAATCGCCGGGGTGGTGTGTTAAGGCAGTACGGGCAGGGTGGGATTTCAAGAGATGGTATATGTAACTGACTTGTTCAAGCGCAGTTACGCACGGTCTATGAGTAAGGCGGCGAGTAGTGGGATGGTGAGTTCGTGATGGCCGGTGATTGAAAAACCCTGGCCTGCGCCTTTTTCAGTGGGGCGGCGCACGACGTTTGTCAGTGGACGATAAGATTGGATGAAGTCGAAATTTGCCGTTGTGATGTCTGTTAGCTGGTGGCCCAGATTGCGAACGCACGTCACGCATTTCAGAAACACCTCGGGCAGCACGACTGCTGAGCCGACGTTGAGATAAACCCCGCCGCCGTCCATTCGTTTCACTAACTCCGCGAGCAGGCGAAAGTCGGTGTGCGTAGTCGCGCCGAGCGCGGCGCCGTCGAAGTTTGGATGGAAGTGTGCGATGTCGCCGCCGATCGTGATATGCGCGGTGAATGGGATCTTGTTTTCGTATGCGTTGCAGAGAAGAGAATAGTCGCGATGTTTTGGATCGAGGGCGAGTAAAGCCTGGCCCACAGCTTCGCCGAGTCCGATCTGATTGTTTGCGCCGTTGCGAGCGGCGCCGTTGAGTAGTTGTGCTGTTTCTTCGGCGCCGCCGAAAACGCCTTCGGAAAGAGTTGCGTCGACGTCTTCTGAAGTTGAGCCGACGAGCGCGATCTCGGCGTCATGGACCAGCACGGATCCGTTTGCCGCGATCGCAGAGACGTATCCGCGCTTCATTAGATCGATGATGATCGGCGCGAGGCCGGTCTTGATCACGTGCCCGCCGATGCCCCAGATGATCGGTTTCTTTAACTCGCGCGCGCGTTCGATGCGAGCGGCTACCTGTCTCAACGACTGGACCGCAAGAATGTTTGGCAGACTGTCGAGAAAATCCGCCACTGATGCACCGCGGATTAGCGGCCGCGCGAAATCGTTTAGATTCACTTTGCTGTTACGCGACGCGAGCGGGTAGGTCTTGACTCGTTCGAGATCAAGTGGCGTCAGGTCGTCGTCGTAAATGGATGGCAAGGTAAGCGTATTGTAGCATGCGCGAAGTCGGGAGTTAGCTGCACAGGATTACAGGATTATCAGCATTACCATGATTTTTTAGTCGTCCGTTCAGCAGGGGGCGAAGGACCTGGCCGGTGTGGGAACGGCGGGAGCGGGCGACTTCTTCCGGGGTGCCCGCGGCGACGACGCGTCCGCCGTGTTCGCCGCCTTCAGGGCCGAGATCGATGATGTAGTCGGCTGATTTGATTACGTCGAGGTTGTGTTCGATCACGAGCACTGTGTTGCCGAGTGAAACAAGACGCTGCAACACGTCGAGTAATTTGTGAACGTCGGCGAAGTGCAGCCCCGTAGTTGGCTCGTCGAGGATGTAGATGGTCCGGCCCGTAGCGCGTTTTGAAAGCTCCTTCGCGAGCTTTATTCGCTGTGCCTCGCCGCCGGAAAGCGTTGTGGCTGATTGGCCCAGTTTGATGTAACCGAGTCCGACGTCGAGCAGCGTCTGGAGCTTTTGATTGATCTGCGGAATGTTTTCGAGCAGCGGCAGGGCTTCTTCGACCGTTGTATCCAGCAGATCCGCGATCGACTTGCCTTTGTACTTCACTGACATTGTTTCGCGGTTGTAACGCGCGCCGCGGCATACGTCGCAGAGCACGTAAACATCGGGAAGAAAGTTCATCTCGATGCGTTTCATGCCGTCGCCTTCACACGCTTCACAGCGCCCGCCTTTAACGTTGAATGAGAAACGTCCCGGTTTGTAACCACGCTCACGCGATTCGGGCAGCATTGCGTACAACTCGCGAAGGGGCGTGAATAAACCTGTGTACGTCGCGGGATTCGATCTCGGCGTACGGCCGATTGGCGACTGATCGATCTCGATCACTTTATCAACATGTTCGAGGCCTTCGATCGATTTGTATGGACCAGGCTCGGTCAACGAGCCGTAGAGGTGTTGCGCAAGAGCGTAGTAAAGAATGTCTTCGACGAGCGTTGACTTACCCGATCCGGAAACTCCGGTAACAACGGTCAACAATCCGAGCGGAAACGAGACGTCGATCTCTTTCAGGTTGTTTGCGTAAGCGCCAGTGATCGTCAGGTACTTCCCATTCGGCGCACGTCTTTCAGCCGGGACCTCGATCTTTCTCGCGCCACGAATATATTGCCCCGTGATTGAATCAGGATTCTCGGCAACTGCCGCAGCCGTGCCGACAGCGACAACTTCACCGCCGTGTGCGCCTGCGCCTGGTCCAAGGTCCACGACGTAATCGGCGCGCCGGATCGTTTCCTCATCGTGTTCGACCACAAGCACCGTGTTACCGAGGTCGCGCAGTGCCGAAAGCGTGTCGAGCAGTTTTTGATTGTCTCGCGGATGCAGGCCGATCGAAGGTTCGTCGAGCACGTAAAGCACACCGCGCAACTGCGATCCGATCTGTGTTGCTAGCCGGATGCGCTGGCCTTCGCCGCCCGAAAGAGTCGACGACGATCGATCGAGTGTCAGATATCCAAGGCCGACAGTTTTCAGGAAACGCAGTCGCGCTTTGATCTCGCGCAGGATTGGGCCAGCAATCTGTTCCTCGCGTGCGCTCAGCGCAACCTGCTCGAACGCATCCACCGCAGCCTCGATCGGCAACGACGTGTACTCAGCAATGCCACGGCCGCCAACCTGGACCGACAACGAATCGGAACGCAAACGCCGCCCGTTGCACTCGCTGCAAACCGTCGGCGACACAAGCTCCTCGAGCGCGACCCTGATCTTTTCCGACGGCGCTTCGTTCAGTCGATCTCGAAGCCACGCGAGCGCGCCTTTCCACTCGCTCTGGTATGTGTAAAGCCCCTGCGTGAAAGTCAGTTTGCCGTTGACTCCGTTCAGAAATCCCTCGCGAACTTCCTTCGGCAAATCGGCAAACGGCTTCTTCGGATCGCAGTTGAAGTGCTTGCACACGGCCATCAGCGCGGTTCTCAGGTATGCAGAGCCTTGCTTGTCGGAAGTGCCCATGAAGCCGAGCTTCTCGGGCGTCTGGCTGGAGTCGGGAAGCAGCTTCAGCGCATCGATCTCCATGACCGTTCCGAGCCCGTGACAACGTTTGCACGCGCCGTACGCAGAGTTGAACGAGAACGAGCGCGGTTCGAGCGGCGGCACGTTGATGCCGCAGTTCACGCACGCCATTCTTTCCGAGTAGAGCTTTTCTTCGCCGTCGACAATCGAGATGAGCACTGCGCCGCCAGTCAGCTTCAACGCAGTCCGGACCGAATCAGTGAGTCGCTCGCGAATTCCGGGCTTGATCAGAAGCCGGTCGACAACAGCTTCGATCGTGTGATTGCGTCGCTTGTCGAGCTTGATCTCTTCGTCGAGTGAAAGCAGTTCACCGTCGACGCGCGCCCGCAGAAATCCTTCCTTCGCCAGCTTTTCCAGCTCTTTTTTGAACTCGCCTTTGCGGCCGCGCACGATCGGCGCGAGCACCATCACGCGTTCGCCTTCCGGCAGCCCGAGCACGTTCAGCACGATCTGTTCGACACTCTGGCGAGTGATCGCCGCGCCACACAGGTGACAGTGCGGCACGCCGATCGATGAAAACAGCAGGCGCATGTAGTCGTAGATTTCCGTGACGGTTCCGACGGTCGAGCGCGGGCTCCGCGAAACAGTCTTTTGTTCGATGGAAATGGCGGGTGAGAGACCGTCGACGGCGTCGACGTCCGGTTTTTCGAGCTGATCGAGAAACTGGCGCGCGTAAGCGGAGAGCGATTCGACATACCGGCGCTGTCCTTCGGCGTAAATCGTGTCGAAAGCCAGTGAAGACTTACCTGACCCGGAGAGCCCGGTGATTACGGTGAAGCGATCGCGAGGGATATCAACGCTGATGTTTTTGAGGTTGTGTTGGCGCGCCCCTCTTACACTGATGCGATCAATGGCCATAGCGAAAACCAGTCATTCTAACGGACTGATTTTCACTGAGCAAGCGGCGCCGATTTTATCCGTGCTTAGAAGTTGAATCGCATCCCGAGTTCGAAGCGTCGCGGTGGTTGTGCCGATGTCGCCTGGCCGAAGAAGGGCGACGTTTGTACTCCGGAAAAGACGCCGAGGTTCGCATGGTTCAGAAGATTGAACGCCTGTGCGTAAAGCTCGAAGCGATACTTCTTCGTCCCGGGCATCGACATCGATGGCGGCGCTGCACCGTCACCGCCGCCGATGCGAACCATGCGCACCTGCGGCTGGCCGGTCTGCTGTTGCTCCGGTCCAAAATCCCTGCCCCAGCTAAAACGCGACCCGATTTCCCATCGCGGAGCGCCACGCGCGCTGTTGCGTCCAACGCCAAACGGCCGATCGTTGATGACCGTGTCGCCATTGTCGTCAAACCCGGTGGTGATGTTGTAAGGCAAAGCAGACGTAGCCTGGAAAACTGTCGAGATGTTGAAACCCATCGGCAGTCGCTTGCTGATGAACCCCGAGATCAGATGTCGCATGTCGTTCGCCGCTGGACCACGATCCGCGCGCAGGTTGAAGTTGTCTGACGGCAGGCTAAACGGGCTGTCAGCCTCGTTTGTATTCTTCATCAGCAGGTAACTGATGTTCCAGAACAAACCCTGGACAAACTTCGCCGGCCCGATTCCAACCATCAACCGGTGACTCGACTGATACGCGGAAGACTCGATGTTTGTGATGTTGCCAACCGTCGGATCCGGCCGGCCAATCCCGGGAACCGGCGCGTTGAGATTACTGCCGTGCAGCAGGTGCACGCCGCGCTGATACTGGTAATTCGTGGTCAGCCGAAACAGCTTGAACGGATTCGTCTCGACACCAATTGACGATTGAATGATGTACGGGATCTGAAGATTCGGGTCCGTTTGAATGCGGCTGGGCGGCAGAAGCGTCTGCATGCCGCCGCTGATCGGATTCGGAAAACCCGGATTCGTGATGACGCGATCGCGCTGGCGTTGACCGTCGACTCGCAACGTCTGCTCGTAGGTTTGCGCCGCGAACCAGTCGTAGAAAATCCCTGCGCCGCCGCGGAAATTGATCGAGCCGCTCTTGAGTGGCGACCACGCAAAGCCGAAACGTGGCGCAACGTTGAATTTCCCCGGTACGTGATTCTGAAACTCGTGACGCACGCCAAAGCTGAGCGTCAGATTCTTCCGCACTCGATAATCGTCCTGCACGTACCAGCCAAACTGATACTGCCGGTAATCAACCGCCGGATCGCCGATGCGTTGCGTGAACAGCGTCGGCAATCCCGCTTTGAATGCGTCGAGATCTGCGAACTGGAAAGTGCCAAACGCGTTGGTTGATTCGTTACTGCTATAACCGCCCGCTTCGAGCTGCACGCCGAAACGAACGCCGTGTTTTTCGAGCGCATAATCGACGTTGTCTGCGATTTCGAAGTCGAGTTGCCGTCGACCACCGCCGCGTTGCGCACTGCCGTCGTTGAATGCACCGGGCACGAGGATCGTCTGGCCCAACGTCACCGAACGCGCTTCTGTCTGAAGCCAGCGCGCCTGCAATCTCACTTCGTTGAAAAACTTCTTCCCGAACACTCCCGAATCCGCAAAGCGCGCGATGTATTCAGTCTGCTCCTGCGAGAAACCGCGCGCGGGCAGATCGAAATCTCCGACGCCGAGGTTGTTTTGCACACCCGCATTGCGTTGAAACTGGAACCGCGCCGTGTGTGTTTTTGTCAGCACGTGTTCGATGCGCGCGTCGAGATTCATGCGTCGCGAAGGACGATAGGCTAGATCGGAAACCGTTCCTGACGGCGTGGTGGCGAAGATTGGCCGCGCGTCGAAAAACAGCGACCCATCGGCGTTCAGGAAAAGTGACGTCCGGTTTTTCCAGATTGGACCGTCGAGTGAAAGCCCGAACCGGCGTTGTTGTTCCGGACCGCGAAACGGCGCGAACACCTGGCGGCCGTTCAGCGACTCGTCGCGAAAGCCAAAGTTGAACGAACCATGCCAGGCGTTGACACCGGGCTTGGTAGTGATGTCCACCATGCCAAACCCTGCATCGTGATTTTCAGCCGCGTACGGATTGAGTCGAAAACGAATCTCGCGAATCTGCGATTTGGGCGGAAGCTTTCCACCGCGAAACCCGTTGACGCGAAGCTGCGCGCCGGGGCCCGCGAGCTGGTTGATCGCGTTCTCGAGCTCGTCCGGATCGTCAGGAAGTTGCGCGATCTGTTCCTCTGTCATGACGTTTGAAAAAGCTGGACCATTCGGATTCGTGTTTCGCACCTGTGCTTCGTCTGCGACGTCGACGTCGACTTTGATGACGTCGATCTCGAGCGTCACTTCGCGTCGATGTGGACCAGCCGAAAGATTCAGCTCTTCACTGTCGTGAGGTTTGAATCCCGGAGCTTCGATGTGCAGCTTGTAACTGCCAACGGGAACTTTATTGAACCGCGCTTCGCCTCGCTGATTGGTCGAACTGAGCGACTGCGACTTTCCGTTTCTCAGCAACTGCACCTGCGCCTTTTCAACCAAAGCGCCCGACGGATCCTTGACGATCACTTCGAGGCTCGCATTTCCCGGCCCTTTTTGCGCAAAACAGGGAAGCGCCGCAAGCATGAGGGCGATCAACACACTTATCGCTCGAGATTGGAGAGACTCAACTCGCATCCTGCAGCTCCTTCAGTTTTTCTCGAACCGGTCGGCCTTGAATTGTGGGTTCAACTGGTACTTCGAAATCTCAAACTCTTCGGAGACCTCGCTCTCAGTGAGGAACGTCAACTTGTGTGGAAGCATCACGCCGCCGACTTTTTTGTGGTCGGTGAGCCGGATGTAATGGTCTACCTCTTCGGGAGTCACCGGCCCTTCAGCTTCCATTTTCTTCTGAGCTTCTTCGCGCGCTTTTTTGATCTCTTCAGGGTTGCGTGGGCCACCACCCTGGCGAGTCATCGTCACTACGCGCGGCTTTGGACCACGATAGCTGAGCAGCAACGGCAAGTGACTCTTCTTGTCGAAGAAGATGCGCACCGAGAAGTTGTCAGCCGCGGTGACGTCGATCACGTCCGCCTGTGCGTCTTCAACTTCCGACTCACCGGCATACTTGTATTCAACGGCGAGCGACGGTGGCGGCGCTATGATCGTCGCGAGCAGGTAACGCGAAAACTCGGCGCTGAACGCGCGACGAAGCCCCTCTTCCATCTGTTCGGGTGTGAGCTGATGGCCGCCTGGACCAGACATTCGGAAAACCATGCCGCCACCGCCGCTGTTCGCGGTCCAGGCGCGTTCGCCATTCAGAACACGCGTATTGATCATTGCGGTGCTGAGGCCGCCGGAATTCATCGCGTCTTCAACCAGATACTTGTTTGGCAGAAGAATGCTGATCTCACGATCACCGCCCATCTGCCTGTCGCCAAAAGTGCGGCGATATTGTCCGATGATTTGGAGCCCCTGGATCTTTTGTAACTGTTCTGCGCCGCCGAGTGCTTCACGAGCTTGTTGCAGGATTTCATCGGCGCGAGAGTCGGCGAATGCCGTGGATGATGCAAATAAAATTGTTAGGGCGAGTAGGGGTAGAAGTTTTCTCATGTTCAGTATTCACATGAGGCATGAGAAAAGTTCCAACATAATAGGCAGAATCTTTTTTGGACCAGGATTGCAGGATTTGCAGGATGAACAGGATAAGCCCTACAGTAAGCGTGTGAATCTTCCGAACGCGTTAACTCTTCTGCGCATCTTCATCGTGCCGCTCCTTGTGGTCGTGCTGCTGACGCCGTATTCCGAAGAGTGGTTTGGAGTGCCGCGGCACCTGCTTGGCGTGGGAATGTTTTTGGGAGCGGCGCTGACGGATTTTCTCGACGGGCACATCGCGCGCAGCCGCAAACAAGTCACTCGCCTGGGCCAATTGCTCGATCCCATCGCAGACAAGTTGCTGATCTCGGCAGCGTTGATTTCACTCGTAGAAAATCAGCTCGCTCCGGCGTGGGCGGTCGTGATCATCATCGGGCGTGAGTTTGCGGTGACTGGATTGCGCTCGATTGCTGCTGTTGATGGAGTGGTGATATCGGCGTCGAAGATGGGGAAGTTCAAGATGCTCGCGCAGGTGGTTACGGTCGCGCTGCTGATCGGATCGAGCGTCGGTGGAAAGCCGCCGGTAGCGAACTTTGGCAAGCCGTTTCCCGCAATCGAGTTCTGGTCAGTACCTGAGCTGCGCACGGCCTGGCAGCATTTAGTAGCGGGTGGTCCAACTACCGGGAACGACTGGCAGGTCCTTCTTTACACCGCGGGCAGGGCGATGCTCTGGCTGGTCGTGATCTCCGCGGTGACGTCGATGTACGGGTACTTCAGTTCGTTCTACCGCGCAGTCGTGACCAGCCGCACAGAGGCCGCCCACAAAGAAGCGCAAAAAGCACAAACAGTTTAAGCGGCGTTACTGGATCTCGACCCAGTCGCCTGTGTGCACTTCGCTCGTCACTCGCGTGATGATCGCGGTCGCTGTCCTGTACTGCACGTCGATGATCACCATCTCGCCGACGATCTTTCTCGGCATTGGCGGACGCTTTCTTTTCACTTCCCTCGACGTGATCGGGCGATAACGATAACGGCCATCCGCGTCTACGAATGCAGTCTCGTCTTTTGCGCGCGACGCCTGATTTCCAATACCGCCGCCGCGATAGCGATCGCTCTGAAAACCCGTCGCGCGATTGCGCGCCATCTCTTCGTTGTCCACTCGAGTGACGTTGCCGGTGCCGAGCGGACGATAGATTGTCAGGTAGTCGCCGGTCTTTACCTGATCTTCGGCGCCGAGATCGATATAGACGATGTCGTTGCGCGTGACCATCTCGCGGCTGTCTTTCGCCATCATAAGTCTGCCGGTTTGTTTACCGCTGGGCGCGGTAAAGCGATCGACATTTTCATAAGGACGTTGCACTGGAGATACGCGATCCGGAATCGGCGCGAGCAGGTCGCCAAGCAGGATCATGTCGCATGAGAAGGTGATCTTCGCGGCTGCGGTGTTTTCCCAGACTTTGAAGATCTGAAGCTGGCCGACATCCTGGATGTAGGTTCCGACAAACCCGAGTTTCTCTTTGTAAACGCCTTTTACGTCTCCGCGCGGGCGGATGATCTGAAAGTTCTGGCCTTCTTTAATGCCCTGCTGCGCGCCGCGATTTATAAAGACGACGTCGCGGTCGGCGAAGGTCCGCTGCTCCTGCTCTTCTTCGGCGCCCACGACCTCGGGCATTTCGGGAAGGCGTTGGTGGCGAATGTAGCCGGCACAGTAGAGGGCGCTTTTATTGGCAACGTCCCGTGGCTGTGCGGCCGTCGGTACGATCACGGTCGGCGTGGGAGTTGGCGTTTGGGCACTGGCCGCGAAGGGAAGCGCGAGCAGGCAGGGCAGCGAGAGCAGCAGTGCTTTAAAGAATCGAAACCGAGGCATGTTCTAGTCTCCTTTTGATGTCCTTATATTATGAGATAGGGGCGAAGTGACGCAGGTGAGGTTTACTCATCCTACTTTGCTGCACGAATTCAGGTCAATTTAATTATTTCGGCTCGTGGAATTCGTGGGTATATGGGCGCGTTATCTACAAGTCCCGCTGCGACTTGCGTTTTTGAAAACCGCTTGGTAGTATCCGCATTTTGTCGGAATGCGCTATTTGCACTCTATAGCGGGCCGGCGTAGCTCAGTTGGTAGAGCATCTGATTTGTAATCAGAGGGTCGGGGGTTCAAGTCCCTTCGCCGGCTCCACGGCATACTTACAATGCAGGGGTGGTCGAGTGGTTAATGGCACCGGGCTGTAAACCCGGCGGGCTCACGCCCTACGTAGGTTCGAATCCTACCCCCTGCACCAGTGGTGGTTGTTGATTGCCGATTTCCAATTGCCGATTTAGGATAATTGGCAATTGCAAATCGACAATCGGCAAAAAGTTTTTGGGCGGGTGTAGCTCAGTTGGTAGAGCATCAGCCTTCCAAGCTGAGGGTCGCGAGTTCGAATCTCGTCGCCCGCTCCAGTTTTCATTCGCTTTGGGATTCGGGCCCGCGTAGCTCAGGGGTAGAGCGCCTCCTTGGTAAGGAGGAGGTCATGAGTTCAAATCTCATCGCGGGCTCCAGCGTATGCCCGGAGCAATAGTTAAGCACAAGAAGAGGAAAAGATGTCGAAGGAAAAATTTGACCGTTCCAAGCCGCACGTGAACATCGGGACGATCGGGCACGTGGACCATGGCAAGACGACGTTGACGGCAGCGATCACGAAGGTGCTGGCGAAGCACAATCCGAAAGTGCAGTTTGTGGCCTTCGATCAGATCGACAAGGCGCCGGAAGAGAAAGCACGCGGCATCACGATCGCGACGGCGCACGTGGAATACGAGACGGCGAACCGGCACTACGCACACGTTGATTGTCCG
>DASTQB010000380.1:0-6760 GCA_035761985.1 Pyrinomonadaceae bacterium
ACATTCCTAATAGAGCACTACCTATTTTTCAGATGCGTTGGCTGGCGAAGGGGTTTCGCGCTAAAATGACTTGCTTTTTTGACGGCTATGATTACGTGCGACAGGTGTAAAACTGAAAACCTCGATGGCTCGCAGTATTGCGACGAGTGTGGTGCGCCACTGAGGCCCAACGGCCGTCGATCCCCGTTCCAGAACCGGCCTGCACAGGGGAGTAACGGCAATCACGCTCCAGCGCCAAATCCGCACCCGGAATTTGCCGGTGGCCGTGTCTCCGCAGGTCTGACGTTTCCGGCCGCGCGATCGACTCCAAAGCCACACGCGCGCCTCGTCATCGAGAAAGGTCGGTCGAGCGGAAAGCAGTTTATGTTGAGTGATGTTGAATCTCAAATCGGGCGTTGGGACGCTGACGGCGGAATCTTTCCCGACGTCGATCTGGATACAGACGATCCAGAGGCCAAAGTTTCACGGCGTCATGCCCGGATAACGCTCAGTAATGGCCAGTATTTTGTCGAAGATCTCGGTTCTACCAACGGTACGTTTATCAACCGCGGCAAGAGATTACCCCCTGGACAGCGTCAGGCGCTATGTGACGGAGACGAAATCATCGTCGGCAAAACATTCCTGCGTTTCCACATTGTGAAATAAATGTCTGAGTGTAACGCATGCGGTGCCCGCGTTTCCCCTGGTGAACACTTTTGCGGTAATTGCGGCACGCAGTTAATCCCCAGCGATGCGGAAATGAAGACCTTGTCTGCCACTCTCGGTGACGAGGCCGGACCACTGCCTTCTGAATCCAAGGCATTTGCGGAGACGCTGGAACCCGAACCGCAGATTGAGGCTGAAAAAACCGCGGATCGGCCGTCCGGCACAGACTACGTTGAGCCTTCGGGAACAGGTGCCGCGCGGCGCGAGAGCACGACTGGCGGTCATCGCCCGGCGGTAAAACAGTTAGCAGCCAATACAGTTCTAAATGGCCGTTACGAGATCGTCCGCAGGATCGGCGGCGGTGGTATGGGCGCCGTTTATCTTGCAAAAGATCGGAACCTCGGCGACGCGCCACGCGCAGTCAAAGAGATGGTCGAGTCGCATCTCGATCCGTCGCAGCATGAGAAAGCGATCGGCGATTTCAAACGCGAGTCGCTGCTCCTGACTGCACTCGAACATCCTTCGATCCCGACCATCTACGACTACTTCTACGACGAAGCGCTCGGTCGCTTTTATCTCGTGATGAAATACATCTCGGGCGGCGACCTCGCTTCGCGAATGCGCGCGGCAGTCGGCGGCAAACTCGACGAGAAGACTGTCACTGACTGGGGAATGCAAGTCGCCGACGTGCTTGACTATCTCCATTCGCGACCAAAGCCGATCATCTACCGAGATCTCAAACCGGCGAACCTGATGATCGACGGCAACACAGGTCGAGTGATGTTGATCGACTTCGGCATCGCGCGTTGGGTCACGCAGCAGGAGAAAGGCGTGACTGCCGTCGGCACCATGGGCTACGCGCCGCCGGAATTGTTCAGTGGTCGAGTTCAACCAGCGTCTGACGTTTACAGTTTGGGTGCGACGATGTTTCACCTGCTCACCGGCGCCGATCCGCAGGACAATCCACTCCTGATCTTCGATTTCACAAAGAACCCGCGTCCGCGCCAGATCGCTCCATCGATCTCGACTGAGATGGAACACATCCTGATGCGATGTGTGGAATACAAACCCGATGACCGTTATCGAACCGCGGGTGAGTTGCGAAACGAGCTGGCGATCCACCTGGAAAAGCTGATGTCGGGACGAGTCAGCTATGGCGTACCTGCGCCGGTGTTAGGCGGTGAGACAGTGCAGGTGCTGACGGTCTATTGCGGTTTCTGCGGCGGTCGCATTGCTGCTGACGACGTTTTCTGCGCGCACTGCGGTGCGCGGCAGCCGCTCGCGGCGGTCGGATCGAGTGCGTTGTTGCACGCGGTGAGACCCACGGCGAAGCTCGTCGTCACTGGAACTACAGAGCTCGATGCTTCGTTCATTTTGCAGAAAGACAGCAATCTTCTCGGGCGCACGGATCCGCATTCAAACATCTTCCCCGAGATCGATCTTTCGAGGTTTGATCCGGAAACGAAGGTGTCGCGACGCCATGCGCGCATCTGGCTCGAGGGCGAAACTTTTCTGGTTGAAGATCTGGGGTCAGTGAACGGCACCGTGATCAACGACTCCGTGCGTCTCGCGCCACGCCAGCCGCGCGTGTTGGACAGTGGCGACAAATTGCGAGTAGGCGAGACGACGCTGCACTTTTTGGTTGGTTAATAGGTCATATAGGTCCTATCCGACCTATTCGTCCTATAGGACTTATATTCTTTATTCATGACTGCTGCCCAAGGTTTGCCGCGCTCCCAGGCAAGAAGTCGCGCCGCCAGGCATGGTGGTAAACGACTGAGAGCCCCATTCCCTCTCCGCTGCGGCGCATTACTAATCGACTACATCGCACTCGCTTCCATCGTCGTCTTCGGCACGCTAGTCGCGCGCATGTTCGGCGGCGGCGCGCGTGCGGCCGGCACTTCGGCCGAAACAGTGGCCATTCTGCTGGCGATCACTGTCGCAATCTGGAACCTCGGCATCATTCCTGGTTTGACCGGACTGACGCTTGGCAAGTGGGCGACTGGACTGCGTATCGAACGAAACGACGGCGGTCGTCCGGGAATCGGACGCGCGTTCCTGCGTCACTTCATCGGTTATCCACTTTCATTCGTTCTCTTTGGTATCGGTTTTTTTATGGCCGCGGTGTCCGTGCATGGCAGAGGTTTGCACGATATGATAGCCGGCACCATCGTCGTTCGTGAGGGTTCGATCTAGTGGCTCCGCTTCGCCGGCCTAAACATTCGTCTAAGACATGACAGAGCTCATAGTTAAATACCCCGACCGCGCCCCAGACCATTTTCCACTCGGTCGCTTACGTATAACTATCGGCCGTTCCGCGAGGAACGATCTCTGTATTCCCGATCCGTTCGCGTCACGCGTGCACGCCGAAGTCCGTCGTGAGGGCGACGAATACGTGTTGCAGGATCTCGGTTCGGCAAACGGCACACTCTACAACGGCGCGACCGTTGAAGGCGTGGTCCATCTCACTGCCGGCGGCCGCATTCAGATCGGCGAAACCGAAATCATCTTTGACGACGGCACGTTCAACTCCGGCATGGGCGCCACGATGATCACCGACAACACGGGCACCCTTCCGGAAGCGACGATCGCGCTCGCGTCCGGCGACAGGACTACGTCCGGATTGCTCGAAGCGATCGAAGGCGCGCGCACAAACCCCGAGCAGGCGGTCACTGCCACCACTCCGAAAGCCAAGCAGGGCGACCTGCTCGCACTGATCAGCAAAGTGGGCATCACGCTGCTCGCGTCAGCGACACTGAACGAAACGCTCGAGCAGATCGTCACGCTCGTGTTTGAAGCAGTGCCCGCGGACCGGTGCCTGATCATGATGCGTGATGAGGGCAGTGAAGACTTGCGTGTTGCCGTTGCGCGTTTGAGGGATCGCGTTGGAGAAGTCGGCGAGATTCGTGTGAGTCGAAACGTGCTCGACGAAGTTGTGATTCGCGGGAAATCGGTGTTGACGTCCGATGCACAACACGACCCGCGCTTTGCGACGGGCACTGTCGTGCTTCAGGGTGTGCGCTCTGTGTTAGCAGTGCCGCTCGGTGTTTCTGAGAAAGTGTTTGGAATCATCTACGCGGATTCGCCGATCGCTGAAGGTCGTTTCACTGAAGATCACTTGAAAGTTTTGACGACGCTCGCGTCAGTGGCCGCGATACGTGTCGAAAACGCGCGGCTGGTTGAAGCGCGACTCGAGCGCGAACGTTTCGAACGCGAGCTGGCCCTCGCAAGCGAGATCCAGCAACGTTTCCAACCTGCTGCACCACCGCACGTCGATGGCTATGAATTGCAGGGCATCAGTTTTCCTTGTTACGAAATCGGCGGCGACTATTACGACTTCATCGAGCGCGAAGACGGGCGTTTGGTGATCGCGCTCGGCGACGTTTCGGGCAAGGGAACTGCTGCTGCGTTGCTGATGTCGTCGCTGCACGCGGCGATTCACGCGCAATCGGCTTCGCATGATTCACTGGTGGCGACAGTCTCGGCGGTCAATCGTTATCTCGCCGATAACATTCCCGCAAACCGTTTTGTCACGCTGTTCTATGCCGAACTCGATCCGGAATCGGGAGCGTTGTCGTTCCTGAATGCAGGCCACAATCCACCGTTGATTGTTCATTCGGCGGGAACTGTCGAGCAACTCGCGTCAGGTGGTTTGCCACTCGGAATCAAGCGCGATGCTGAGTATCGCGAGGGACGGACGCAGTTGCAGCACGGAGACGTGCTAGTGATCTATTCGGATGGTGTGACGGAAGCCGTGAGTCCGACGGGTGAAGAGTTTGGAGCGACGCGTTTGTATGAAGTCGTGTCGCGTAACATCGAAGGCTCTGCCGCGGGCATACGCGATCGGATCGAATCGTCGCTGACTAAATTCGCGCAAGGCACGAGTGCCGCTGACGACATCACGCTCGTGATTGTCAAAAGACAAACCTGAGCCAGGATTCTGTAAATCCTGTCAAAATGGATCCAGACACTGACATTGGTGGCCCGCTTCACAGGTTCCCGGTCACCAACCACTCCGCCATCATTCGCGCGCGCAGCGACGATCACATCGTGCGTCGCCGCGCGTTCGACACCATTCTCGCAAGCTACTGGAAACCCGCTTACAAGTACATCCGCCTCAAATGGCAGGCCGGTAACGAAGACGCCAAGGATCTGACGCAGGGTTTCTTCGCCACTGCATTCGAGAAGAATTACTTCGCCACTTACGACGCCGGCAAAGCGAGCTTTCAAACTTTTCTGCGGACGTGTCTCGACGGGTTCGTCGCGAATGAACGTAAAGCCGGTCAGCGTTTGAAGCGCGGCGGCGATATGGACCACTACCAGCTCGACTTCCTCGCCGCCGAACACGAGCTCGCTTCGCATGCTTCAGATCTGAGTCCCGAAGACTATTTCCATCGCGAATGGATTCGCGGGATGTTTGCAACGTCGGTCGAAGCTTTGCGCAAGCGTTGTGATGAGTCTGGCCGCGGCGTTCATTTTCAACTGTTCGAACGTTACGATCTCAATGACGATGCGAATGTTTCGTACGCCTCGCTCGCGCAGGAATTCGATCTCGAACCTGCGACTGTAAACAACTACCTTGCCGCCGTGCGTCGTGAGTTTCGACGTGTAGTGATTGAAAAGCTGCGCGAGATAACCGCCACTGACGAAGAGTTTCGCACTGAAGCCCGCTCGTTGCTCGGAGTCGACGTGAAATGAAGTGGATTTCAGACGACAAGCTGGACCACCTGCGCACGCTCGTTGCGAATCCCGACTTCAGTTCGACCAAGTACACGTTTGTGAAAGAACTCGCGCGCGGCGGCATGGGCACGGTTTACCTCGCGCAAGATACAGAACTCGATCGCCACGTCGCGATCAAGGTGCTCAATACGCCTGACGTGACCGAGGAGTTGCGCGACCGCATGGTGCGCGAAGCGCAGATCATTGCGCGTCTCGAGCATCCGGGGATCGTTCCGGTGCACGACGTCGGTGTGTTGCCGGATGGCCGCGTGTTTTATGCGATGAAGTACGTGCGCGGCAGCAGGCTCGATGAGTATGCAGTGGAGAATACCTCGGTTCGGGATCGGCTGCGAAAGTTTCAGGCGGTGTGCGATGCGGTGGCGTTTGCACATTCGCACGGCGTGATTCATCGAGACCTCAAGCCGCAGAACATCATGATCGGAGCGTTTGGCGAAGTGCTGGTGCTCGATTGGGGTGTTGCGAAGATCCTGGGCCACGGATTTTCGCGGATGAACACGGATTGGGCAGAAGGCACTGTTGTGGGGACGCGTGATTACATGTCGCCGGAACAGGCGGCCGGGGAGATCGAGCAGTTGGATGAGCGTACGGATATCTATTCACTTGGCGCGGTGCTTCAGTTTCTGTTGTCGAACAAACGACCCGGCGAGGCTGTCAGCAAAGCTGCCGGAGCGATCTGTTCAAAAGCGATGGCTCGCCGGCCTGACGACAGGTATTCAAGCGCGTCGGAATTGTCTGCCGACATCGGTCATTTGCTGGATGCGGAGCCGGTTTCCGCTTACCGCGAGAGTGCGTTCGAAAAGGTGAGCCGCTGGATCGGCAAGAACCGTTTTCTCGTTCTGCTCGTCCTCGCATACCTGCTGATGAGAATTTTTTTCGCTTTCACCACGGGACGTTAAAAATTTTCCGGCAGACGTTTAATAGAAGAACAGCAAGCAAATCATTAAAGGAGAACACACATGTCCAAGCCCCTGATTGGAGTCATCCTCGGCGCAGCGCTCGGCGTTATCGACGGCCTGACCGCATGGTTCACCCCCGCTGTTCGCGATCAAATCGGCGGAATCGTGATCGGTTCCACCCTTAAGGGAATCATCGCCGGAATCGCGATCGGGTTCTTTGCGAAGAAGTTTCAGTCTTTGCCGGTTGGAATTCTTTTTGGAATGTTGGTAGGCGCCTTTCTGGCTTTTCTCGTCGCGTTCATGCAGGGCGGCTATTACTTCGAGATCATTCTACCGGGCACGCTGGTCGGTTTAATCGTCGGCTTTGCCACGCAGAAATACGGAACTTCGCCGGCTACGGCGAACAGCTAAACATAAGGAGAAACGTTAATGCCCAGAGTCGTACATTTTGAGATTCATGCGGGCGATCCGGATCGCGC
>DASTQB010000381.1:0-12962 GCA_035761985.1 Pyrinomonadaceae bacterium
GCGGAAGTGAAAACACTCGTACTCTCTCACTTCGTCCCGGGCGACGATCCATCAATCACGGACGAGCAATGGTCCGAGGGTGCGCGCAAGCACTTCAAGGGCCGGATCGTGGTGGGAAAAGATCTGATGGAAATCTGATCCGCGTCATCTGCGGCTAAAACAATCACCGCGAATCAGGCTGAAAGGTGAGACTGAGGATCACAGCCACGAGATCGTCAGGTTCGATCGGTTTCGCGAGATGCGTTTGAAAACCTGCCAGCAAAGCGCGACGTCGATCGGAAGCACCGGCATACGCCGTCACTGCGATCGCCGGAATACGCCCACCTTGTTCACGCGGCAGCGATCTGATCTTCTTGATCAACTGGTATCCGTTTTCACCCGGCATACCAATGTCACTGATGATGACGTCAGGTTTGCTACGCGGTATTTCTGTTAACGCCTTCGCGCCCGAGCTAACTACGTCGACCTGCGCACCATGCCTGAGCAAAATAGTCTTCAACAATTCCTGCGTGTCCACATCATCTTCCACCAGCAGGATCCGCACGTCGCGTAATTTCTGATCTGCCAGCGGCTCAGGATTCTCAAACGCCGAAGCAGTTTCATCCGATGCCACATCAATTCGCGCCAGATCGGTGGCGATAGCTTCAGACGCCGTCAACGGAAACTCAACTGTGAAAGTCGCTCCCTTTCCAACTCCTGGACTTTCCGCCGAAACAGTTCCCTCCTGCTGGCGAACGAGGTAATCGACAATCGCGAGCCCTAATCCCAGACCACCATGCGCACGCACATTCGAAGAATCGACTTGCCTGAATCGCTCGAAAATGTGCGGCAGATGTTCGGCCCCGATTCCCACGCCCGTATCTGCCACTTTCAGTCGAACATGTGAATTTTTCCGTTCCAAAGAAACGTTAATCTCGCCACCGTTCGGCGTAAACTTGATCGCGTTTGAAAGCAGGTTCGTTACGATCTGCTGCAGGCGAGCGGGATCTCCCAGCACTGGACCAGCAGCGTGATCGATCGACGTTTTGAGATGCAACTGCTTGGCATCGACCGCCGGGCGCAAAGAATTGACGACACTGTCCACGATCAGTGAAAACGACACCGGTTGGACTTCGATCCTGAGTTTTCCCGTAATGATGCGAGAGACGTCGAGCAGGTCTTCAATCAACTTCGACTGCGCTTCCGCATTCCGTTGAATGATGTGGACCGCGCGTCCCTTGTCTTTGTCGCTGAGTTGATTTGAATCGAGCAGGCGCGACCAGCCGAGTATCGACGTCAACGGCGTACGCAGTTCGTGCGACATCGTCGCCAGAAACTCATCTTTGACGCGGTTGGCGTCCTCGAGTTCCTGCGCGCGCAGTCGCAGCACTTCATCCAGCCGGCGCAGTTCGGTAGTGTCGCGGCCAACTCCAAACGCTAAGCCGTCTTCGGGCACCGGGAAATAACTCCACGCAACCCAGCGGTACGACGAGTCTTTGGTCCTCAGGCGATTTTCCATGAAGCTGACTGATTGCCCGGCGGAGAGGTGCTCGTACTCCTGCAGCGTATCTGACCGATCATCGGGATGGACCAGTTCGAACAGAGACATCGAGAGCAATTCTTCTTCCGAGAATCCCAACACCTTTTGAAACGCCGGATTCACACGCTGAAACCGCCCGTCCAGATATACGATACTCAGCATGTCCATCGACAACGCGAAGAACCGATCGCGCTCCTGCGTCAACTTGTTTCGCTCAGTCATGTCGCGCATGACTTTTGAGAAGCCAATCAGGTTGAAGTCTTGATCGCGAACCGGTGTGACGATCCCGCTCGCCCAGAAATGTGATCCGTCGCGGCGCACGTGCCATCGTTCGTCTTCGGCACGGCCCAGCGTTGCTGCGCTCTCCAACTCTTTGCGTGGGATTTCCTTCACCCGGTCTTCCGGAGTGAAGAACCTCGCGGCGTTCTTTCCGATGATCTCGTCGTCGTTGTAACCGAGTATTTGCTGTGCGCCGATGTTCCAGTTAGTCACAACTCCGTCCGGATCCATCATGAAGATCGCATAATCACGAATGTCTTCGATGGCTTTCCGGTAGATGTCTTCAGTTCGCCTATGGAGCCTGCGACGCTCCGGTGCGCTGGTCATGTGTATGTTCGCCCCCTTTAATCTCTAAACAATGTCGTACTTCGCGAATCGCAAACGGTCACGGAAATGACAAAATGCTTTCCCCAAGCTTCGGTTTTTGTGCTTACGGTGCTCACTTCGGTATTATTTCGCCGCCAACCATCAGCTTCGCAGGAGGTACTCATGTCAGGACTACAGCGTGGTTTCCGATCTTTGTCTTTGCTCGTCCTTGCTCTTACCTTGTTTTCCAGTGCACTACTGTGCGCTGACGCACAAACCAAAGTCCCACTGACACATGAAACGATGTGGTCGTTCAAACGTGTTGGGCCGCCCGTTCCGAGTCCTGATGGAAAGTGGGTTGTGTTTTCGTTAGTGGAACCGGCCTATGACGAGAAAGATCAGGTTTCCGACTTGTGGATCGTTCCTGCTGACGCGAGCGCGAAACCACGACGATTGACATTCAGCAAGGGCGCCGAGAGTGGCATGGCGTGGAGTCCTGACAGCCGGCGGATCGCGTTCTCCGCGAGACGCGAGGGCGACGAAGTGAGTCAGATCTATGTGCTGGATGTGGCTGATGGCGGTGAGGCAGTGCGCGTGACTTCACTTTCCACGGGAGCTCGTTCGCCGCAGTGGCGGCCTGATGGCAGGGCACTCGCGTTCATTAGCACGGTCTATCCGGGTGCGGCTGACGATGAAGCAAACAAGAAAGCGGCTGCTGAACGCAAAGCACAAAAGTACCGCGTGCGTGTTTACGACAAGTTTCCGATTCGCAACTGGGACAAGTGGCTGGAAGACACGCAGGCGCACCTGTTCATCCAGGATGCGCAGCCCGGTGCGAAGGCGAAGGATCTGCTGGCGGGAACCAAACTCGTCAGTGAACGAGGGTTTTCCGGTCGAACGACTGACTCCGGCGACGAGCTCGATGCGGCTTGGACACCCGAGGGTGATGCAATCGTGTTCGTTGCAAGCACCAACAGAGACGCTGCTGCCTACGCACAAACAAACACGTCGTTGTTCAAAGTATCGGTGAACGGCGGCGAGCCGGTGAGATTGACGACGAGCGCCGACAACTTCACGCGCCCGGCTTTTCGTCCTGACGGAAAAGCGCTGTATGCACTTTTCAACGTCCAGATTCCTGACAAAGTTTACAACCTCGACCGGCTGGCGAAGTTTACGTGGCCTAACGTGGGCCAACCTCAAATCCTGACTGCGAAATTCGATCGTTCAGTTGGCGGCTTTGCACTCACGCCCGACAGCAAGTCGATCTACCTGACTGCTGAAGAAGCAGGTAACGAGAAAGTGTTTACACTGCCTGCTGATGGCGGTGACGTGCGGCTCGCGATGGGAATGGACGCAGCCGTAATCCGTGGCGCTTACACAAATCTGCGTATCCCTTCGAAGGCATCGTCGCCGGTTGTGTTTGCGAGTTGGGAAAGCGCGATCAATCCGCCGGAGGTTTTCCGGCTCGACATTTCGTCGAACACACAGCAACCACTCACGTCGTTCAACGCCGAGCAGGTTGCGAAGATCGATTGGCTGCCCGTACGTCATTTCTGGTTCACAAGCAAAGCAGGCAAACGCATTCACAACATGATCGCGTTGCCGCCGAATTTCGACGAGCGCAAAAAATATCCGCTGCTGGTTCTGATGCACGGTGGACCACACGCGATGTGGCGCGACAACTGGGGACTGCGCTGGAACTATCACCTGCTCGCGCGGCCGGGTTACGTGGTGTTGTTGACGAATTACTCAGGCTCGACCGGGTTTGGCGAAGCGTTCGCGCAAAGCATTCAGGGCGATCCATTTAAAGGACCGGCAAACGAGATCAACGAAGCTGCGGATGAGGCGATCCGGCTGTATCCGTTTGTCGACGGAGCGCGCCAGGCCGCGGCGGGCGCGAGTTACGGCGGGCACCTCGCAAACTGGATGCAGGCGACGACGACGCGCTACAAGACGCTGATCAGTCATGCGGGTTTGATTAATCTCGAGTCGCAATGGGGAACGAGCGACATCATTTACTCGCGCGAGGTAAATAATGGCGGACCGGTTTGGGAGCAGGGTCCGGTGTGGCGCGAGCAAAACCCGATCAGGTTTGCGAAGAACTTCAAGACGCCGATCCTGCTTTCGATTGGCGAGAACGACTTCCGCGTGCCGCTGAACCAGACGCTGGAAAACTGGAGCGTGCTGCAACGGCTGCGGATTCCGAGCCGCCTCGTGGTGTGGCCGGATGAGAACCACTGGATTCTGAAAGGCGAGAACAGCCGCTACTTTTACCAGGAGGTTCATGGCTGGTTAAAGAAATACCTGGACCAGCCGAACGGCACGACTTCCGAAACGCGTTAGACAGGATTTACATGATTATCACGATTAGCATGTGAGTCATGTTCAGGATAGCGCTCGCAAACATTCGGTTCCCGAAGAGTCCTGGTGACTCCGTCGCGCTGGCGGAACAAGCGATCGCTCAAGCCGGTCGCGAGCGCGCGCGTATCATCTGTTTTCCAGAATGCTTCGTTCCCGGCTATCGAGGCATGGGGAAACAGGTGCCGCCGCCGGATGCTGCGTTCCTCGAACGTGCATGGTCCACCATCGCCGCAGCTGCTGCCGAAGCAAATCTCACCGTCATACTCGGAACCGAACGCGTCATCGACGATGCAGTTTTAGCCACCGCACTCGTGATAAACCACGACGGAAGGATCGCCGGTTTTCAGGACAAGGTCCAGCTCGATCCTTCTGAAGACACTATCTACTCGCCGGGTTCAACAAGGCAGGTGTTCGAGACTGACGGAGTGAAGTTTGGAGTTGTGATTTGCCACGAAGGCTGGCGGTATCCGGAGACGGTCCGCTGGGCCGTGCGCCGCGGTGCGCAGATCGTCTTTCATCCTCAATTCCACGAACACCAACCCGGCGCATACGTGCCGGCGACGTACGGCGATCCCGCAAACTCATTTCACGAAAAAGCGGCGCTGTGTCGCGCCGCCGAAAACACCTGCTACTTCGCAACTGTAAACCACGCCAGCCCCGGCCCACCCACGACTTCCGCAGTCGTACGCCCTGACGGAACCCTCCTCGCTTACCAGCCCTACGGCCAGGAAGGGCTCCTCATAGCAGACCTCGATCTCAAAGACGCCACCGGCCTCCTCGCATCCCGTTACAAACCACAACCCTGATCCGTGCTCTTCTCCGCGTAAATCCGCGGTTACACTAACGCAACCGCTCGTTCGCTCATGAGTCCCTTTTCCAGATGTCGCTCGTACGTCGCAAAACTGGCGGCGTGTGGATCGTGAGTGACCATCACGATG
Organism: Pyrinomonadaceae bacterium; assembly: GCA_035761985.1. Lineage (GTDB taxonomy): Bacteria > Acidobacteriota > Blastocatellia > Pyrinomonadales > Pyrinomonadaceae > PSRF01. Next base: position 5,404 of record DASTQB010000381.1, read on the forward strand.
GTCTTGTTCAATTCACGATTCAAGGTTGAGAGTATCTGCAGGATCTCCTCGCCGGAACGCGCGTCGAGGTTGCCCGTGGGCTCGTCTGCAAGAATCAGATCGGGATCGGTCACGATTGCGCGTGCGATGGCGACGCGTTGTTCCTGTCCGCCAGAGAGTTGGCGCGGTTGATGGTCCATGCGGTCTGACAGGCCGACAAGCTCGAGCGCTGTTTCCACGTTCTTTCGTCGCTGGGCGCGGTTCAGTTTCGTCAGAAGCAGCGGCAGTTCCACGTTCTCAAACGCAGTCAGCACCGGCACGAGATTGAACGTTTGAAAGATGTAGCCGATGTGCGTGTTGCGCCACACGGCGAGCTGACTCTCGGACAATTCCGATAAATTCGTCCCCAACACTTCGACCTCGCCGTCGGTCGTGCGATCGATGCCTGCAAGCAGGTTTAGCAACGTGGACTTTCCCGATCCACTCGGTCCCATGAGCGCGAAGAAATCTCCCTCGTGAATATCCAGACTCACGTTGTCCAGCGCCACGATCTCAAACCCGTCGCGAAAGAAACTCTTACTCACATTCCGAACTCGAACTATTGGTGACGTCATTGCTTCTCCACTCTGCTACTGAATCTTCACGCGATCTCCGTCGCGCAACTTATCAACACCCGCGATCGCTACCGACTCGTTTCCACTCAAGCCTTCGAGGACGTAGTAATCCTCGCCGATTTCCTCGCCCGGCCTGATCGATCGCTGCTCAACCTTGTCGCCTTTGATCACGAATACGAATGAACTGTTATCACGCTGGACCACGGCCAGCTTTGGAACCAGGATCCGGTTAGTCGAACTCGTCTGGGTGCCTTCAGCGTTGCCGGCGAGGAAGTTGACGCGAGCATTCATCTCCGGTCGCAGTTGTTCATTCGGATTCTCAACTTTTACTTTCACCTGAATCGTCGACTTCGCTCGGTTGGCTTCCGGAGCGATTTCCTCGATGTATCCGGTGTATCGCAGGTTTGGATAAGCTTCCGGGATGATCTCCGCGCGCTGGTTCATCTTGAGACGTGCGAAGTCAGTCTGGCTAATATCGAGCTCGACCTGAAGATCAGTCAGGTCAGCGAGATCGACGACCGATGTGCGTGCACCGGAACCGCCGAATGCGGATGGACTCACCATCTCGCCGCGCTCGACAATTCGCTCCAGCACCGTTCCCGACACTGGCGCTTTGATTTCCGTCGCAGCGAGCTGTGTTTGAGCGTAGTCGAGTGCCGCTTTCATTTGCTGCACTTCGGCCTGCGCGGCGCGAATCTCTTCGGGACGTGGCCCGATGTCGGTCATCGTGCTTGATTGCCGCGCCGCTTCGACGAGCGCCGAGGCGGTGTCGCGTTCTGAGAGCGCGTGATCCAATTCTGACTTCGAGGCAACTCCGGCGCGGAACAGTCGCTCGGTGCGCTCGTACTCTGCCTGCGCGGTCCGCAGTCTCGCTTCGGCTTGCAACACTGCCGCCTTGTCTCTCAGTTTTTCCTGCGGACGCGATCCGGTTTTTAACTGGTCCAGGCGTGCCTGCGCCGCCGCGAGATTTGCCTGCGCCTGGTTCACCTGCGCGCGAAACTCACTGTCTTCCAACCTGACGAGCACTTGTCCCTCCTGGACCATGTCGCCCTTTTCGACTCCGATCCACGCAACACGTCCCATCACTTTTGCACCGACGGCAATTTTGTGATGGGCCACGACGTAACCGGTCGCCGAGAGGATGCTTGTGCCTGCCGAGGCAGCACCGCTCTCGACGCGAACAGTCGCGGCGGAGATCGTCTTTGTGCCGGAAAACAGAAACACGTAACCGAGCGCCACAAGGGCCAGCAACGTCGCGATGCCAAGAAACAGGAGCTTGGGCGAGCGATTGCGGTTCGAAGTAGAAGGCGACGGCGCGCGATCGATCTTAAGGCTGCGCAGCCGTTCGTTCAGGTTCTTTTGTTCTTCGTTTGATTTGGCGTTTGTAACCATCTTTAGTTATCAGGCGCGCAGAGCTTCGACGATTCGCAAGCGCGAAGCGCGGATCGAGGGTAACAGCGATCCGACGAAACCGATTATCGCGCCGAATAGCAGAGCAGAAATTATCAAGTCAGGCGTGACGCGGAAGTTGAACGCGATCTCGCTGAACGTCACCCAGTTGGACGTGCCTGTTGAGATAAAGTTCAACGGCATCGCGAGCAAAATTCCGATGACCGCACCGATCAAAGCCACCGCGACGGACTCCAACAGAAAAGCCGCGAGAATGCTGAACCTGCCAAAACCCAACACGCGCAGAGTTCCGATCTCCTTGGTGCGTCGCGAAACAGCGGCATACATCGTGTTCATGCCCGCGAAGCCTGCGCCGACGGCCATGATGAAAGAGATGAACACGGCGAGGCCTTTCAACGCCCCCGACGCTGTTCCCTGTTGGTCCTCGTAGAACGTACGTTCAGACAAAGCTTTGAGGCGCAGTTTCGGATCGTCCGTGATGCGCTTCGACAAAGCAGCGAGCGCGTTCTGGTCCTTCGCGCGCAACAGCGCCGAAGAGAACGAGTCGCGCTTCGTCGTGCTCGAAAGCGAGTTTACGTCGACCCAGATCTCCGATTCGAAAGCCTTGCCCGCCGACTCGAAGATTCCAACGACAGTGTAGTCTGTGGTTTGAATGCGAAACTTGTCGCCGATGTCGAGCCCCTGGAAACGTTCGCTGATGCGCTTCGAAACTACAGCTTCCGTCAGTCCCGGTTGAAACTGCCGGCCGGAGGCCATCTGAAAACCTGAACGCAGCTTGAACGACATTGGACCAACACCCCGAACGGTAACATTCGATCCCTGGCTCATTCCCTTTCGCGGTTTGTAGATCAACGTAATGATCTCGCCCGTTGCGAGTGGCTTCTCGCCTTCGCGTTCAACTCCGTCGAGATAGATCAGGTCGTTGAAGTTCTCTCGCGAGAGGCTGCTGTTCAGCTCCGCCGTGCTGCCCGCGCGCACCACGATCACGTTCAGCGGCTCGCCGCTGCTCGAAAGTGTCAGGTCGATACCGCGCGCGAGTGCCATCACCATCAGAAACACGGCCACTGTCAGACCAATGGTGAACGCCGTTGCCAGCGTGCTTCCCTTGCGCACAATCAAGTTTCGCAGGTTGTACTTAACAGGTAACGCCATTATTCAGTGCTCCGTAGAGCCTCCGCTATAGTTAGACCAGTGACGCGGTAAGTCGAGTAAATCACGCTGACGATGCCGACGAAGATCGAGAGCACAAACGCTGCGATCAGTGTCTCAGTCTCCGGCACAAACGAGACGAAGTTCGGAATGTAAAGACTCATGTCAACAGATCGGAAGACGACGGCCGCCGCGGTGATTCCGATTGCCGCGCCGATAACAGCCAGCAGTATCGCTTCACCAAGGAACAGACCCGCAATCGTATGTCGCTTGAAACCGAGCGCTTTCAGCGTGCCCACTTCCTTGGTGCGTTCACGGACGGTCATCGCCATCGTGTTGCCCATGACGAGTAACAACGAGAACGTGATCGCGCCCATGATGCCGTACAGAAACTGCTTAACGCCGCCCATCATGGTCTGAAAGCTCATCGCAAACTCGCGCTCGCTCTCGGTTTTGGTTGGCGCATCAGTGTTGGCAAACATCGAGTCGATGGCCTTCGCGATGCGCGGCACGTCATCGGGCGAGTTCGCGAGCATACTGAACAGCCCCGCATGGTCCCTGGCCCACTCAGGCGCCAGTTCGTTCAGATACTCATGTTGAAAAAAGAGCGTTTTCTCGTCGCCGCCGGTGTAAACACCTCGAACTATGAATTCAATCTCCTGGTTGTAAATAGGACTCTTCAGCGTGATGCGCTGTCCGGGCGTGAACCCGTACAACTTCACGAGCTTCTCGCCGACAACGGCTCCCTGCCGGTCCGCGATAAACGCCTGCCAGTGCGCGTCAGACATCTTCATCTCAGGATAGATTTCCCTGAGCTTCTTCGGGTCGGCGGCAAAGTTGGCAAAAAAATTTTTTTCGTCCTTATAAATTCCACCAAACCACGTGAACGGCATCACCGCTTTAACGCCCGGGACCGTCTGAATACGCTGAAGATCAGAGATGGGCAGTAGAAATCCAAGTGAAACAGAATGACGTGTCACCACGCGCAGCGGATTTGCTTCGTCGGTGCCGCGTTCGAACTCAGTAAGGATCGTAGCGAGACTGATGATGAGGAAAAGTGACACAACCAGGCTCGAAACAGTCAGCAAAGTTCGTCGCTTGTTCCGCAAAACGTTCTTCAAAATGAGTTTTGCAAATCTCATATGTGCCTCATGTAAAGGGCGGGACGGCTTTTCTTTTGAACGGATACGCCTGCCGCGGCGCACTGGTTCCTGCACGTTTGTGGAATTTATCGGCAGGCATTTTACAGTCGAACCGTCTGCTTCCCAACTGTAGGTCGAACAGTAGGCGCGCGGATCGACATCTCAGGGTCAAAACAGGTCCAAAAATTTTCCCAACGGCGTGATTTCGCAGGATTCACATGTAAATCTTGCGAATCATGTAATCATGTGCAACGCTCGTTTGTGACAGCTGTCGGATCACGCGGATGGTTTTTGATAGTACTGGGAGAGTACGCGAAACGAACGCGAGCGCATCGCGAGGAGGGTGACCGCCAGCCCGATCATTCCGGCGACCGTGAACAGGAGGGCGAGGCCTCGTCCGGTTCCGGTCCCAAACCACCAGCCGATCAGCTCCACGCCGGCGCCCGTCGTCATGAACGGAATGAAGATCAACTGTGCTAATGGTCCAACCAGAAACGCCGTGACAGGCGACGCCGCCTGTTCGACACTTTGCGCAAATCCAAACACACGGCCCTGCCGCTCCGGTGAAACCACCTTTTGCAGGACCGTCTGCTCGGCGGCTTCAACAGCCGGAATCAAACTCAGCCAAACGAAGCAGCCGAAGGCTAACAGTACAATCGACGGCTGCAATGTGAACACACAGCACGCACTCCACATCACGATGTTTGCTACAAACAACGTGCGCAACGGGTTTCGCCCGAGACCTCTCCTCGCAACCACCAAACCGCCGACAATAAACGCGAGACTCAGGAATCCCCACAGCGCGCCCCAAACCTGCACCGACACGAGTATCAAACCGTACGCATCCATCAGCGCCATGAAGATCCCGCCGAGGAAGTTATTGAAAGTGTGGAAGAAGATCAGTCCGAACAGGCCGGGTACAAGTTGAATGGCGCGGATCGTTCCACGGACATCGACGCTCTCTGCCCCCTTTGGCTTTCCGTTTTCGTCGGTGTTGCCCTTGGCGTACGCAGGAATGGACAACGTCATCAGGTGAATAATCACGACGAGGGTTAGAACAATTGCGATCACAAGCATCCACGATATGCCGAGGTACCCAATCACGAGACCGCTGAATATCGAGGCGCCGAGAAACGCGATTCCATTTGCCGTGCCGACAAGCCCGTTTGCCTTATCTCGGATGCCTTCTTCAACCATGATGGTGACGAGTGTCATCAGCGCGATCCCGCGCAGGTTACCGATAATGGCGCCGAGCAGTGAAAGCACGATGAAGATCCAGAGCCTGGCGCTCGAGGCGTTTGTAAACACTTCAGTTGGCGTGCTGACGAAGAGTGCGAAGGCGAGTGCGTACAGAACGATTGAGACGATGCTCGAAATCAGCATCACGTGCTTTTTCGGATACCGGTCGACGAGCGAGCCGAGGAAGAACCCGGAGAGTGCGACGGTCGACGTGTAGATCCCGGCCATCACTGCGGTCGCAATCACGGATCTCGTCTCGAGATACACCCAGAACGTGACCGCAAACCACACGAAGTTATTGATCAGAAAGGCAGCTACTGAATTTACGAGGACCGAGTAGAAGTTTTTCATCCGCGCCAAGCCGAAGTTAATCGCCCTTAATGTTCACGACCTGTCGCAGAACATGATCGACATGAACAAGTTCTTTGCTGTTCTCCATCACTTCATCGATGTCTTTGTACGCCTGCGGGATCTCATCGATCAGCGACTTCGAATGCCTGAACGATATCTTGCCCATCGCTTGTTCCAGATCGTCGAACGTGAACCTGCGTTTGGCTTCGGCACGTGAAAACCTGCGGCCGGCGCCGTGCGGCGCGGAGTTGAATGAGTAAGGGTTCTCCAGACCCGAAACGACATAACTCCTGGTCCCCATCGAACCCGGAATGATGCCTTTCTGGTTTCTCTTCATCTGGATCGCACCCTTGCGCGTGATCCAGACAGTCTTTCCGAAGTGTTGCTCCTGTTGCGTGAAGTTGTGATGACAGTTAATGCGCTCGACTTCGATCGACTGCTCGTGTCCGTCTTCACCAAAGAACACGTATGAAAGCTCTTTCATGACGCGGTCCATCATCTCTTCGCGGTTCAGACGTGCGAAGTCCTGCGCCCAGAGCAGGTCAGTGATGTAAGCGTCGAATTCGGGAGTGTGCTCCGTCAGGTAGGCGAGATCGCGGTCTTTGAGATCGATCGCCTGCTGATCCATCAGTTTTTGCGCGATTTTTATGTGCTTGCTAGCGAGCCGGTTACCGATGCCACGCGAACCTGAGTGAAGCACTACCCAGACCTGGTCGTCTTCGTCGAGACAGATCTCGATGAAGTGATTGCCTGAACCGAGCGTGCCGAGTGCGTTGCGCCAGTTCTTATCTACTTTGTCGTAGTCCTGCGTCGCGATGGTGTTGAGCTTTTCGATTCGATCGAGTGCCGTGTCAGTAAACTTCTTGTTTCCGGCTCCCGCGCCGAGCGGGATGCGACGTTCGATCCCATTGCGTACCGCATCGAGATTATCGGGTAAGTCTCCGGCGAAGAACTTTGTCCGCACTGCGACCATGCCGCAGCCGACGTCGACTCCGACTGCCGCTGGAATGATCGCGCCCTTCGTGGCGATGACTGAACCCACGGTCGCGCCTTTGCCGAGATGGCAGTCGGGCATTACCGCGACGTGCGGAAACACGAACGGCATCTCCGAAATATTCTCGAGCTGGGTTTTGGCTTGTGGTTCGATCGAGTCGGGCGGAAGAAACGTGATTACCTTGTCGTTGATCTTGTACATGACAATAAAACAAAGGTGAGCCTTTGGCGCTCACCTTCAATATCTACCAGTAGCACAAAAGTAAGTTGTTCTTTGTGCCTTTGCAAGTTGTGACGTAAGCGGGCTACTTAGCCTTTCTTGCCGCCGCCGCCGCCACCGCTTTTGCCACCGCCACCGGACTGGCCACCGCGACCGCCGGCTTGCTTGCCGCCGCCACCGCCCTGGCCGCCGCCACCGCCGCCTTGCTTACCGCCGCCGCCTTGTCCTTTGTTTCCTTTTGCCATTGTCATTCCCTCCTTGATTAGTAGCACTGGGCCAGTTCATCTGTCTTAAAAATTGACTGGATGAACTTACGTTGCACTCTTTCGAAACGAAAGTGAAACGCTATTGAGTAGTGGGGCAATAACGATGCCAGACGATAAGAACCTATCGGGTTGGACCAAAGCGATTGTAGGGGTGGCCCTCCGTGGCCACCCCAGCGTTGAACTCTTTCCGGCAAGT
>DASTQB010000382.1:0-16413 GCA_035761985.1 Pyrinomonadaceae bacterium
AAAGAGTTGCCATTCGCGCTGACTCCCGATCCGCGTTTCATTTACTTCACTCCGTCGCACACGGAAGTGATGGCCAACCTGCACTACGGCATTGAAAGCGGTAAGGGACTGGTAGTGGTGACGGGCGAAGTGGGTACCGGCAAGACGACGATCCTCCGCTGGATGATGGAGCGTCTCGATCGCACGGTGCTCGTCGCTTACATCTTCAATCCGCGGCTGTCGGTGCCGGAGTTTTACCAGCACGTCGCGACTTTGCTCGACGTGCAGAAGTGGGAAACGAAATCGGAGTTGTTGCTCGAACTCGGACGTGCCCTTGAGTCGCGGCATTCGCGCGGTCTGCGGACCGTGCTGATCGTCGACGAAGCCCAGGGCTTGTCGCCGCACGTGCTCGAAGAGATTCGTTTGCTTTCGAACTTCGAGTCAAACACGGCGAAGCAGTTGCAGATCGTTTTAACTGGCCAGCCGGAGTTGCGGGAGGTTTTGAACAATCCCGATCTGCGGCAGTTGAAACAGCGCATCGCATTGCGTTGCGTGATCAAGCCGCTGCCGAACGTTGAGGAGACGGATCGCTATATCACTTCACGTTTGCTGGTAGCGGGTGCGGAGCGCACGGACATCTTTTCACCGGAAGCAGTTGATTACATTTTCCGGTGTTCGGAAGGTATTCCGCGCAACATCAACAATCTTTGTGACAACGCGCTGCTCGCGGGTTACGCCGCAGGTGATGGAACGATTGGACGTTCGATCATTGAGGACGTGGCGGATACGTTTGACATGCTGCCGCGTTCCGAGCGTGGACGACAGACGGGCGAAGAGCGTGAAGCTCCCGCGCGAATTTTTACGTCGACCGGACGCGCTGAGTTATGGAACGCGGGAACCGCGGCGACAGACGGCGATACCGATGAGGTGACACAGGTATCGGTGAAGCAACCATAAAGAAATAGGACCTATAGGACCTATGAAGTTTCGACGGGTTTCGAAGAATTGAAACTCATACGAGGTGAGAATCGATGGGAAGAGTTTTTGATGCCATGCGACGACACAGCGCCAACGACGGCGCTGCTGCGAAGCCTACAGAAAAATCAGAGCGCCGCCAGGAAAGCCCGAAAGTTACCGGGCTGCCTACCGCGAACGAGATCGAGGAACAGCTGTTAAGCCATTCCACGATCATGTCCGGTCGAACGGCGCGAAGTTCAGCGTCCACTGCGCACACTGCGGATGTACCCGGCGGGTCGGCACTCCCCGGCGGAATAGCTTCGCGTGATGCTGGGGCAACTTTGGGCGCTGCCGAGGCAACGCGCGCCGGCGGATTTGTCACATACGACATTTCTCCTGCGCGCGTTGAGCCTCACTTGATCGCAGTAAGCCAGCCCCGATCTGCTTACACCGAGCAGTTTCGCAACTTGCGCACGAAGGTCCTCGAGGCCGGCGAGCGCATGCAGATGCGGGCCATCGTCGTCACGAGTGCAGGCATCGCCGAAGGCAAAACACTAACGGCACTGAACCTCGCATGGCTGCTGGCGCAAACTGAAGGCGTGCGCGCCCTCGTGATCGACAGCGACCTGCGACGCCCGTGCGCCACTGAATACCTCGGCATCGAAGCGACCGGCGGGTTGTCTGAAGTGCTCGGCGGCCAGCTTCGTCTCGAAGATGCGATCGTTCGTCTAGAGCCGTCGGGTCTTCACCTGTTGCCTGGTGGACGGCCGCGCGACGACGTTGCCGAATTGCTGTCTGGTCCAAGTTACGCGCGCATCCTGAGTGAAGTGCGTCGCATGTTCGACTACATCATCATCGACGCTCCGCCGCTCGGTATTTTCACTGACGCAAACGTTCTGATGTCGCGCGCTGACGGTGGACTTCTCGTCGTGAGAGCGGGCAAGACTCGATATTCGACAGTCGACAAGCTGCTCGAACAGATGCCGCGCGAGCGTCTGCTGGGTGTTGTTCTCAATCGTACTGAGGAGCAACCGGAAGAAGCTTCTTACTACTACAGCCAGCGCTACTACAACCGCGAAAGAAGAAAGACTGAAATGCAGCCAATTCAGGCTGAGAGACTCGAAGAGGAGGCTGCGGCCGTCAATTGAGAGCCCTACGCCTCAACAGACGAACCTTCCTGCTGATCATCGCCGAAGCGGCGCTGGTCTACGGCGCGATCATCGCCGCCGTGTACCTGCGCGTCGGAGTGGAAGGCGCGCCATTCGAGCTTGTCGAGAAGCACGGCTACTGGAAAGCAGCCGTGGCAGGCTTCTTCTGCCTCGCCGCTTTCTATCTTTTCGATCTTTACGACTTCCTGGTGATGCACGATCGGCGCGAGCTGGTCCTTCGCCTTGTACAGGCTCTCGGTCTCGCGTGGATCGCGCTCGCGTTCTCGTTTTACCTGTTTCCCGACTTGATGCTCGGCCGTGGCATCTCGCTAATCTCTCTGCCGCTCGCGCTCACGTTGATGGTGTCGTGGCGCGTCTCGATTCACTGGTTCCTGGGCCATCCCGATTTCGGCGAACGCATTTTGATCGTCGGCTCGGGCGCGCAGGCAGTGGAGATGGCGCGCGAAGTTTTGAATCGACCTGACGCGGGTTATCGCATCGTCGGTTTTGTCGGCACCGACGCCGAGTTGCTGGGCAAGAGCCTGATCAATCCGCGCGTGATCGGCCTGACCGAAGAGCTCGACGAGATCGTGAAACGCGAAAACATCGACCGGATCGTAGTGGCGATGGGCGAACGTCGCGGGCAACTGCCTACAGACAAGCTTCTGCAACTGAGTCTGGCCGGGCAGGTGAATATTGAAGAAGGCGCTTCGTTTTACGAGCGTCTAACGAGTCGCGTTTCGTTGAACATGCTGCGCCCGTCGTGGCTCATCTTCACCGGACGCGGACGCCAGAAGAAGCTCGCAGAAATCTCGCGCAACGTTGTGCACTGGCTGGTAGCGCTGCTGGGCGCGATTCTTTCGCTTCCGCTTCTTATCGTTACGGCCGTGCTGATCAAGCTCGACTCGAAAGGTCCGGTCTTTTACAAGCAGGAACGCGTCGGGAAAAACGGTCGCACGTTTGTGCTGACGAAGTTTCGCTCGATGAGAGTTGACGCTGAGCAGGATGGACCAGTTTGGGCACGTAAAGGCGACGATCGCACGACGCGCGTTGGCCGAGTGATTCGCAAGGTCCGCATCGACGAGATACCGCAGTTTTGGAACATCCTGAAAGGCGAGATGAGCTTTGTTGGACCACGGCCGGAACGTCCGCACTTTGTGGCCCAACTGGCCCAGGAGATTCCGTTTTACGAGCAACGACACCTGATCGCGCCGGGACTAACCGGATGGGCGCAAATCAAGTACCCGTACGGAGCGTCAATAGAAGATGCGCGACAGAAGCTGCAGTATGACCTGTATTACATCAAGAACCAGAGCCTGATGCTTGATGCAATTATTCTCTTTGAGACGGTCAAGATTATTTTGTTTGGGCGCGGAGCCCAATGAGTTCGGGTTTGGAGGTTGAGATGAAAAAGAACAGACGAATGGCGCTGGCGATGGTTATGGTCCTCGCTTTTATGACCGGCATTGCGGCCCAGACGCAAAACGATCCACAAAAAGCACGCCCGCGAACCACTACCAGCGGCCAGGACAAAAATAAGAAACCTGTTGGCGACAGGCTCGAGCCCGACGATCCATCGCGCACGCCGGGTGACGTTTCCGACGAGATGCAGGCGAACCGCATGGAGCACATGTCGGAAGAGGCTGCCGTCAATCCTTATTACAACAACTTTTTCAGCACTTACCGGCTTGGACCAGAAGACGTGATCTCGGTCGAAGTATTCAACCAGGACCGTTATTCACGCAAAGGGATCACGGTGCCGCCAAGCGGCCGCGTTTCGCTCGCGCTGATTCCGGGCGGCGTCTTTGTGAACGGGAAGACTGTCGACGAAGTCGCGGAGATCATTCGCAAGCGTTATGACGAGTACATCATCGATCCGCAGGTTACGGTGTCGTTGGATAAAGCTGCGTCGTACCGTTACAGCGTCATCGGCGATGTGGGCCAACCGGGCATTCGCCTGATGAACCACCGCATGACCGTAACCGAAGCGATCGCGGAAGCAGGCGGCGTGCTTGCGACCGGCGACAAGAGCAAGGTGATGGTGTTGCGACGCCAGAACGACGGCGTGCTCGCGCAGATTCCCGTGAACGTGTCGGCGATATACAAAGGCAAAGCTGCTGACAATACTTATCTCGTTCCCGGCGATCAGATCATCGTGCCTGGAAACAAGTTGAAGAAGTGGCAGCAGATCATGGGCTTCTCGCGCGTGCTCGATTTCGCGCGTATCTTCGGCGTCCCGACGGGCTTCTAGAATTCGTTGTAGGGGTGGCCCTCTGTGGCCACCCCAGCGTGGAACTTTCACTGGGGTGGCCACGGAGGGCCACCCCTACAATTAAACCTATGCGTATCGCGGCATCACTGCTTGTACTACTTATCTCGACGACCACGTTTGCCCAGTCGGGCACGTGGGCGCGACAGAAGGCAGGCACGATGGCGTGGCTCCACTCAGTTTTCTTTCTCGATCAAAACCGTGGCTGGGCCGTGGGCAGCAAAGGCACTCTGCTCTATACACCGGACGGCGGAAACACCTGGACAATCCGCGGCTCTTCAACTGAAGACGTCGTGCGCGACATCTTTTTCGTCGACGCAAAGAACGGCTGGCTCGTCTGCGAGGTCAATGCTTATCAACTCAAGTCAGTAGACGATCCGCGTGCCTACCTGATGAAGACTACTAACGGTGGTGAGACGTGGAAACGGATCGAGATCAAGGGTTTCGACGTTGATGCGATTCTCGTTCGTGCAGTTTTCACTCGCAACGGACGTGGCTGGGTGTTTGGCGAAGCAGGTGCGATTTACACAACGCACGACGCCGGCGAAACCTGGACGAAGTTGCGTTCGCCTACGCGTCGCTTGCTTCTCGGCGGGATTTTTGTCGACGACGATCGAGGCTGGATCGTAGGCGCCGGCGCGACGATCATTCAAACGTCGGACGGCGGCGAGACGTGGTACCAGTCGACATTACCGGCTGTTGAAAAGTCAATTCGATTCACCGCGGCTTCGTTTGTCGATAACCGGAACGGATGGGCAGTCGGCAGCGCCGGTGCGGTTTATCGCACGGTGAACGGCGGTCGAACGTGGCAACGGCAGGAGTCGACAGTCGACGTGGATCTGTTTGATGTGAAGTTTGTAAGTGCACTCGAAGGCTGGGCGGTAGGCGCGGAAGGAACGATCATCCACACCACCAACGGCGGTGAAACCTGGACCACACAGAGAAGCGGCACGCAGCATCCTCTCGAGCGCGTGTTCTTCGCCGGCCGGAATCGCGGCTGGGCGGTCGGCTTCGGTGGGACAGTTGTCGCTTATCTGCGTAACGACTCTTCTCCGCAATCCGCGGTGAAATAAGAAAGCTCCAAAGCAATGAAGAAAGCAATTCTTTTCCTAACTCTCATTTTGACGCTGAGCACTGCAAGCTTTGCGCAGGATCAAGACAACACTCCCGATCCCGTGGTGAGTTTGCGCGAGCAGATCGAGGCAGCGCCCAATCCGGTCGAGCGAAACCGGCTGCATCTCCAGCTTGCCGAGCTTCTTTTGAGCAAGGGACAGAAGACTGAAGCCCTGAGCGAGCTGCAAGTGGTTGCAAGCTCCGATTCGTTCGATCCAACTGGTTTCTACAACCTCGGAAACTCGTTTGCACGTCTCGGCGAAACAGATGCGGCTATCAACGCTTACCAGATCGCGATCGATCAGCGGAAAGGAAGATACTCGCGCGCTTACAACAATCTCGGAGTCGTGCTGCTGCGTGTTGGACGCTGGGATGAAGCGCAGGAAGCGTTGTTGTCGGCGTTGAAGCTCGAAGGGTTTCGGTATGCGGAAGCGAGCTACAACCTCGGTCGTGTTTACTCGGCGCGCGGGCAGTACGATCTTGCCGTGCGTGAGTGGCGCCGGGCGTTGAAAGTAAATCCCGAGCACGATGCGGCGGCGGATGCGCTGTCGCGTGTTGGAACTGAAGGCCGGATAGGCGTCGAACCGCAGCCCGCGAAAGCGTCAGTCGCGAAGCCTGCGGCGGCTGAACCGGCGGCAAAGTCGCCGGTGCTGGACCAGGCGAGTTACGACTTTTTACAACGCGCGCGCGATGCTGTTGAGCGTGGCAAGATGACCGAAGCCGTGGATAACTTCAAGCGCGTGTTGAGCCGGGAGAGTGGTTACTTTGCGCCCGCGAATCTCGAACTGAGTTACGCGCTCGTGAGCCTGAAGCGCTATGACGAAGCACTCGTGCAGCTACAGCAGGTTGCTCAGCGCGATGGTGCGAGGTATCCGATCAGCTATTTTCACCTGGCGCGGTTGTATGAGATGAGAGGCGATCTGAAGCTTGCGGAAGAGTCGTTTGCGAAGGCTGTTGCGGCATCGCCGGCGAATGCGCAGTTTCTGCTGGACCTGAGCCGCGTGCGCGAAAAGCTCAGCGACTACAAAGGCGCACTCGAAGCGATGGAGCAGTATGTGAAGGTCGCTCCCGAGAACGGGAAGAAATTGGCGTCGTCCGAGGAACGCCTCGCGGAACTGCGATCAAAAGCCGCTGGAAAACAGTAACCACGGATGACGCGGATTTAAAAATCGGATTTTCTATCCGTGTCATCCATGGCCGCTTTTCTCTCGGGGCGCAAGTGCGGGAAGAGGATCACGTCGCGAATCGAAGATCTATTCGTCAACAACATCACCAGCCGATCCACACCGATCCCGATCCCGGCAGCCGGCGGCATTCCATACGAGAGCGCGCGAATATAATCCTCGTCCATTAACATCGCTTCTTCATCACCACGCTCACGCTGCCTGACCTGATCGCGAAACCGCTCAAACTGCTCTACCGGATCGTTCAACTCAGAAAACCCGTTCGCAATCTCCATCCCCACGATGTACAACTCAAAACGCTCAGCCACGTGGGGATTCGCAGGTGACGCCTTCGACAACGGCGAGATCGGTTTCGGAAAATCGGTGATGAACGTCGGTTGGACCAGGGTCGCCTCGACGTGCTCCTCAAACAGTTCCACTACGTTCTCGTTCGTTATCTTTTCGGGATCGACAAAGCCCGCCAGGCTCTCCTTCATCCCAATGCGTCGAAACGGCTGTCCGAAATCCAGGCTGTGCTCGCCAAACTGCACGTGCGTATGGCCCAGCACCCTGAACACGACCGCGCGCAACATGTCTTCGCAGAAGTCCATCATCGCGTTCACGTCGGCATAGGCCCAGTAAAACTCGAGCATCGTGAACTCGGGATTGTGCCGCGATGAGATGCCTTCGTTACGGAAATTGCGATTCAGCTCGTAGACCTTCTCGAACCCGCCCACCAGCAGCCGTTTCAGGTACAACTCGGGAGCGATGCGCGCGTACAAATCGATATCGAGCGCGTTGTGATGAGTCTTGAACGGGCGCGCCGCGGCTCCAGTCGGAAGTGGAGTCAGCATCGGTGTCTCGACTTCGATGTAACCGTGATCTTCGAGAATGCGTCGCATCTCGCGCACTGCCGCCGCGCGGCGCTCAAACACCTCGCGAGGCGTAAGGGCCTCGTCCGCTTCGAGTTTCAAACTTCCCGCAATCAGGTCCGCGTAGCGCTGGCGCTGCCGGATCTCCGGATCGTGAATGCCGTGCATCTTATCAGGCAGCGGCAACAGTGCTTTCGAAAGAAACTGGAGCTTCTGCACGTGCACGGAAAGCTCGCCGGTTTTCGTGACGAACAGGAAGCCTTCGACGCCGATGAAGTCCCCATGGTCCAACAACTGAAACAGGGCCCAACCATCGACCTCGCCACCCTCAGCTTCATTGCGAACGCCGGTCACGTCGCTCTTGCGAATGTAAATCTGAAGACGCGAAACGCCGTCGGACAAGTGTACGAACGCGGCCTTGCCCATCACGCGCGGTGGCGACGCGATGCGTCCGGCGAGTCGCACGGTGAAACTGTTCAAGTATTCATTAGCCTGATCGCTTCGAAACTTCTCGACGATCGCGGTGATCGTGTCTTCACGATTGGGATCGACAACGCGGCTGCGTTCGAACTTGTTTGGGTAGACGTTGCCGACGAGCTCGTGCAACGCGTCGAGATGCTGCCGGCGAGCGATGGTTTGGTCGTTGTCTTCGATAAACGGTATAGACATAAAAGGCCGATTATACACAGGATTCTCAGGATCGTTTCTTGTTAATCCTGCTAATCCTGTAATCTTGTGCAAATGATTCAGAAGATTATGACCCCGGAGCAGATGCTCGGGGAGCGCCAGCGTCTGCGTGCTGCGGGCGCGCGACTCGTCTTTACGAACGGCGTCTTTGATCTGTTGCACGTCGGTCACGTGCGTTACCTGACCGCGGCGCGTGCGCTCGGCGATGCGCTCGTTGTCGCCATAAACAGCGATCGAACAGTGCGCGAGTTGAAAGGACCGGAGCGCCCAGTGTTCGATCAGGCCGAACGCGCGGAGATACTTGCTGCGCTCAAAGTTGTCGATTACGTCACCGTCTTCGACGACGTTTCCCCACGCAAGCTGATTGCAACGCTCCTGCCGGATGTGCTCGTCAAAGGCGGCGATTATCAGCTCGATCAGATTCACGGGCGCGAAGAAGTCGAGGCCGCGGGCGGGAAAGTTATTTCGTTACCTTTTGTGGAAGGCGCTTCGACGAGCGGATTGATCGAACGAATGGGCCGCAGATGAACACGGATTTACAAAGAGCAAGCACGCTGCAACAGACGTTGCGGCAGGTTACGGAGACGCAGGAGTACCAGAGGTTACTGACCGCGCTGCGGTCGAATGCGCGCATTATTTCGATCAGCGGATTGGTGTCTGGTGCAGCGCGCGCGCTCGCAGTCGCCGCGCTTCAGCGCGAGAGTGGAAAGACGTTCGCCGTCGTTGCGCAGTCGACGCGCGATCTCGAGCCGTGGGAACGCGACCTCGCCTTCTGGTGCTCCGCACTGTCAGGAAAAGACGATTCCGATCTGCTCGTGTTGCCTGCTTCGGAGATCGATCCGTACGCCGGCGTCTCGCCTCACGCGCAAACTCTCGAACGGCGTGCTCTCGCATTCTGGCAGTTGCGGCAACGTTCGCCGAGCTTTGTTCTGCTGACCGCGCGCGCACTCGCTCGCAAGACCGTAAGCCCACAGGCGATCGCAAAAGCCGGCGCAGTGTTGCGACGCGAAGAAGATCATTCGCCCGAGGAACTCGTCGAGAGACTGATGGCGACTGGCTACGTGCGCGAAGATCCGGTCGGCGGGATCGGCGAGTTCTCAATGCGTGGCGGCATCGTCGACGTGTGGCCGCCGGGACGCGAAGCGCCCGTGCGGCTCGAGTTCTTCGGCGACACGATCGACTCAATCCGCGAATTCGATCCGGAAAACCAGCTCTCGACCGGCCAGTTGAAAGTCGTGGAAGTCCCGCCGATGCAGGAGTTTGCAGTCACTGCCGATGAGTTCAGACTGTGGAGCGAAGCGGCAAAAGAGCGCTGGAGCGACGAACGTTTCGATCGTTCGTTGCGCGATCGAACGGCTTTCGCTGACGAAGGTGAAGCGTTCGCCGGTTGGGAGTGGCTGATCGCGCTCAGCATGAACTGCAACTCAAACGTTTTCGATCACCTCGGCGATGCAGTTCTGGTTGTTGACGAACCCGCGGGTATCGAATCGTACCTGAGTGAGTTTTACGAACGACTCGCCGATCGTTATCGAGAGATCGATCAAGCCGACGACCTCGCTCTCACGCCTGAAGAACTCTTCCTCACTGCCGAAGAGTTGCGCAACTTCATCTCGGCACGACAGCGCATGGAACTGCGCACACTCGGCCGCACCGCTGCGGAAACAGATCTGAATCTCGCGCTCGACGCCGAAGCTCCACAGGTCCAGCTCGGACGCAGTCGCGGCACGCGGCAACCCGTGTTTCTCTTTCCGGCAGTCGAGAGCGCGTTGGAAGTCGAGTGGCAATCGCAATCCACGCTGCGTTATCACGGGCGCATCGCAGATCTCGCTGCTGAAGTGACGCGTGCAACACAGGAAGCGAAGACAACGCTGTTCGTCATGCCCAGCCTCGGCAATGCTGAACGCATCGTCGAGATCCTGAACGAGTACAAGATTCAAACCCGCCTCGCGTTTGTAGAAGAAACTTCCGACGTGGCGAGCGTTTATCCTGTCGTCGTAACTGTCGGTCGTCTGAGCGGCGGCTTCGAGCTGCCCTACTCGCGCTTGATCGTACACGTAGAGGCCGACGTCTTTGACGAAGCAGTTGAAACAGTCGAACGGCGTCCGGCTGGCGCCGAGCGAACACAAAAAACGGAGAAGCGCAGGCGCAAGTCGAAATCAGCCGCCTTCCTTTCCGACTTCCGCGATCTCAAGCCCGGTGATTACGTGGTCCACATCGATCACGGCGTCGCTCGCTTCGGTGGTTTGCAGACACTCGATCTTGGACCACGCGCCGGCGAGTTCATGCTGCTTTACTACGCCGACGATGCGAAGCTCTACGTGCCTGTCGAACGTCTCGACCTGGTCCAACGTTACTCCAGCGCGGAAGGTCATCAACCACAACTCGATCGTCTCGGCGGTCTCGGTTGGCAAAAAACAAAAGCCAAAGCCAAACGCGCCATGCAGGACATGGCCGACGAGCTTCTTCGCTTGTACGCCGAACGCAAGATGGTCGGCGGCTACGCATTCGCCGCTGACACGCCGTGGCAACAGGAGTTTGAAGACGGCTTCCAATTCGTGCTCACTCCCGATCAGGAGACAGCGATCGAAGACGTGAAGAAAGACATGGAAGAGCCCGTGCCGATGGACCGTCTGTTATGCGGCGACGTCGGTTACGGAAAAACCGAAGTCGCGATGCGCGCGGCGTTCAAGTCGGTGATGGAAGGAAAACAGGCCGCGATATTGACGCCCACGACGGTGCTCGCGTATCAACACTACGACACGTTTCGCAATCGTTTCGCGCCTTTTCCAGTGAAGGTCGAATTGCTGTCGCGCTTTCGCTCGTCGAAAGAGCAAAAGGAAGTGGTGAAGAAAGTCGAGACAGGTGAGATCGACGTGGTCATCGGCACACATCGCATCCTGTCGAAAGACGTGCGCTTCAAAGATCTCGGGCTCGTGGTCGTAGACGAGGAGCAGCGGTTCGGAGTCGCACACAAGGAACGGCTGAAGCATTTGAAGAAACGCGTCGACGTGTTGACGCTTTCAGCAACTCCGATCCCGCGTACGTTGAACATGTCGCTCAGCGGCATGCGCGACATGTCGCTCATCGAAACACCGCCGCGCGATCGTCTCGCGATTCAAACGCAGGTGGTCCAGTTTTCCGAGACCGTGATCAAGTCGGCCATCGAGCTCGAACTCTCACGCGGGGGCCAGGTGTTCTTCATCCACAACCGCGTCGAGACGATCGACACGATTGCGGCGCTGCTCAAGCGCCTCGTTCCCCAGGCCCGCATGGCTACCGGTCACGGAAAGATGAACGAGAAAGACATGGAGCGAGTGATGCTCGACTTCATCGACTACAAGTATGACGTTCTGGTTGCAACCACCATCATCGAGAACGGAATAGACATCCCCCGCGCAAACACGATCATCATAAATCGCGCCGATCACTACGGTCTTTCTCAGCTTTATCAATTGCGCGGGCGTGTGGGGCGGTCGAGCCGCCGGGCTTACGCTTACCTGCTGATACCCAGTGAACAGGAGCTTTCGCCCATTGCCCGCAGACGTTTAGCCGCCATTCGTGAGTTTTCGGATCTGGGCGCCGGGTTTCGTATCGCGGCACTCGACCTCGAGTTACGCGGTGCGGGAAACCTCCTCGGCGGCGAGCAGTCGGGGCACATGGAGGCGCTCGGGTTTGACCTCTACACGCAGATGCTCGAACGCACGGTTGCCGAGCTTCGCGGCGAAGAAGTTGAGGATGAGACGAGCGTTCAGCTCAATCTCGGCGTCGATGTTGCCATCCCTGAAGAGTACATTTCCGACATGGGTCAGCGGTTGAGGACCTACAAACGCGTTTCCTCGGCACGCGACGAAGCGACACTTGGCAGCATCCGGACTGAAACTGAAGATCGTTATGGACGCGTTCCGCCTTCAGTCGAGCGATTATTTGCCTATGCTCGTTTGCGCCGGCTGGCGGAGGAGTTGAACGTCGTCTCGATCGACCGTACGAATGACGGAATTGCGGTGAAATTCAGTGAAAAAGCGCGAATTTCGCCCGAAAAGCTGATGGATTTTGTTAAGAACCAGCAAGGGGCGGTCTTCACTCCCAACGGTGTTTTGCGGCTGGTTTTGACTGAAGAACAGCAGGACGAGGTGCTCGACGTGGCCCGCGCCGTGTTGCTCCGGCTTCGCGCGAGCGATTAGAATCTTCGGACTATTTTTTAGGAGTTCTATTGTGAAATTTAAATACTTTGCAGTTGCAGCCTTCTTTGCCTTCGCGATGCTCGCGGTGAGTGCTCCGAGTGTCGTCGCCCAGGAAGGCGAGATGACGGTCGTCGACGAAGTCATCGTGCAGGTCAACGACGACGTGATCACGCTCTCGATGTTGAAGCGCGAGATGAAAGAACGTATCGCCGTGTTGAAAGAGAGCGGGATGACCGAACAGCAGGCGACGCAGGAGACCACCAGCAAACAGGCTGAACTGATCGCGACGCTGATCAACGAGAGATTGCTGCTGCAACGCGGCAAAGAGCTCGACATGGCCGCCGAGATCGAAGCAGAAGTGAACCGGCGCATGTTGCAGATAGCCGAGGGGCAGGGCATCACCACGATCGAGAAACTTCACCAGGCGATGGTCCAAAGCGGATTGAACCCGGAAGACTTTCGTCGCACGATGCGCAACGAGATGATGAAGCAGGCCGTGCTGCAAAATGAAGTTGACAGGCGCGTTTATCTTGGCTTCTCAGCGGAAGAAGTGAAGAAGTATTTCGATGCGCATCCGGAGAAGTTTAAGAAACCTGAGAGCATCAAGTTGTCGGAGATTTATCTTTCGGCAGCCGGTAAGGACGAGGCGGCTGTAAGAGCGCGGGCCGTCGAGCTCATCACACAGATTCGCGCGGGCGCCGATTTTGCGGCCCTTGCTGCCGCAAACTCAGAGCGTGAGAAGAACGGGCAGCGCACCGCGCCGCAGGATAAGGGTTACGTGGGCGAGTTTGACGTTCCTAACCTGCGCGACGATCTCGTTAAAGCGTTGAAGGATCTTCCGGTGGGTGGCGTGACTGAGCCGATCAAGGCCGGCGAGGGTTTTCAAATACTGCGAGTCGATGCGCGCATCCCCGGCGCAGCGACGCCGACGTTCAACGACAATCGCGTACGTGAAGCGATGCTCGGCGAAAACCAGCAGAAAGAGCGCGAAGCGTACCTGCAAAACCTGCGTAATGAGGCGTTCATCAAACTTACCGAAGCTTATCGCCCGAGTGTCGAGCCGCTGCTGAAGATCAAAGCTCCGTCCGCTGCAAAAGGCAACGAGAAGGACGACAAGAAGAAAAAACCGTAACGCGGATCTTCGCGGATATTGGAACACGGATTTACACAGATCGATCTGTGTTATCCGTGTTTATCTGTGGCTAATGATTAAGTCGTTTAAAATTCGGGACGTTGAGATTAACCCGCCATTAGTCCTCTCACCGATGGCGGGTGTGACTGACGTCTCTTTCCGGCGGCTGTTGAAGCGCCGTGGTGGTGTTGGTCTATCAGTTTCGGAGTTTATCTCGGTCGAAGGCCTCACGCGGAACAATCCCAAATCGAAACGACAGATGCGGTTCTATGAGGACGAACGGCCGTTTGCGGTCCAGATCTTTGGTGGACAGCCGGAACGGATGTGCATGGCGGCTGAGATGGCGCAGGAAGTCGGCGCCGACATTCTCGACGTGAACTGCGGTTGTCCGGCGCCGAAAGTCGTCAAACACGGCGGCGGATCGGGGCTTTTGAAGGACCACAGTCGTCTCGAACAGATTCTGAAAGCGATTAAGAAAACGATCACGATTCCGCTGACGGTGAAGATTCGCGCGGGCTTTTACGATCACACGATCAATGCCGTCGAGACTGCGAAACTCGCCGAGGATTGTGGCGTCGAACACATCGCGTTGCACGGGCGCACGAAGGAACAGGGCTATCGTGGACTTGCAAACTGGGACTTGGTCAGACAGGTCAAGGAAGCCGTGCGTGTGCCGGTGTCGGGCAGTGGTGATGTGACGACGATTGAAGGTGCGTTTGATCGTTTTCGCGAGACTGGTTGTGATGGCGTTTTGATCGGTCGTGGTGCAATGGCGAACCCGTGGATCTTCCGGCAGATCGAAGATGCGATCCATGGCCGTCCGATCTTTGAGCCTTCACTCGCCGACAAGCGCGCGATTCTGCACGAGTATTTCGACATGCTGCGCGAAGACATGCCTGAGACGCCCGCGATCAATCGCATGAAACAGTTGGCTGGACAGTTTACTCGCGGGCTGCAGGGCGGCGCGCTGTTCCGTACTTCGATCTACCACTCGCACAGCGTCGACGAAGTGCTCGATCGAATCGAGGAATACTTCGAAGCCATCGAAAACGGCCGCCCCTACTACGGCGAAGCCGGCGCTCCGCCAGTTGAAACACAGATGAGCGCTGAAATCACGGATTGCAGCTTCTTCACATCCTGATCCGTGTTAATCCGCGATCATCTGCGGCTTAGATTTACCGCTACGGGATAACCCTTCTCCGATTTCTTGAGATCAATCACCACTTCCTTCTGGTTCTTTGCTGTCAGCGCGCCGAGCGCCTTTGCACGCTGGTCCTCCGCGAGATCTTCGAGCTTCATCCCATGCGCTTCCAGCACGCTTCGCAAATTCTCTTCAGTATTCGTCCCCTGCGTATAAACGTCGCGATAAATGTGTAGCTTCCCATCGTCTTCCAGGACGATCGTTTCGTAACGCAATTCCACCGGCACAGCCTGGTCCAGCTTCACTGTCTCAGTCTGCGTTTTGTTCTTTAAATACTTGTCGATCTCCTGTTGCGAAAGGTCGGAGCCCGACGCTTTGGCCAGCTGCATCGAGAAGTCTTTGATCTGGTTATTCGTCAAACCCACACATCCATGCGATGCAAACTTTCCGATCTTCGCGGGCGCCTTGCCGCCGTGAATCAACGAAGGCAGACCGATCGGAATCTTGATTGGACCAAGGGGATTTTCCCTGCTGCCGGCTTCGACCGTCTCACCCGGCCTCACGCCCTTCATCTTCGCAACCCACGGCTCATCTGGCGGCGTCCACGTCGGATTGAAAATGATCTGCTGCGCCTTTCGTAAACCCTGCGGAAGCGGAAAGTCCGGATAACCGATGCCAACCTGGTACGACTTCACAAGCGAACCATCCTGAAAGACGTCCATGCGAAAAGCAGGAATGTTGACGACAACGCGCGTGTCGGACGGCACCGCGTTCGGACCTTTCGACATCTCAACCGCCGGGCCGGAATCTCCGTTCGTCTGACCGCCAGTGGCCCAGTAATCATTCGCGAACGTCGCGAACTCTCGTGCTTTTTCCTCGCCGAGTATCTTGTTGAGTTGCTCGTTAGCCCGCGTATAAACGTCGCCGTTCATCTCGTCGAGATCTTCCGCGTTCGCTTCGCGGAGACGTCCGATCTCCTCGCCCGAAACGCGTTTCAACGAATTGATCTGTTCGTCTGTGAGCCGAACTTTTGATCTCGCCTCCTGGACAAATTTCTCGTCGCCGAGCAGTGCATCCAGCAGCGGCAGCGTGATCTGCGCAGGCGTCGTGCTTGCCGATTGTGCCGGCGATGGCGATGGCGATGCGGTCGGAGATGGCGTCGCGTTGACGGTCGCCGTGTTTGTGTTCGTTGGTCCGGTTGTGCAGCCTGCGAGCAGACCCAGTGCGAGGCTGAGCAGTAAAAGTCGCGTCTTCATGCAGCCGGAACGAGCAACGTGCGTTCCAGTTGGAAAGTTGATGTTTTATTGAGGTTCGATGGACGATTTACGAACGGCGACAGGATTTCAGCGTTCGAGTCCGAGCGACAACAGGGGCTTAGGCGGCGTGCCGCCGAAGAACCAGCTCGCGCCTACTCGCAGGCGGTGATGCCACGTTGGCAGTCGTGACGTGTAGAGTGCGAAGCGCGCTTGCCGAGCCAGTGCGCCACCGAATGCTTTGCCGCCGGTCAGCACCGCAGCGCGTTCGGTGCCGAGGCTGATGGCCTCGCCGAGCTCTTCGAAGTGTTTGGTGTGCATCTCTGCGCCTTCGAGAAACGCTTTGATATTCCGTCCGGCGAGGGTCGCTTGCTGAAATGCGAGTTGGGCCGTACCGGCGAGTGTGGGCGTCGCGTCCGGATAGAACGCGATATCCCCGAGCGCAAAGACGTTGTTGTGTTCAGTAAGCTGGAGGGTTGGTTCGACGAGGAGCAGTCCGCGTTTGTTCTTTTGAACCT
>DASTQB010000383.1:0-5637 GCA_035761985.1 Pyrinomonadaceae bacterium
CGATGAAGAGATGCGGATGGAAGTCGAGTCGCAACTCGAACTCTTTTCCTTGCGGCAAACCCTCAGGAAAGGGCAGCCGGTCAACGCTGAAGAACTGCTTGCGAGCTGGGGCGCGAGGAAACATCTCTGGGTTTATGCGTCGATCCTTCGCCTGCTGCTGGAGAACAACTATAGCGAGGAGCAAATCAAGCAGGAGAGTCTTGCGATACTCGATCGCGTTCCCGAAGACGATCGTTACAACAGTTACTTACTTCTGAGTGTGTCGCTTGCACGGAAGCTTCAACAGTCGGGGAGTGCAAACGGCGACATAACGGTTCCGATGTCGTACCTCGCGCGGAGTCATGCAAGATGGGAGCGCGACCTTTCGCCGTCGATGAACGTCACAGTCTACAAGGCGCTTTACTGGTGGGATCGTGACAATCGCCATGCCTATGAGCCCGAGATAAACAAGTGGTCGGTAATCGATCTTGAAGAGGACCACCTCAGGCGTTTGCCGAGATTGGTCAACCTGGGCCACTTCTTCCTGATCTTCCGTTACTACTTTGACACGCTGTCGTTCTGGGGGCTTCAGGCTGACGTGAGTTTTCAGGAGTTGTCGGCGATGTTGTCGATTGCTCCCGGCGAGAGACGCGCGCGGGCGATAGCGTGGAAAAACAATGGCGGAAACGTTCCGCAGCCGCTGGTCCATGTCGATTACGGCACTGTGGTGAACGCACAGTTTCTTGCGACGGGGAGTTTGATTTTTGAATCGCCTTGCGGTGAGGATCCGGAGTTTCAGGAGCATCGAGCGGCGTTCGATCAGGCAGCCAGATCGAGCATGGACCAGCTCTTTAGCGCAATCATCAACCTGCCTCGACTTCCACCTGCGATACGGGAGTTATTGCACGACTACTCCCGGATGCTTTCGAGCAACACGCTGCCCGGCGATTGACGTGGGCCCTCCTTGAAGTGCATAACCACGGATGACACGGAAAAATCCGATTTCCTATCCGTGTCATCCGTGGTTACAACTTCTATGAGAAAACAATTTTTGACTACAAGTGTGCTCTTTGTCGCCGCACTCTTTTCGCCGGTCTATGCACAGTCAAACGACGCCGCCACCGCGTTGACGAGTTGGATGGCGCTTGATGCCCCTCCGGGTTTCGAACATCGTGCAACCGACGTGATCATGCAAGCGATGCCCGGTTGGAAACGCGACGCGCTCGGCAACCTCTCGTTGCGCAAAGGCAGCGGCAGTCCGCGACGCGTCGTCGCCTGCGCGCTCGATCGCCCAGGCTTCTCCGTCACCGAGATCACTGACGACGGTTACCTGCGCGTGCGTGAAGTCGGCGCCCTCCGCCCGCATCCGCTGTGGGTCCAGTTTCACGAAGGCCAGCGAATAAATGTCCTGACGCGTTCGGGCAGTGTTCCCGGTGTGGCCATCGTTAAGAGCACACACCTGCAACGCGCGCGCGTCCCGAATGCACCGTTGACCACGCTCGAGGATATCTGGCTTGACGTCGGCGCAAGTTCGAAAGCAGATGTCGAGCGACTCGGGATCCAGGTGCTCGATCCGGTCGTGCGCGACTCGGTCGCGTGGTCGTACACGAACTTTGTTGCTGGTCCACTGGCGAGTGTGCGCGCCGGATGTGCAGCAGTCGCGAGTGCGGCGCAGGGACAGGTGACGAGAGGCGAGACGATCTTTCTGCTCGCAACGCAGCGCAGCTTTGGTTCTGACGGACTGGAAGCAGCACTAAGGCCGCTCGGCGAGATCGATGAACTCACACTCGTCGATCATCCTGGAGAATCGGCGGCATCTCCAGACGGCCTGGTCCGACGGAAACTAGAGAAGCCCCCGTACCTTCCGGAATCCACCGGTTTGACTTCACTGACGATCATCGCGGCGCCAGTCAACTATTCCGGAACGTTGGTTGAGAGTCTGCATCTTCTAGACGCGCAGAAGTTGCTGGCGGCAGTTGAGAAGGCAGCCGGGGTTGAAGGTGCTAAGTGGCTGAAGTTACCCGCGAGAGAAGCGCAATCGACGCGTCAGGATGCGCATTCGGCGATGGCGAGCCTGTTGAAGTCGTTTGCTGATATTCCGTCAGTCTCCGGACACGAGCGCCTGATTCGTGAAGCAGTGCAGGCGGCATTGCCCCCATGGGCGCGCCAACTCGCTCGGGTGGACGATGATGGTAATCTGATCGTCGAAGCTGGACCAGATCGCGATCCGGTGATGTTCATTGCTCACCTCGACGAAGTCGGTTTTGAGGTAAGCAACATCGGCACGGATGGGACAGTTTCGCTACGCACGCGTGGCGGGCTGTTTCCATCGTTGTGGGAAGGGCAGCCGGCGCTGCTTCATCTCGATCGCGGTGAGCCGGTGCGCGGAGTTTTCGTTCCGAGAGATACGGCCAACGGCAAACAGCCGGATAAGCTGACTGCGTGGTTTGGTGTTGACGCTGCTGGTTTGAGGCAACTCGGCGTTGCGACCGGGCTTTCCGTGACGGCTTACAAACGTGCGACTCGTTTAGGCAGCACGCGATTCACGGCGCGTGCACTCGACGATCGAGCAGGTTCGACGGCGTTGGTGCTCGCGGCGCGAAGAATCGATCCGGCGACGTTGAAACGCAAGGTTATTTTCGCGTGGTCCGTGCGCGAAGAGACGGGACTTGAAGGAGCGATCGTGCTCTCGAAGCATTATGGTTCTTCGGTGAAGCGTGTTTACAGTGTCGACACGTTTGTTTCGTCTGACTCGCCCGTTGAGACGACGCGTTTTGCGCATGCGCCGCTCGGTCGTGGCGCAGTGATTCGCGGTCTCGACAACGCTTCAGTCACACCGCCGGCTGAACTGGATCGACTCCTGAACATCGCGCGAACACAGCAGATCCCGCTACAGGTCGGCGCGACGAACGGCGGCACTGACGGCTCCGACTTCGTTCGCTACGGCGTCATTCACGCGGGTTTATCGTGGCCCGGACGCTACAGCCATTCGCCGGTTGAGGTGCTCGACCTCAGAGATCTACAGGCGCTCGAACGGCTCGTCTACGCGATCTCAACCGCGCCGTAATCATGAAACCGATCCGCGTCATCTCTGTACTGCTTCTCTTGTCGTTGGATGTCCAGGCGCAGCGGGATCTCGCGCGACATGTCGATCCGTTGATCGGCACCGCCGGGCACGGTCACACATTTCCCGGCGCGATCGTTCCGTACGGCATGGTCCAACTGAGCCCTGACACACGTCTCACCGGCTGGGACGGTTGTTCCGGCTATCACTACTCCGATTCGATCATTTACGGATTCAGCCACACGCATCTCAGCGGCACGGGCATTTCGGATTATGGCGATATCCTGCTGATGCCGACTATCGGCGAGGTCCATTTCAACGCGCTGAAAGATGGCGGGACCGAGAAAGGTTACGCGTCTCGTTTTCAACATCGCAACGAGACCGCGCGCGCCGGTTACTACTCAGTCAAGCTCGACGACGAAAACATTCTCGTCGAACTCACCGCCACAACGCGCGTGGGAATGCATCGCTACACGTTTTCCACGAGCGACAAAGCCAACATCATCATCGACCTCACGCATCGCGACAAAGTCCTCGATTCCGGTCTTCGCATCACGGGCGACAGGACCGTTGTCGGCTGGCGGCGATCCGAAGCCTGGGCCAAAGATCAGATCGTCTACTTTGCGCTCGAGTTTTCACAGCCGTTTACATCGTACGGCGTTTCCTTTGAAGACAAGGTTTTCGAGGGAATGCGTGAAGCACGTGGCCGGAGTGTGAAGTCTTACTTTCGCTTCAAAACACAGGCTGCGACGCCGGTGCTCGTGAAAGTCGGGATCTCTTCAGTCGACGTCGACGGAGCGCTGAAGAACCGGCGCGCGGAGTTGAACCATTGGAATTTCGACAAGGTGCGAGCCGATGCAACGGCGGCGTGGAATGCGGAACTCAACAAGATCCAGGTTACAGGTGGAACCGCGGCGCAGTTGACGAATTTCTACACCGCGCTCTATCACGTGATGACGGCGCCGAATGTTTTCATGGACGTCGACGGCCGTTTTCTCGGCCGGGATTTCAAAATACACAGGGCCGACGACTTCACCAACTACACCGTCTTTTCTCTCTGGGACACGTTTCGCGCGGCGCACCCGCTTTACGCCCTCATCGATCGCAAACGCACGCGCGAGTTCATAAACACATTCCTGGTCCAGTACAGACAAGGCGGGCGGCTGCCCGTTTGGGAGCTTGCCGCCAACGAAACCGACACGATGATCGGTTATCACGCCGTTTCTGTGATTGCAGACGCAGCGGTGAAGGGGATTACTGACCGCTTGGCTCTGGAAAAAGCGTTTGTGGCGATGAAGCATAGCGCGGAGTTGAGAGAGCATCGAGGCCTCGGTGCATACATCGACAAAGGTTTTATGTCGATGGAAGAGGAGCGGGAGTCTGTTTCGAAAGTGCTCGAGTATGCGTATGACGACTGGTGTATCGCGCAGGTCGCGCGCATGCTCGGCGAGACGGAGGATTACAAGCGATACAGCGCGCGTGCACAGTCGTACAAGAACGTTTTCGATCCGGCCGTGGGGTTCATGCGCGCGCGGAGCAACGGCAACTGGCTCGAACCTTTCGATCCGCGTGAGGTTACGTTTGGTTTTACAGAGGCAAACTCGTGGCAGTACACGTTCTTTGCGCCGCAGGATGTGAGTGGTCTCGTCGAACTGATGGGTGGGCGAGAGAAGTTTGCTGCGAAACTGGATGAGCTGTTCACGGCCGATAGTCGTACGACCGGACGCGAGCAGGCTGACATCACGGGTCTGATCGGGCAGTACGCGCACGGAAACGAGCCGAGTCATCACATGGCTTACCTTTACAACTATGTGGGCCAAGCGTGGAAGACCCAGTTTCGCGTGCGCCAGATCATGGACCAGTTTTACAAGCCTGTGCCTGACGGTTTGATCGGCAACGAAGACTGCGGACAGATGTCGGCGTGGTACGTTTTGAGTGCGGCGGGTGTTTACCCGGTGACGCCGGGTTCGACGGTTTATGCGATCGGAACGCCGCTGTTTACGGAGGTTCGGTTCAATTTAGAGAATGGAAAGTCGTTTGTGATCCGCGCAGGTGATGTGTCGGACCGGAATATCTACGTGCAATCGGCGACGTTGAATGGGAAGCGTTACGACAAGTCGTTTCTGCTGCATGACGTATTCGTGAGCGGTGGCGAGCTGGTGTTTCAGATGTCGTCGCAGCCGAATCGAAAGTGGGGAGTTGGACCAGGGAACGAGCCGGTGTCGTGCATTGATGGTCCTGAGATCGTTCCGGTGCCGGTGATCAAAGCTGCAGGGCAGACGTTTCGAGATCGGCTTGAAGTTGGTTTAGTGGGGATTGGCGGGCCGGTTAGTTTGCACTACACGGTTGATGGTTCCGAGCCCGGGGCTGGATCGACAAAGTTTACGAAGCCGTTCGTCCTTGACGCTGATACGACGGTGAAGGCGATTGCAATCCGTGGCGATGGCGCGCGAAGCATGGTCGTGACGGCGAAGTATCATCGCATTCCGCACGACTGGAAGATCAGTGTTGAGTCGAAATACAACTCGCAGTACACGGGTGGCGGTGATTTCGCGCTGATCGACGGTATTCGAGGCACGGAAAACTGGAGTGGC
>DASTQB010000384.1:0-26840 GCA_035761985.1 Pyrinomonadaceae bacterium
AGAAGGGACTTCAACTGCGAGAGCAGAACAAGGATCGCGGCGGCATGTCGTTGTCGTTGAATAATCTCGGGCGTCTGTATCAGTACCAGGGAAAATACGCTGAGATGCTCGAGGTAAGTCGACGCGCTGCGCAACTCGCCGAATCGCTCAACGATAGTGAAGAACTCTGGAGCGCGCAGGAGAGGATTGGCCGTGCGCTCGCCGGGTTGGGCCAACCGGCCGAGGCGCGCGAGAATTTTCTGGCTGCGATTGCCACGCTTGAATTCATGCGTCGCAACGTTGCGGGCGGTGAGCAGCAGCAACAAAGCTTTCTCGAGAATCGGCTCTCGCCATGGCACGGTCTTATCGATCTGCTCGTCTCACAAGGGAAGTATGCAGAAGCTCTGAAGTTTGCCGAGCAGTCGAAAGCGCGAGTGCTGCTCGACACGTTACAGGCCGGCCGCGCGAACATTCGCCAGACGTTGTCGAAAGAAGAGCAGCAGGCTGAAGAGCAGCACCGGCGGCGGCTCGTTACGCTTAACTCGCAACTCACTACGGAAGTGCGTCGCGACAAACCCGATGCAACGCGGCTGGCCGAGCTGAAGAAAGAAGTCGAGAAGGCGCGGCTGGAGTATGAGGATTTCGAGACGCGGCTGTACCTCGCGCATCCTGAGTTGAGATTGCAACGAGGTGATGCGCCGATCATCGGGAGCGAGGAGTTGTCGTCGTTACTTCCTGATGCTTCGAGCGCGCTGCTCGAGTATGTTGTTGGCGAGCAACAGACTTATCTGTTTGTCGTCACCAAGGACAAGCCGGACGTTGTTGTTTACACGTTGCCCATCAAGCGTGACGAACTCGCACGGCAGGCTGAAGCGTTTCGTTTACAACTTGCCGGTCGTGATCTGGGATTTCGAATCTCGGCCGGGAAGCTTTACGACGTTCTGGTTAAGCCCGCCGAAGCTCAACTCCGTGGCAAGACAAATCTCATCATCTCTCCTGATAACACTCTGTGGGATCTGCCGTTTCAGGCGCTGGTTGCGGGCGGCAAGCGCTTCATGATCGAGGATGCGGCGATCACTTATGCGCCTTCGTTGACCGTGTTGCGCGAGATGACGAAGCGGCGGAAGACTCTCGCGGGGCCGGCAACGTTGCTTGCGCTCGGGAATCCGGGCGTTAGTGATGAAGTTGCGAAGCGCGTTGCTTTGCGTGACGGAAAACTCGAACCGCTGCCCGAAGCAGAGCAGGAAGTAAAAGCGCTTGGACGGTTGTATGGCACGTCGAACAGCAAGGTCTATGTCGGCGCGGACGCGCGTGAAGATCGTGTTAAGACCGAAGCGAGCAGGGCGCGCATACTTCACTTCGCGACACACGGCATTCTCAATAACGCTTCGCCGTTGTACTCACATCTCGCGCTTGCGAACGGCGCCGCCGGTGAAGATGGGCTGCTGGAAGCGTGGGAGTTGATGCAGATGGACCTGCAAGCGGATCTCGCCGTCCTCTCGGCGTGCGAAACAGCACGCGGCCGGATCGGTGCAGGCGAGGGGATGATTGGTTTCTCGTGGGCCATGTTCATCGCGGGCGTACCGTCGATTGTTGTGAGCCAGTGGAAAGTGGAGTCGGCAGGCACGCGCGACCTGATGGTCAACTTCCACCGCAGCCTGATCTCAAAGCCGAAAGCTGCAAAGACGGAAGCCTTGCGCCAATCGGCCCTGAAGTTGATGAAAAACCCGGAGACCAGCCACCCCTTCTACTGGGCCGGCTTCATCCTCGTCGGGGATGGCAGATAATCTCTTTACATCCGTGTAACCCGCGGCAAAACAGCCGCGGATTACGCGGATTGTTATTGGATTAGCGCTGGGATTGGAGGGAGCGGAGGAGGGCGCGGGCGATGGGGGAGTTGGGGTTGGCGCGGCGCACGAGGCGTAGTTCCTGTTCGGCTTCCTGCATTAAACCGGCGTCGGCGTAGAGAAGGGCGAGGGTCAGGTGCGAGTTGGCGTGGGCGCGACGCGCTCGCGCGATCTCATTTGCTTTCGCCTGGTCCAGGATGCGGAATTTTGCCTGGGGCGCGGGTGGCCGAGGTGACGTGAATTCCTGCCCGTCTTTCAAAGCTTTCACCTGCCACGAATAGACTTGTCCACGCGCGAGTGTGGTGGTCCATGAAGTGTCAGTAAGCTGCGGGCTCGTGGCTACCTGTTTGAACTGGTCGTCATAAACTTCCACCACATATCCCGTCGCGCCCTCCATCGTTGACCAGCGGAATGCGGGTTTCTCAGTTAACAGAACGGTTCCGGCGGGTGAGAGCACGACGAACCGATCGGCCGGATCATCAGTGCCCATCAGTGAACTCGGCGGCCGTGTCAGTCCCTGAAGTTGCGACGACTTCTCGATCCGTTGAGTGCTGAGAGCTTTCGCCAGCAGGTTCTGGTAGCCAGGTGGAAGATCATCGACGCCTGAAAGTTTTCCTTCCTGGTCCAACGTCAGCACACGTCCACCGTCGTTCAGTTCCGCTACCACTACACGTTCCGGTTCTGTTGGTTGCGGTGAAGGGGTAGCGACCGTAGGGGACGGTTGCGAAGAAGGTGTTGGTGCAACTGCGATCTGTGGGTCTCGTTCACCGGGTGTGCGCCACACCAACCACGCAATCACGGCCACCAGCAGCACCGCCAACGCCGCGCCGCCAAATGCCGGTACTGGCGACACTCGAAACAGAGACGCAAACCGCTCACGCCATCCACTCTTAATCTGCACTGGAGGAACAGCCGTCGCGGGGCGATATTCGCGATCGAGCGACGGTGCGATCTCATTTCTAAACGCCCGCAGATCCTCAACCGCAAATACACACTGCTCACAGTTGCTCAAATGATCCGAAACCATTTGCAGCGACTCACCCGACAGGTTCTTATCCACATAATCTGCCGCCTGTTCGTCCGTAAGGTGCGCGCTCAAGTTGCCATTTTCAGCAAACGCTTCGGTATGCAGCGCGAAGAAAGTCGAATCGCCGTTCATCGCGCTTTCGACATGCCGCCGGCACGCTTCACAAACCTCCAGGTGATCGCCAACCGCTAGCAGTTCCGACGCGTGCATCTGTTGTTGAGAGTAATCCTCAACCTGTTTTGGACTCAGGTGTTCCATCTCGGTTTTCTTCTTGTACCGACCGGGGTCCCGGCGGCTTCACCTGTATAAGTTGGCGAAAGTTGTCGCGTATTACTATCGACCATCAAATAAATCCTCGCAGCCGCCGCGCGAGCCGTTCCCGGCCCGATTTTCGGGCATTTATCACTTGTTGACGCGTCAATCCGAGCAACTCGGCAATGCGCGAATCCTCGATCGGCAGGTCGTTCCACATCTGCGCCAAGGTTTCGGCGCTCATGTCGAGAGCCTGGGCAAGGTGGCGCATGGTGGCGATTCCCGTCGCCGGGAAGAGGGTGATACAGCCAAAACCGCTCGGGTCTTTCAGGTTGAGCAGGAGCGCGGCGCGCTGGTTTAACGGAAGCTGTTGCAACTCTTCCCAGAGCCTCTGCAAAAACATTCGCTTCTCCATGCGCCATGCCTGATCAGGTTCCGTGGCGACGGGTAGCGCCGTCGCATCATCTTCCTCAGCGAGTGACTCGATCGGCTGATCGCTGATGCCCTGCAGCGTCGCCACAGTGCCCACTAGCTCGTCAAACTCGACCGGCCCACGAGCATGATCGAAAATCGCCGCGATCACATCTCCCAACTCCTGCGCCTTGTCGCTCTTGAGTGTGCGAACGTTATCCGGAAGCCGCTCGATGTTGCGCGCCGGTTTTTTCCCCTTCTCCCAGACGGCAAAACCCGCCAACTGCTTCCCATCGTCGTTCTGCCAAAGCGCGAAACCACGCTGGCGCGTCAGTAGATAATGAAGACGATTTTTGAGCGCATGACGTTCGGGAAACTGGCGTCGCATCCAGCGCGCGCACGTGCGGTGTGCAATGACTGCAGCCATGCCGCGGATGTCGCTGATCGGATGGCCCGCAGGTAACTTGCGAAACCGTTGCAACTGGGCCACGAGCTGCATCACGACTTCCTGCTGAATGTCGTCGGCTTCTACTCGTTGACTCTCGCGTGAAGAGTGGAGACGGAGTTTGAAACGAATGACGCCTTTGATTACAGGTTGTGCGTGGACTGTGATGAGTTGAGAGAGGAGTTCGTCGGCCTGTGCGTCGCTGGTCTCGACCATGAACGGTTCGAGCAGAACGTCGATCTTCACCGGCGACTCTTTCATGGTTCGGCTTTCACTTCCATCCGCAACGTTTTGGATCCTGCGCTACCAAACCATGCGACGAGTTCCTGGACCATGTCGATCTCGAGGATATAACGGCCGGGCTCGCGCGGCGCGGTCACGGTCAACGGAAGCTCGACTTCCTGTCCGGGCGCCAGATCGAAGAGCAGGGAAGCGCGCGCGTCATCCTGGACCACCATCGCACCTCGTTCGTCGAGCCAGTGATTACCGAGTTTTATCGCAAACTTGCTATCGGGTTGACCCAGAGCATTCCAGGTCGTGTCGCTGGTGTTTTTTATTTTGACATAAACCAACTCCCGTGCGCCCGCTTTGACTATCGTCGGGCTGTTCGAAACTGTGAGCTCGGCGTTGAAACCGCTTACGGGCAGAGGCGAAGTTGCCGTGGTAGTCCTGATGTTTTCGCGCCTCGTGCCTTTGCCGGGTGCGATCTCGACCAAAACCATGTCGTAGCGATAGCGATCGGAGTAAAAAGGCACGCTCACTGCTGTGAACTTACCCATCTCGAGCCCGCGAAAGCTGAGCAGATCGAGCGAAGGACTCAGGTCCTTTGTAAACGCAAGGGTGTAGATCTTTTTCCCCGCGGCGTTGTTGAGTGTGTTGTTGAACTTTTCGACTGATGCCGGAGCCTCGAAGTAATAGGGAAAACAGACGAGCAGGATCGGTGCATCTGGTTTGGTAAGTGTTTCGAGGCCGTTGGTGATGAAGTTGCTCTCGATCCAGACGTCGACGTTCGCGAAGAGTTGCCGTTCTCGTTCGGGAACAAACTTCGCGAACGAATGATCTCGGAGGATGTGTCGCGACTCTGCGAAGAAGCTTTGTGGATCGTGAAAGATCGTGGGGCGCATGCTCCATTCGTACCGGTAGACGTATGCCACGGATAATGCGGATTGGAACATTAAGACGATCCACGCGGATACGATCACCGCCGACCGTAGCGCACCTTTGATACGGGCCAGTTCGTAAACTGCGGCGAGGATCGCGGCGGCGCCGAGTAGTTCGAGAAATACTGCGTAACGGCCGTAGCCGGTGGTGATGGTCCATAGCGCAAAACTGAGCAGGAGAATGATGCAGAGCGTTCGTGTTCGGGCTGTGGGTCGGAGAAAGAAACACAGGATTACGACCAGGAAGATGAACGCGAGTCGTCCGGAAGACACGGGCAACTCGGAACCGCGTTCCGGTTCGAAAGCGATGAAGAACGGCCAGAGCAATCCCTGAACGATGCCTTTTGGTCCCCAGCGTACGTCGGTCCAGTTGATTAAAGGCCAGTACGGCGAACGGAAGATCGTGTTGTAGAACGGAAACACGGGACTGCCGGTTTTCACGTACATGAACAAACTGAACGGCACGAGCGGCGCGAGGAACACGAGCACGAAAGCCGCAGCGTCTTTCAGCTTGAATGCGAGCTTGTGTGCGTCGAGTTTGTAGGCGTAGACCAGAAGCAGCGGCAACACGAACGCGAGGTTTATGAGTTTTATCGCGGTTGCTGCGCCGAGAAAGAATGCGACGCGGATCAACTCGCGACGATCGATCCCTTTCGTGTTCAGAACCACGAGTGTGACGTCTAAAAGGAGCGGCACCGCGAGGAGATCGGTCATGTAGTTGTTGATCTCAAAGAGCGGCTGTTCAGTCAACAGAATGAGCAGCACACCGAAGCAACGGAGCCATTCGTTTGTGATGTAACCGCTGAGAAGTCTGTAGAGGATGCTTCCCGCCCAGAGCATCACGGCGTAGTTGATGATCGTGCCGAGCCGGTAGCCGAGGATGTAGCGCGTGATTCCGGTGACGATTTGCGGCGCCGGGTTGAATTGAATCGGGGCGGGAAAGAAGTCTGCTGCCGTGAACGGGACGCCGCGAAGTGCTCGCTCACCGCTGAGCAGGTGATAGTTCAGTTGATCGAAGCTGCCGTCAGGGAACGCGACGCGCATCGCGTAGATGATGAATAGCGGTAGCGCGACGATGGGCCAGAAGAGTTTTGACTTAGCTGGTCCCGTTGGTTTGGTGGTGAGGAAGAAATACCAGATCGGAAGCGTGACGAGGATCGTCAAAGCCCAGGCGACCGTGTTGTTAGTTACCAGCCAGAAGTATTGCCTCACAAAAGCCGTGATGTAGAGCAGCAGCAGGATGTCGCCAAGTTCCACCCGTCGCAGACTGGCGGTGAAGGCGTGTGGACGTTGCGCCGGGTTGTTGAGCATTCCGGGCAAAGTAATCGTTTTTGCTCCGGAGGAGCAACATGTTTATAGCCATGTCCGTCAATTTCCTTATCGCACCGTAGGAGCGAGATGTAAGAACGCATGGCGCTCCTATGGAGCGCGGTCGTCCTTGCAGGTGTGGCTATAAACGTGTCGTCCCTCCGGGACGAAATCATTGGCATCCAGCGTCAACCCCACCGGTCGACTGTGGTCGGTACGGTGCAAATCTGTGGTCTGTAACGTTATCCGAAACCCCTCATTTCCGTAATATTTTCCAGTTTTAAGAAAAGGCCCACTGGGCCTTGAACGTTTAGTCGCCCCGAGGGGCGGAGGAGATCATGCAAGTCAATTTGCGGAATTTGTGTGTTGCTTTGTTAGCAGTTGCGTTCGCGTTCACGTCCGGTCACGCACAGACCCAGGAAGACAAAACGCTCGCGCCATATTTCGTCGTCAAAGGTGACCCGAACGTCGACCACCTGCCGCTGAAGGACACACGCGTCGATATAACTGTGTCGGGTGTAATCGCCGACGTGAAAGTCAGGCAGACCTATCGCAACGAAGGTTCACGCCCGATCAATGCTTCTTATGTTTTCCCGGCCTCGACGCGCGCTGCCGTCTACGCTATGCGCATGCAGATCGGTAACGAAATCATCGTCGCTAAGATCAAAGAACGCGAGCAGGCCAGGAAAGATTTCGAGCAAGCGAAAGAAGAGGGCAAAAGCGCGTCGCTGCTGGAGCAGCAACGGCCAAACGTGTTTTCGATGAGTTTGGCTAACATCATGCCCCAGGAACAGGTTGAGATCGAGATGAGCTACACGGAGCTGCTGGTCCCAACCGATAACGTTTACGAAGTCGTGTTTCCGACAGTTGTTGGACCACGCTATGCCTCGCCACAAGACGGAGCGAAGAAAGAAGACAAGTTCGTCCAGTCACCATACACACACCAGGGCCAGAAGCCGGCGAGTTCGCTCCACATCTCAACACAGATCTTTTCGGGCATGCCGATTTACGAGTTGTCGTCGCCATCGCACCAGATCTTTCCGCGCTGGCACAACCCGAACCATGCCCAGTTGACACTCGACGACGGCGATCCGTTCCAGGGCAATCGCGATTTCATACTGCGATACCGTTTGGCCGGCGATCAGATCGCGTCAGGTTTACTACTTTTCCAGGGCAAGGACGAGAACTTCTTTCTCTACATGGCCCAACCGCCGGCACGCGTGGCTGCCGAAACGATCCCGCCGCGCGAGTTTATCTTCGTCGTCGACGTTTCCGGTTCGATGGACGGGTTTCCGATAGAAACGTCGAAGCGGCTACTCAGAGATCTGATCGGCAAACTGCGGCCCACGGATCTTTTCAACGTGGTGTTGTTTGCCGGCGACTCCACAGTGCTCTCGCCGGAGTCGTTGCAGGCGAACCAGCACAACATCAATACCGCTATTCGTCTCTTGAACGAACAGCGCGGTGCAGGTGGAACGGAACTGTTATCTGCGATTCAGCAGGCGATGAGTTTGCCGCAGCAGGAAGAGATGTCGCGCAGTATCGTGCTGGTCACTGACGGTTATGTTGCCGGCGAGCAGGGCGTGTTCGATCACATTCGCGCGAACCTGAATCGCAGCAACGTGTTTGCGTTCGGTATCGGCACGTCGGTGAATCGTTACCTGATCGAAGGCGTTGCGAAGGCCGGCATGGGCGAGCCTTTCATCGTCACGGAAGAGTCTGAAGCGCCGCGTGTGGCTGCGAAGTTTCGCGAGTACATCGAGACGCCGGTGTTGACCGACATCCAGGTACGTACAGCGGGATTCAATACTTACGACGTAAACGTCGCTAAATTCCCGGATCTGTTTGCGCAACGACCTGTGATTCTTTTCGGCAAGTGGCGTGGACCAGCAACGGGAACCATCGAGCTCACAGGCAAGACAGGCCTGGGCGACTACGTATCTCGCCTTGACGTTGCGGCGAGCCAGGCTGACGGTGCGAATCACGCCTTGCGTTATCTCTGGGCGCGATCGCGGATCACCGAGTTGTCGGATTACGGTTCGTCAGACG
Organism: Pyrinomonadaceae bacterium; assembly: GCA_035761985.1. Taxonomy (GTDB): domain Bacteria; phylum Acidobacteriota; class Blastocatellia; order Pyrinomonadales; family Pyrinomonadaceae; genus PSRF01. The sequence goes on from DASTQB010000384.1 coordinate 8,479, forward strand.
TCGCGGAAGACACCGCTAGACAGATCACGGAGCTGGGTTTGAAGTACAACTTATTGACGCGATACACGTCTTTCATCGCGGTGCGCGAAGTTGTGACTAATCCGACGGGCTCGGCAGAAGATGTGAAGCAGCCTTTGCCGTTGCCGATGAGAGTAAGTGACATGGCTGTGGGTGGTGGTGCTGAAGTCGGAAGCGAACCGGAGCTGGTGTTGTTGCTGGCCGGCGTGCTCCTGCTTGCGACCATTATGATCGTTCGTAGCCGGAGGCGGCGGTTTGTATGAGAGCGAAGGCGATCTGGGGTGCACAGTTAACACTCGTGTTGCTGTGCGCCCTCGCACTCAAATATTTCTACTCGACGGCGAGCGTTAACGACTTGCGGTGGATACTGGCGCCGACGACTTTGCTGGTTGAATTGTTGAGTGGAAAGTCGTTTGAGTTTGAGTCGTACATGGGCTACATGAGCAGCGATCATACGTTCGTGATCGCTGCGCCATGTGCCGGAGTCAACTTCCTGCTGACAGCTTTTGTGATGCTTGCGCTGCGACGACTCTGGCGCGAACGGTTCCAAGCGATTAACTGGAGTTTTCTTCCCGTTACCGCGGTAATCGCTTACGCAGCAACGCTGATCGCGAATACGGTGCGTATCGTCGTCGCGCTTTACGGTCTCGAGCTTAGCTGGCTAACGCGAAACCAGGTACACCGGCTCGAAGGCATCGTTGTTTACTTCGGATTTTTGCTGCTGCTGTTCGTGGTGATCGAACGTTTTGAATCTGCGAAGTCTTCAGTCAAACGTCTTGCGCTCCCGCTCCTGATCTACTACGCAACAACGCTCGGCATCCCGCTCGTGAATGGCGCATACCGGCAGTACGCATCATTCTGGGAACACTTCCTTTTCGTGCTGGTTCTCCCGCTCCTGCTCGTGCTGCCCTCGCTACTAATCCACGCATTTTCCGCGTTTATCCGCGGCTCACGTGGCGTAGCGTCGGACCATGCGGGTGCAGAAGTCGGCGTACTCCTCGAGCCGCCGCGGGGCGCTGGTGTGGTGCGGGTTGATGCCTTTTGATTCCGGTGTGAAGCAGAACGTCAACGTCAACTCAAACGGCTCGAGCGCCGTCATCATTCGATCAAACCACGGCTCGTAATTCTCACGGTCGGTATCCGACCAACTCAACCCAGTCCTCAAATACCTCACCCCCAACCGCCGCAACCAGGTCACCGCCTCCTCCAGGCGGTGATCTTCGTAATGAAACCACTGGCACATCCCAACCTCAGGCGTGTAATCGGCAAACTGCCACAACGCGCGCTTCGGCGTGCCATGCTCATCCAGCAGGCCCATATGGAAATGGCGGTAATACGCCGAGCCTTCCGCTTCACGATGCCGCGTTGTCGCAGGCCACGCCTTCGGCAGATCGTAAAGACTGTACCAGTGAATCCGCGGCACACGCCCAATCAACAACTCCGCCGACCGTCGCAGTCCAAACTCCTGAACTTCTTCGGCGCCGAAAGTCGACGTGCCAACTTCCGATATCCAGATCGGAAGATCCGTCACGTCGCGTATTTCCTGGATCTTGTCGGGCCATTCGTGGATGGTCCAATGGTTCCAGTCGAGCGGAAACCCGTGCAGCGCGACGACGTCAACAGCATCCAGCACGCCCTTCGATCCCATGTTCCGGATGAAGTCAGGATCGATCGGCGAAATGCCGCCAAGCACTTGCAACAACCGCGGATTCTCGGCCCTGACTCCCTCTGAAGCGAGCTTCACCATCGAGGAAAACATGGTCCAGTCAGGATCAACCTCAAAATCCCAGTGGGATTTGTTGTTGGGCTCGTTCCAGAACATGACCGCCTCGATCATCGCGTAATCTCCCGGAGTTCGTCCTTGTAATCGTATGGACCAAAGATCTCGGTGCGACGGCAGATGAAGACTTCATCTTCGGGATGGTCCACGATCTCAAACCCGGCACTCCGCAACATCGCTTCGAAGCACGCACGGTTCGGAATCCACCAGTTTGTCGGATCGTTTGCAAAGCGGTTCTCGATGAAATACATCCGCGGGAAGTTTCTATTTTCAAACGTATCTTCTTCCCAGAAATGAAAGTCGGGCGGAACGTCCGCGCTCTCGTTTGAACCACGAAGAAGCGACTGTGCCACCAGTAGATCGCCGACAACGTGTTCGTGAAGCAGTTCGAGAGCGAGTAGCGGATGTCGCAGGTGATAGAGAACACCCATGAACAGCACCAGATCGAACTTCTGCTGGAGCTCGGCAACGCGATAGACGGAGAGGTTATGAAACTCGATCTCGACGCGGCTCACCTCGGCCGCAAACCGCGCCTGCTCGAGATATTTCTCGTCAGTATCGATCCCAACCACGCGACTGGCGCCACGCTGTTTCATCTTGATCGAGTAAAAACCGCCGTTGCAGCCAACGTCGAGCACGGTTTTGCCGTTCAGGTTTTGCGGCAGCGCCCTCGCGAAGCGCTCCCACTTGACTGCCGGATAGTCGCCAAGAAAATGATCGGGCGCAGTCTTCACTCCAGCCAGGTCTAGGTTGTGGAACCACTCGCCCAGCTCTGCGATGCGTTGACGAATTTGATCGGTGGTCATCATTTCCATAAATACGCCGGGTGGTATTCGTTCGGCACCGGTGCAGCAGGTGCGTCTCCATCCTGTTCACTCAACACGCGCATCGCTTCTCGATAGCCATTCAGCGTGCCGACGTCGACATAAACTTTCCCCGCCTGGACGGAAAAAGCTTCGCCGCCTTCTTCGAGAAACGCATTCACGAGCGTCCCGATGTACTCGTCACAGCGATCGCGTTTGTTCCACAGCGCGTAAAGATGATGAAGCACGTACCCGGGCATCTTGAATGCTCCCCACACCCACGATGAACTCGGCGTCGTGTTCTTCACCTCGATGCGCAACACGCGCCCGTCCTTGTCGGCCACGACAGCATCGAAGAACTCCGGCTGGTCCACCGGAAACACGAGGAACGAAAGTCGATCGTCGCGAAGCGCGCAGAAACCGTCTTCCGGAAACCAGATCGTGTCGGGAAGTCCGACTACAACAACCTCGTTACGATCGATAAACGGCAGCGCGCGGAAGATCGCGTCGCACAATCCCGCCGGCGTTCGCTGCACCGTGTAGCAAAGCGTTGTTGGTCCAATCTCGCCGCCGAAGTACTCGAAGATGTCAGACTTGCCGGGTGAAACGACGAAACAGATCCTCGTCGCACCGCCTCTGATCATTCGTTCGACGAGATACTCGCTGACTGCGCGCGGGCGTTCGTTGCCGTTTTCAGTGCGACTGCCCACAGGCAGCAGCTCCTTCGAAAACGCTAACGGTTGAATACGGCTTCCCATGCCTGCCGCCGGCACAATTCCCCACATAACACTCACGCCTCAGCAACCATCTGCTTGTGATAACTGTTTTCGAGTGCAGGCATCGCTCGCGCGGATTCGAAGATGGTTTCGAGCTCCGCTGCTCGATGAGTTGCCGTGTGCGACTCGAGCACTCGCTGTCGACCTGCACGCGCGATGCGTTCGCGTTCAGTCGCGCTAAGTTGCATCGCTGTAAGAACGTCACGCGTGTTTTGCGCGACGATGATCTCGACGCCGGGTTGAAAGAAACTTTCCAATCCTGCCCACTCGTCAGACACGATCGCCACGCCGCACGCGGCTGCTTCAAACAACCGTCCCGACGGGCAGTAGCCCATGCGCGCCATCGCGCCGCGCGTGACGTTGAGAGTCAAAGACGACGAACAGAAGAATGCAGCGTGCGCCGATGGTGGCACGTGCTGCACGTACCAGATGTTTGGCTGCCACGGAAAATCAACCGGATACTTCGATCCGCCGATAACGAGTCGCTGATCGGGCGCCTTGCGTGCGACTTGAAGAAACAAGCGATCGAGCATCTGCTGTCGATCGGGCGCGTAGGTGCCGAGATACGAGAGATCGGCTTCGTAACTCGCGCGGCGTGGCGCAGGATGATGAATCTCGGGATCGACACTACCAAACAGCGGGACCACACGACGTGCATCGAGTTGATCGCGCAGAGCCGTGAGTGCAGCGCCGCCTGTATAACTAAGGACGAGATCGAAGTCGGCGAGTTTGCGTGGCCCGATGTAGGCGACTGGCTCGCCTCTTTGCAGTGCTTCGAGCGTGATGGGTGTGTCGAGATCGTAGAAGACGCGCAGGTTGACGTTCGATGAAGCGACGAGCTCTGTTGCGGCGATTCCGTCAGGACAATACGAAGTGACGACAGCGACGTCTGATTCCGCGACTGCTTGCCGGGCCAGTGGCTTGATCTCGCGCCAGTCGCTGTAGAGATGAAGATCCACTCCGCTTGATTCAACGAGATCCCTGTGCGCGGCGTAGTAAGGAACGTCGCGTTCGAAGAACGCAACGGTGTGCCCGCGGGCCACGAGTGCTCTGAAGAGTCCGCGCAGTAACGTCGCGTGGCCGTTGCCCCACGATGAGCTGATCGTTAGACCAAAGAAAGTGATCTTCATCTCGCGCCGCGCAGTATCAGCCCCAGAGCTGAGTCAGGTTGCAACGGTTGTTGATCGTCAACAGCCGCGCCACGTCTCCATCCATCGCAATCACACTTACCGAACAGGGAGATATTTCGATTCGATCGAGCAGATCGATCGGAGTCGCCGAAAAGTAGCCAACCGCCGCCTTGATCACGTCTGCGTGCGACACGATCGCCACGCTCGCGCGGCCGTATTGCGATGCGAGCGCTCCGAGCTCCTTGACGATCCTGTTCTGCACTTCGAGAAACGACTCTCCGCCCGGAATTCTCGTTGCGCTGCGATACGTGTTGAAACGTCGCCAGCCTTCATCGCTCGAAAGCGTCTCGAACGACTTCCCGGTCCAATCACCAAAATTAATCTCTTCAAACGCAGGACTCTTGATCACTTCGAGGTTCATCGGGTGCGCGATCGTTTCGGCCGTCTCAACCGCGCGTTCAAGCGGGCTGCTGTGGATGGCGCGCAAAGTGATCCCGGAGAACCTGTTTGCGAGTCGTTGCGCCTGCAGTTTCCCTTTGTCGTTCAGGCACACGCCGGGTGTTCGACCCCACAACGTGCGTCCAAGACCGTTGCACGACGCGTGTCTGATGAGAAAGAAGGTGGTCATGCGATTGCTCCTGCCTGTTGTGCACTCGCGGTCGCCGTTGTCGCCGTTTGCATGATTTCTGCAACGTAGTTTTCCAGTTCGAGCGCTCGCCGTTCTGAAGTGTGCGAAGCAAGCACACGCCGGCGTGCGCGCTCGCCGATTGCGCGTCGATCTTTCTCAGAAATGTCGTTGAGGTAGAGCAGAACTTCCGCCGCGGAAGATGCCGTCAGGATTTCCTCTTCGATGTTGAAGAACGTTTCCAACCCGGACCAGTAGTCGCTGATGATCGGCGTGCCGCACGCCGCCGCTTCGAAGATGCGAACGCTCGGCGAGTAGCCGGCGGTACGCATGTCAGCGCGCGTGATGTTCAAGGTGAACCGCTGCGAGCTGTAGAAGCGACGATGTGATGCTGGGGCAAGATGCTGAATTCTTTCGACGTTCGTGGGCCACGACAGTCCCTGCGGATACATCGGTCCGGCAACGACTGTTTTCAATTTTGGGGAACGACGCGCGGGCTCGATTAACAATTCGTCGAGCGACGGCTGGCGATCGTCGCTGTATGTGCCCATGTAGCCGAGGTCCCATTTGGGACGGATCTTGATTGGGAAGTAGCACTTCGGATCGACCGAGCAGTACAAAGCACGCGCGCGTGGAGATCCGAGCTCGTGTTCGATCTTTCGGAGCACTGGACCACCCGTAAAAGACAGGTACAAGTCGTAGCGACGCACCAGGCGCGGGCTCAGGTACTCCGTGTCGCCTGCGGCAAGTTTCGCGAGTGTGATTGGCGTGTCGATATCGTAAAACGCTTTCACACCGCGGCACGTGCGGACCACCCATTCGCCGATTGCAACGCCGTCAGGCACATACGAACCGACGATACAAAGATCGGCGTTCTTGACCCTGGTTTCGAACTTCGTCTGCAACTCGGCGACTGATTTGTAGAGCTGTGTCAGGCCGTAAGGTGGGTTGGGCAGGTCGCGATGCTCGGCATACCACGGCATGTCGCGCTCGAGAAAACAGACGTTGTGCCCGCGCGCGCTGAGAGCGCGAACGAGCGCGCGATAAGTGGTTGCGTGTCCGTTCCCCCACGATGAGGTGATCGAAAGACCGAGAACGACGATGTCGAGTGGTTTAGTCATCTGCTTATTGCTCTGTTTGCAAGCGCCTCCACGGAGACGCTACGTCCTTCCAGAAGCTCCTGAAGCTGGAGCGCGCGATGCTGGTACGTGTGTTCAGCCAACACTCGTTGCCGCCCGGCTTCGCCAATCTGTTTCGCGCGTTCGTCATCGAGCGAGCGCAGGTGTTGGACCACGTCTTCCGCATCGTGTGCGACGAGCACTTCACGATCGGGCGTCAAAAACGTCTCAATCCCTTCCCACGCATCCGTAATCAAACACGCCGCTGATCCTGCCGCTTCAAAGATCCGGGTCGGAGGTGAGAAGCCGTAACTCGCCATACTCTCGCGATTCACATTGAGCACAGCGCGCGCGGAACAGTTGAAAGCGTTGTGATCGCGCGTATAAACATGACCTACGTAGTTCACGTTCGCCGGCATCGGTTTATCGCTCCAGCCGTTGCCGCCGAGCATGAAGCGATACTCCGGAAGCTGCGCAGCCGCATCCAGGAAAAACTTCTCGATCCGCGCTTCGCGATCCGGAAGCCGGTTCGCAAGCAACGCGAGATCGCACGCGAAACGTTCATCAGCCGGGACCGGATGATGCGTATCGGGATCGAGCGCGTTGTAGATCGGCACACACTCGCGCGCACCGAGTTCGAGATAGCTGTTGACGACAGGATCGCCGCCGCCGTACGTGAGAATCAGATCGTAACGCGGCATCAGGTCGTTGAAATGATCCGAAGAATCGGCTTTCACGCGATCGAGAGTTACAGGCGCATCGACGTCCCAGAAGATCGCGAGCGTGTGAGAGTCTTTGACATCGAGAACCGCTGCTTCGAGCAGTTCGTCGTAAACGCCGACACCGCTAGTCTTAACCACAAGGTCAACACCGCGCGCGCGTTCGAGTGCGCCATGCACGCCAGCATCGTCGGCAGGATAGACCACGACGCGTGCCCAGTCAGGATCCGGAATGTCGCGATGTTTCTGTCGATCGTAAGCATCCGGTTCGTAAAACGTGACGTCATGGCCCAACGAATGCAGCGCGCGGATGATGCCGCGATAGTAAGTGGCGGCGCCGTTCCAGTACGCGGAAACGAGGCTCGATCCAAAGAATGCGATGTTCATTCCTGTTTTCATATCGTCGCTGCCAGTTGTTTGCGTTCGTTCGCGAGTTCGCCGTAGATCGCGAGCAACTCATCGACGCGATGCCCGCACGTGTGTCGTTGCTTTATAGTTGCGAGCCCGTTGATCGCCAGCTCTTCCGCAAACGCGTCGTCAAACAGAACTTTGTGCATGAGCTCTCGCATCTGGCCGCCGTTTTGAGCGACGAGAAAATCGCGGCCGGCTGTGAATAGCTGTTCCGTGTCGTACCAGGGCGAGCAGATCAAAGGGATGCCGCAAGCCAATGCTTCAAACGGGCGGATCGTGGGAATGCCGGGCAACTCGCGTACGTATGGCCGGCGTGGAATGTGCAACGTGAGACGCGCGCGCGCGAATGCTTCGGGCACTTTGTAGTTTGGCAGCCACCCGCGATAGTTGATGCCTGCCAGTTTCAACGCGGCAATCGCTTCATCCGGAAAACGCACTCCATAAACTTCCGCATTCAGGTGCAGATCTTTCACGGGTTGAATCAGGAACTCGTGCAACTCGGCTGTGCGTTCATCGTCGCCCCAGTTTCCAATCCATACGACGTCGAGCGTCCGTTGGATCTTCGGCATCGGCACGAAGACCCGCGTGTCTGCTGCTTCATGCCACGTCCACGCGCGCCTGGCCCAACCATTCGCCAGGTACATGTCAGTCAGAACCTGGCCGTACGCCAGCACGCCGTCGTAATGTCGCAAACTAAATGGAAGGCTCGGATGTGCTGACAACCGGTGATGCGTGTCGTGAAAAAGCAGCAGGAAGTTTTTAGCGATGTTGCGATACTCGCCGATGCGTTCGATCAACTCCGCTTCGTTCCATTCGTGGACGATGACGAGGTCGGCACCTTCGAGCACTTGCTCGAGGTCCAGATCATTCAACATGTAGCGATTGCTCAGAAGCTCTGGATAGACCTTGTGGAATTCAACCAACGGTTCCCAGCCGTGATGTTCGATCAGGTTTTGAACACTCCATGAATTTCGGGGTTCATAGACTTGAACGTCGTGCCCGCGCGCGAGAAGTTCCGACGCGATACCGCGGAGAAAATGCGCATTTCCGTGGTTCCAATCTGAAATCAACGATTGGTAGAAGAGAACTATGCGCATTGTGCAAGCTCCTCCCGTTTTGAATGGACCAGCAGCTCCGCGTACGCGGCGAGATAGTTTTCACCCATGCGCGCACTCGTAAACTCGAGTGCTCTTTCGCGAGCACGTTGCGACAGATCACGCCGCCGTTCGTCATCTTTTGTGAGATTCAGGAGTTCACTCTTCAACGCGGTGCTGTCATTTGGATCCACGAACACTGCTGCATCGCGCCAGATTTCACGCAGCGAATCGATGTCGCCGAGGACGAGCGCGCAGCCTGAGAGGGCGGCTTCCAATGGCGTGTAACCAAACGGTTCGTAAAAGGCCGGGAGCGCATAAATCGATGCGGCGGCAAACCATTCTCGAAGCTCCGGCTCTGAAAGCGAGCCGAGCGATCGACAGTGTCTTCCAAAGGTGTGGTTGGGAGTTTGTTGTTGCGGAGCTTTAGTATCGCCTGCCACATAAACCGGCCACGGCAACTCGCACGCGATCTCCGCGACGCGATTGATGTTCTTCGCCTGATCCCACAAACGCCCGGCAGACAGAATGAACGATTGCTTGACGGCAGGTTTGAAATGTTCCGGACTGCGGCCGTTCGGAATCACACGCGCGTTCTCGATCGATCCGTAGTGAGTGTTCAACGCACGCAGCATCGCCTTGCTCGGCGTGACAACGAGATCTGCGGCGTCCAGTCCATTCTTCACTTCGTTTTTGTAACGCTGCCACTCCGGCGGCGGCGTGTCGCCATGCACTGAATGCCACCATGAGTAAACACATGAGTGTCCGGCGACGAGCGTCGGGCTTCGCCATGGCAGGTTCGCGTGTGCGTAACCGTTGAGATGGACCAGATCCGGATGCAGGCGGTTTTCGAGATGTAGCAACCACTTGCCGGCACGTTTTACGTCCTGCCAGCAATCGGGCATCCATTCGAGTTTGTAATCACTTTTGAACAGGTCGAGATTGGCGATCGAATGCGCGTCTTCATGTTGCGCGGCACTCAGACGCGGACCCATGACCGCCAGCAACACTTCTATGCCGTACGGTTGGAGCGCGCGTGTTAACTCGAGCGCATACGTCCAGACACCGCCGACCGTGTCCGCGGTCATGAGAATCCGTTTCGGTTGTTGATTCACTTCACCCATTCGCGTTATCCGCGTCATCCGCGGCCATAGATCCTGTCTATAACTTCCGCGACTGTGACGAACCGCTCGTTAGCCGGATCGAAACGTTCTTCGTTTGCGACTCGTTTCACCCAATCGAGCGTCGCCAGGCCGCCCCATTGCCAGTTCGAATCTTCCGGTTTGCTCAGTGTTTCGGTTTCAGTGTGATGGAAACGTTCGGCAACGAAGTCGTAAAAAGATCCACTGACGTTGCGCAGCGCGGCGCCGCCTTCCGTGCCGTAAAAGGCAACTGAGATTTCAGCTTCACGACCGATTTGCAGGTTCCAGCAACAACTCAGGTTGATGACCGTGTCGCCTGCGGTTTCGATTGTCGCGACTGCATAGTCTTCAACCTGCTGGGCGCCTTTTTGAAGTAACTCTCCACCCGAACACAACGAGCTTTGCACTCGAGAGATTTGCGGAAATCCCAGCGGCCGCAAGGCGAGATCGAGCATGTGTACTCCAAGATCCAGCACACATCCGCCGCCCGACATCGAGTAGTCGTAGAACCACATCTTGTCTGGTCCATACCCGTTGTGAAACTTCGCATCGACGGCAAAGATCTTTCCGAGTGCGCCACTCTCGACGAGTTTGTTAATCGTCTGCATCGCGGGGATCGCGCCGTACGAGAGATCGATTCCGAGCAGGCAATCGGCATCGCGCGCGGTTTCGACGATTCTTCGCGTCTCAAAAGCGTTCCGGCCGAGAGGTTTCTGGCAGAACACAGCCATTCCATGTTCGAGTGCGGCCACGGCCTGTTCGGCATGAAACCGGTTCGGCGTTGCGATCACCACGCCGTCAAGATCGTGGCGCAGCAGTTCATCGAAGGAAGAGAAAAGAGCTGCGTGCGGCGACAGCTTCAAACCTTCCGTGGCATTGTCATGTTGCACATCGTGAACTGCTGCGATCTCTGCGACGCCCGCCTGCGCGATCGACTCGAGACGGTTGCGTCCAATCCAGCCAAGCCCGACAAATCCCAGCCGGGGTTTACGAGCGACGGTTGGTATGTGCTTCGCGGCGATACTCATACGGTTATCAAAGCCTTGATGAAGCCTTCCGGCGAATTACTGAGCGTTTCGAACGCGCGCGGGAGTTCGGCGAGATCGAATTCGTGTGTGTAGAGCGGCCATGGGTTCATGTCGCCGTTTTGCACTGCCGTAATCGCCTCTCGCATTCCCTCGACGTACACCAGCGGATCTCTTTCATGCGCGTTTATGATGTCGAGCCCGCGCCAGTTCCAGAGCTGCATGTTTACCTGTCTTGGACCATCCTGGTGGTAGCCGGCGATCACGAGCCGTCCTCGTTCACTCGTCAATTCGCTCGAGAGATCCAGCGACTCCTGCGTCCCCGCTGCTTCAATCACGCACTCACATCCACGCCCGTTAGTCATTCGCCTGACAGTTTGCATCGCCTGCTGTTCGTCATTGACCTCGACTGCTGCTGTGGCGCCGAAGTCATGGGCCAACTTCAGCGAAGATCGCCTATGTGAAAGTGCAAACACTCGCGCACCTGCGTTTACTGCGAGTTGCGTAAGCAGCGTGCCCAGAAAACCGACACCGACGATGCAGACGTTCTCGCCCGGCGAGATCCGCGCGCGTTTGAAGATGTTGATAGCGCAGCCCAGTGGTTCAGCCGGAAATGGCTGGTTGTCTAAGTCGGAAGGGAGTTGGACCACCTCGGCCCCTTTAGCAAAGTCGTATTCGGCGAAAGCGTGTGACGAGAGCAATCCCACGCGCTGGCCCCGCGCTAAATCTGTGACGCCTGGTCCAACTGCATCGATGCGACCCCAGGCTTCGTGACCGGGCGCGCCCGGTTCCATCGGATACTCAAACCAGGGTTTTCCTTCCCACAGCGGCACGTTCGACGCACAAACACCGCACCCTTCGATTCGCACGCGAACTTCACCCGCTTCGGGTTCGCGAAACTGAGTTTCTTCCACAACAACCTCGCCGGGCGCATGGACCACTGCTGCACGTCCCGGCACGGTGTTAGTTGCTGAAGTTGATTGTTTTGCTTCGCCTGCGGATTGCATCAGAGTTTCGCCGAGACGATCGGACGCACGTTCGCAAAATTTGTCACACCTATCGGATTTCCGGGCAGATGTCCGTTTGCTGCCAGCAGCCACTCGTACAAACGCCTGATGCCTTCGATGACGCCGACCCTGGGTTTCCAACCAGTCAATTCGCTGAATTTGCCCGTATCGGCGACGTAGTAACGTTGATCCGCCGCTCGCCAGTTTTCGAATTGGATCGAGAGATCGCCGCCGTGAAGTTCAGCCAGTACATCGAGCAATTCCAGTAGACTGATCGTATTTTCCGGGCCACCACCGATGTTGAAAGCATTGCCGGAGAGCTTTTTCATATAACGCTGGGCCACGAGAAACGCGTCTACAAGATCGTCGATAAACAGAATGTCGCGCACCTGCCGGCCGTCGCCGTAGATCGTGATCGGCAGTCCTGCGAGCGATCGGATGATGAAGTGCGCAACCCAGCCCTGGTCCTCGTTACCGTGCTGGTGTGGCCCATAGATACAGCTCATGCGAAACACGAGCGCTGGAATTCCAAACGTGCGCGCGTAATCGACCACATACTGGTCCGCAGCACCCTTCGAGCAGCCGTACGGGCTGTGAAAATCGAGTGGTCTGTTCTCAGCGATTCCTCGCTCATGAATCAAAGGATCCAGTGGTGCGTATCGCGTCGGCTGTTTGGTGAATTCGAGATCGGAGAGCGTCCCGTAAACCTTGTTCGTCGAAGTGAAGACGAGTGGCGGTGGGTTTTCCAGGCCACGGATCGCCTCGAGAATGTTCAACGTACCGCGCGCATTGATCTCGAAGTCTTCGCGCGGATCGGTCAGACTCGAAGTGACTGCTACTTGCGCCGCAAAGTGAAAAACCTGTGACGCATCTTTGACGGCCTGTTTGACGATTGAGAAGTTGCGAACATCGGGTACTTCTATGTCGACGAGATCGCCATGCGTTTCGATGAGCCACTGAAGATTTCGTTCGACGCCGGCTCGCGAGAGGTTGTCGAGCAAACGCACCCTATGACCGGCGGAAAGCAGGCGGTCAGCCAGGTTAGAACCGACAAATCCTGCGCCACCCGTGATCAGAACTGGCTTCGACTTTCCGTTTTTACGAGTCAGCGTGGAATCGAGGACAGCTACCTTCTGGGCGCGACCATTGCCGTTAGTCGCTGCGTTGACTTTTCCCCTTGTCATAATGAGACCCCTTGTTTGCGAGCGCTGCACAGAGCTCAACTACGTGTGTAGAGGAGTTGCTGCGTCGAGGAAAGTACATGCGGATCACCGCAATATCCGTACGCCAGCGTACCCCGGGTTGATAAAAGTAGCGACCGTGAAGAATTTGTTAAGAACTGGTCGGAGATTTGGTCTGAGTGTCCACTGATTCCTGTTGCGCGAGGAGTGTGGCGTAACAGCTACACGACTTCTTTTCGAGTCCCTTGCGATCGAGAAACCGTATGCGCCCGCGGACTAACGCGATCAATCCGCTGTCCTGCAACTGGTTGGCGGCTTGAGTAACTGTTGCGCGACGCGTGCCGAGCAGTTGTGCGAGGAGGTCCTGAGTAATTCGTAATTCAGTCGCGCTGATTCGATCCATGATCATCAACAACAAGCGTGCGAGCCGCGCTTGTGGCGTGTGATAACGATGACACGCAGCAAGTTGACCACTCTGCGCGAGCAATGCATTTGCATAGGTGAGCAGGACCTCGCGGATGCGGCTGCTTCGTTTAGCTTCTTTCCTGAGAACAGCCGCAGGAAGACGCAGAGCTTTGCCTTCTGCAAGTATTAACGCCTGGCTCGTCGACTTTTTCGCGCCAAGAATGATCGGAGCTCCGACCATTCCTTCGCTGCCGATCAAACCGACTTCAACGGTTGCTCCGCCTTCGACAGAGCTGATCAAAACGACGATGCAATCGATTGGAAAGTAAACGTAATGAATTTCTTCGCCCGCTTCGTGTACGGGTTCCTTTGCGAATAAGGTAAGAAGCTCCAGTTGCGGAATGAGGCGAGAACGATCCCGTTCAGGGAGCGATGCTAGTAACCTGTTTTCATGCCAACGATTTTCGTCGCTTTCGCGCACCACTCCTCCGCCAGGACAGCAAACGGAAATTTCGGAGTTGCGTACTGTACGCTTCGAACTTTGTACGTTCCGTTCGTTCGCGTACCGTTATGAAGAAAACAAAGGATTGAAACGAATAATGGTAAGTTGATCGTCATCATTGTTGCATGATCGAAGTGTACATAGATCGATGGATGGAGGAGATGAGACGCGGAGACTTCGCCGCTGCCTGGAAGACCAGCGATGCACTGTTACCCGCGCGACTCGCGCAGGATCACGCGACGCTGCCGCGACATTTGCAAAGCATCTGGGACGGGCGATCGATCGAAGGTAAACGCGTGCTGGTGCGTTGTTATCACGGGCTTGGAGATACGATTCACTACATCAGGTATGCGGGTTTGTTGAAGAGTGTTGCGGCGGAAGTCGTCGTTTGGGTGCAAGCTTCTTTGATCCCGCTGTTACGCACGGTTGAAGGTATCGATCGATTGTTGCCACTGCACGAGGGCAAGCCGGATGTTGATTATGACGTTGATGTTGAAGTGACAGAGTTGCCTTACGTGTTTCGATCGACGTTGGAGACGATTCCTGCGGATGTTCCGTATTTGCATGTTGAACCGGCGTTGTTGGAGCGTTGTGATCGATTGCGAGTTGGGTTGATCTGGCAGTCGGGTGATTGGGATTCGAGTCGTTCAGTTCCGTTTGCGGAGATTCAACGCTTCGGGAAGTTGGCTGGGGTTGAGTGGCATATTCTGCAGCGTGATGCGAGGGAAGCGGGTTGGGATGGAGAGTTAGGACGCGTTTCGGGAGGTGACAATCCGCTGGACGATGCGCGCGTGATGCGAGCGCTTGATCTCGTGATCTCGGTTGACACGATGACGGCGCATCTTGCAGGTGCGCTGGGGCGTCCGACGTGGACGTTGCTTCCGTTCGTTGCCGACTGGCGCTGGATGTTGGAACGGGATGACAGCCCGTGGTATCCGACGATGCGCCTGTTTCGTCAGAAAGAGGAAGGGAACTGGACCACCGTGATCGACGAAGTGATCAATTCGCTCAAGCAGCATGCTTCGAGTGCGTGATAGACTTTCCACGCATGAAGAGTTTCTCTGTTTTGGTACTGCTTCTGATGTGTTCACCCGGCGTGTGGTCGCAAACGAAGCCTGACAAAGATTACCTCGTTTACGTTCTCTCGGAATCAGCCGACAAGATCGCGCTCGTCCGTTTCGGCCCTGACGGCGCGCGCGTCGAGCAGCAGTTCGACACCGGCGACATGCCGATCGATCTCGACGGGCCGCACGGCATCGTCGTTTCTCCCGACCGCCAGTTCTACTTCGTCACGCTTGCGCACGGGCGGCCGTTTGGAACGGTGTGGAAGTATTCGACGAGCGACAACACACTCGTAAAGAAAACCGCCCTCGGTCACTTTCCCGCGACTCTCGACATCACACCCGACGGCAACTTCCTATTCGTAGTCAACTTCAACTTGCACGGAGACATGACGCCGTCGTCGGTATCAGTCGTCTCAACACAGACGATGACCGAAGTCGCGCGCATAACGACATGCACGATGCCTCACGGTTCGCGTCTGAACTCGCAAGGCACGAAGCAGTATTCGGCGTGCATGATGGACGACATGCTTGTCGAGATCGACACGCGTTCGCTGAAAGCAACGCGGCATTTCATCGTGACGAAGAACAAGGAGAAGGGGCTGACTGGCCCGCCACAAACGCCGGCAACTCACTCGACACACTCCGCCGGTCATGGCTCAGAGCCGCCGAAACCCGGTGACAATTCGTGTTCGCCGACGTGGGCCGAACCTTCAACCGACGGCTCTTCCATCTATGTCGCGTGCAACGGCTCGAGCGAGATCGTCGAGATCAATGCCGGTAGCTGGCAGCTCGTACGTCGCATTCCCGCGCGTGCGGGTGTTTACAACCTCGAGATCACGCGCGACGGTCAACGCCTGATCGCCACGAACAAACGCGATCAGTCAGTGTCGATTTATGAGCTGAAAACGGGAAAGGAACTGGCGCGTTTGCCAACGAAACGCAAAGTGCTGCACGGCGTCGTTGTCTCGCCGGATGATCGCTATGCGTTTGTGACGGTGGAAGGTGTCGGATCTGAACCAGGAACGGTCGAGGTGATCGATCTCACGTCGCTGAAGACAGTTGCGACCGTGGACGTCGCACCCGGCGCCGCTGGAATCGAGTTTTATAAAACCGTGCCGCGGATGAACGCGGATGAACACTAATCTGAATTTTCGTTTATCCGCGTTCATCTGCGGCCTAAACCGAAAACTGCAACTACTGTCCCGGGGCAGTGGTTGATCCTTTATCGATCTTGTCGCCGAGCTTCACGATCCACAGCCCTGAGTGAATGTCGTTGAAGTAGACCACGCCTTTGTGCGGCTGCGCGCCCCACGTCATCGGCAGGTTTGCGCGAAATGCATCAGCGTCGCCAGTCCACAGTCGCGCAATCTCTCGACCTTGCTGGTAGAGATCGCCGCGCAGTTCACCTGACACGTCGACGATTCGTCCGCCGCCGCTGTAGTAACCAACGTACATCATATCGTTCTCGACCCAGATGTTGTGCGCGGCGCCTTCGGGCACCGGATACTCAGCCACTTTCCGCGGATTGCTGATGTCGGACACGTCGACAACATGAACGATGCCGCGCACCGGAAATCGTCGTGGAGACTTGATGTCGAAGATCGCGGGGAAGACCTCGTCGCCGATGAAGACATACTTGCCGTAGCGATAAACCGAATGCGTGCCGGCGAGCCAGCCGTTGCCGTAGAGTTCGTGATGATTGAAACGCAACTGGCTGACGAGTTTCGGATTCTCAGGACTGCCGCCTTTCAACCCGGCGCCAACGTCGAGAATCACCAGGCCATCGTGCCAGTAAGCGAGATAAGCCAGGCCGTCTTTCACCTGCAGATCGTGAAGATAACGTCCGCCGACAGAGTCGCCTTCCTTCGTGCGCATCGGGACCGCGATCGGATTCTCTGTTTGCCAGCGTCCGACTTCCTTCGGGTTCTTTACATCACGGAAATCGATCACGCGCATCGAGCCGGTTGCGTCGTCAGTGAGATAAACGTAACGACCGTCGACGTAAGCACTGTGGACGCCGCCCGTGACGGTCGCTGTGTACTCCGAGATCAGTTTCGGATGCGCGGGATCTGACGTGTCGTAAAATGCGATTCCATTTTTTCTGTCGGACGCACCTTCACGCGAGATGACGAGAATCTTTCCGTCAGCCGTCGTCGTGATGTCGTTCACGAGACGCGCGTCCACTTTGATCGTGTCGGTTAACTTTGGATTCGAGGGATCAGAAATGTCGTACACGAGGAAGCGGTCGGCGATCGTCGAGTAGTAAGCATAATTGCCGATGATCCACTGTTCCGCGCCCTGGAATTCTTTAAATGGTACACGCCCGATGAGTTTGATCTCGCGTTCGATATTGCGTGGTGTGACGACGATCGATGCGCTGTCGGATACGTTTCCGGTGGTTGCGGTGACGATGTAAGTTCCGGGACGTTCGGCGACGAAGCCGCCGTCCTGATCTACAGTCGCGCCGCGGCCGCTTACGGACCACGTAGTGATGTAATCGCCTGCGGGATCGCATTTCGCAGTGAACACGACCACATCGCCCGTGCGTGCAGATGGAGCGCCGGCTGTTACTGCCAGGCTGCGCAGGTTGTTTTTAACTACGGAGATCGCGGTTGTGGCAGTGGCCGTTCCCGATTTCGCGGTGATGTTGGCAGTGCCTGGTCCAACTGCTGTTACTACGCCGCCGGCATTGACGGTTGCAACTTGCTGATTATCGGAAGACCAGTTGATCGGTACGCCCGTGCGCGGATTACCGTTCGGAATACGGGTGAGGGCGTCGAGTTGAACAGTGCTACCGATGACAAGCGGCGACTTCACGGACCTGAGCTCGATCGTTTTTACGCCGGGTGCTTTAACCATGAGAGTCGTCAGACCGGGCTTGCCGCCGACGATCGCGCCCACGGTTACTTCACCGGTGCCGAAAAGTTTGACGTTACCGTCGTCATCGACTGCGGCGATGTCGAACGGTCCGGCGAAATACGTCGAGGGCTTTTCGTTCACGACCTTGCCTGAAGCATCGGTGGCTACGACCGTAAGCTTCACTTCCTGCCCGACTTCCGCTTCTTTGGCGGAGGCCGTGACTTGCACGTTTTGCACGGAAGGCGTGGCCGCATTCTTTTCCTGGGCCCGGGTTGCGAAGGGGAGCAGTAGGGCAGTGGCGATGACAGCGAAGAGCGTCGTGGTTTTCATGATGCGGAAGAGGATAACCTATACAAGCCTATTCCGGCATCAACGTTCGTAGCTTGCCTGTGCCCGCGCCAGATCGCTTTTATATGCGGTTTTTGTTATCTATGATAGCCACGTTAAAGTATCGACTGCATGTGACACTCTGCCTCTTCACCTAAAAGATGCCGAATTCATGGGACAAAAATTTTGAATCGCTACTTGTCTGGCTTGACGCAGATCGTGACAAAGCAGGTGCCAAGTACGAAGAGATTAGGGAGAATTTGATCAATCTCTTCAGTTGGCGCGGGTTCAACAATGCGGAGGAGTTAACGGATGAAACCATCAGTCGAGTTGCAGTGAAAGTTTTGGAAGTTGTGAGCGATTTCGAAGGAGATCC
>DASTQB010000385.1:0-33027 GCA_035761985.1 Pyrinomonadaceae bacterium
GAAACGCCAGTCTCCATTTTCACGTTCAAATAAACTCTTCTCCCTATGATTATGATCCTTACCATCCTGCGTGTACTGCGCCTCGAAAGAGACGAAAGCCTTCTTGTCGTTCACGTCTTTCGTTTCGAGAATCTCGAGCCCGCGCCAGGTTGACGTTTCCGACCACTGCCGGATGAAATCCATGTCGATCTCTTTCCGGCTCTTCGAATGCGTCGACGACACGATAAAGTCGATGGCGCCGGTCACAAACGCGGAATACCGCGCGCGCATCAACTGCTCAGCCGTCTCACTTTCGCGTGTACCTTTGATGATCGGATCGCAACAGGCGTTGAATGGCGCCCCGGACCCACACGGGCAGGCTTGGTTTTCAGTCATAACTACAGATTTTACGGATCAGCGCAAATGAAGCAATCGGCCTCAGAAACTGAGTTTTCCGAGTGTGCCTTTGTTGCCGGCGCCCCAGCCGGTGGGTTTGTGCGGAACGAAGCTGAATGTGTCGAAACCGGGCCCTTCGATCGGCTTCCACGTTTTGCCGTCGTCGGTTGAGTAATCACCGCCGGCGGGGCCGAGCGCGATGAGTGTCTTTGTACCCGGAACGTAAGCCACGACTGACCGGAAGCCTGACAAGCCTTTGACGAGGGTCCACGTGGCACCGCCGTCGTTCGTCACGGCGAGATTGTCGACCGCCTCATTTTCCTTGCGGTAATCGCCCCCGGCGACGATGCCGTGTTTCGCATCGCGAAAAGCTATGGAGAAGATTCCGGCGGAAGGACCTGCGGCCAGTGGTGTCTCCGCGACTTGCCACGTTTTGCCACGATCGGAAGTGCGCAACACGCGAGCTTTGGCGGCGGCGCCGGTGCCGATCCATGCGTGTGTCTTGCCGAGGAGGGCGATGTTAGTGCCGCTGGCGGCGAATGCGCCTTCGTTTTCGAGTGCCGGCGGCAGGTTGTTTGTGGGCACGCGGGTCCATGTCTGTCCGCCGTTGTCAGTCGTTAGCATGTAATGCTGTCGATCGACTGAGTCTCCGAAGACGATGCCGTTCCTTGCATCCCAAAATGACATCGCATCGAGGAACACTTTCTGATCGTCAGCCTTGAACTGCATCGTCCAGGTTTTTCCGGCGTCAGCCGTTTTGTAAATTCTCGATGCTGAACCATTACCGGCGCTCAGCGCATAAGCAGTTTGCGGATCGACCGCGTCAATGTCTCGAAAGTCGAGTGTGGCTTCGTCTGTAACGCTTAACTTTTGCCAGGTCGCTCCACCATCACTCGTCCGCAACACGGTCGCACCCGCCCCACTCGCCCATGCCACACGCTCACTCACCGCACTCACACCACGCAACCTAACCTCAACACCGCTCGTCTGCATGGTCCAACGTGGGGCCGCAAGGATTGCCAGGATCAACAGCACGACAGATCTCAAATTTACGCTCCTGCGCAATGATTTCTTGGTCTTGCTCATCCTATCAATCTTGTAAATCGTGTCCAAGCGAGAATTGGATATAATGCCCGCCGCGCGAACGCACTTCGATCAATTCTCCTATGCTGGGGCAGCTCCTGCTCAATTATCGTGTCGTGGAAAAAATCGGTGAGGGTGGGCAGGGCACTGTTTACAAAGTCATCGACACCACACTCGATCGGCCCGCCGTCATCAAAGTTCTGCCGCCCGATCTGACGGACAGTCCCTCGAATCTCGCCCGCTTCGAACGTGAAGCAAAACTCGCTTCATCACTCGATCATCCGAACATCTGCACCATCTTCGGTCTACACAAGGTCGGCGACATTCAGTTCATCGCGATGCAGTACGTCGAGGGACGCAACGTGCGACAGTTGGTCGACGGCAAACCACTCGACCTCCGACGCGCGCTCTCGATCGCGATTCAGGTGACCGACGCACTCGCAGCGGCACACGCGCGCGGCATCGTCCATCGCGATATTAAAGCTCGCAACGTGATGGTGACGCGTACGGGAACCGTGAAGGTGCTCGACTTCGGTCTCGCAAAACTGATCGACACTTCGAGCAACAAAGATTCGAACGATCCGCAACTCACGGAAATCGGCGTGCCTTACGGAACGTCAACCTACGCAGCTCCCGAACAGGCACAGGGGTTGAAAGCCGATCATCGTGCCGACATCTTTTCCACCGGCGTCCTGCTTTACGAAATGCTCGCCGGCACGTGGCCCTTCCGCGGTAAGACGGCCCTCGACGTGCGTTACGCCGTGGTCTATCACCAGCCTAAGCCGATCACCGAAGCACGCGGTGACGACTCGCCCGCGCTTCGCCGCATTCAGGAGATACTCGATCGATCTCTCGCGAAGGCACCTGAAGATCGTTACCAGAGAATCGAAGACATGCGCCGCGATCTTCAGGAGGTCGAACGGGAGCTCGACACAGAAGCCACTAACACTCTGACTGACGCGCCCGGCTCGTCCAGATGGACCAGCAGACGATCGAGCTTCTGGACCACGCCACGCAAAGTCACCGCGTTCACACTCGCCGCAGTGTTGATCGTCGCACTCTCGTTCCTCGCGTTTCAGGCGTATCGTCCCGCCGAGTCGGATGAAACGATCCAATCGCTCGCAGTACTGCCGTTTGCAAACAACAATCCCGGTAACGAGTATCTTTCTGACGGAATAACGGAGAGTTTGATCGATAACCTTTCTCGCCTGCCGAACCTGAAAGTGAAGTCCCGCAGCACGGTGTTTCACTACAAGGGCCGCGAAACCGATCCGAAAAAGATCGGCCGCGAGCTCGGTGTTCATGCACTACTCTCCGGCAGCATTAACCAGGTGGGCGACGATCTGTCAGTCAGCGTGGAGTTGATCGACGTACGTGACGACAGTCATATCTGGGGTGAAACTTACGGTCGCAAGGTTTCGGAAGTTGTCGCACTACCGCAACAGATCTCGCGCGACGTGTCGCAACGATTAAGCTCGCGTGCGGGCGGCATGGACCCCGCGCAGTTAGCGCGAACTTATTCGCCCGATTCCGAAGCCTATCGCCTGTATCTTCAGGGCCGTTACAACTGGAACAAGCGTACGGTCGAAGGTTTGCGAAAAGGCATCGAGTTTTTCGGCCAGGCGATCATGCGTGATCAGGATTACAGCCTTGCTTACGCCGGGCTCGCCGATTGTTACCTGCTGCTCAACGTTTACAACGTCACGTCTGCGGACGACTCTTACCCGAAAGCCGAAGCAGCATCGAAGAAAGCGCTCTCGATCAACGAGAGCTTGGCTGAGGCGCACACGTCGCTCGCTTTCGTCACGTATCGTTATCGTTTGAAGTGGACGGAAGCGGAGCAACACTTCAAAAAAGCAATCGCACTCAATCCAAACTACGCGACTGCACACCAGTGGTATAGCACTTATCTCGCAGCGATCGGCAGATTGGATGAAGCAGTGGTCCAGGCAAAGACCGCGCACGAGCTCGAACCGTTTTCACTGACGATTTACAGCGACTACATTCGTAGCCTTTACTATGCGGGCCGGCTCGAGGAAGCGAAAAAAGAAGTGTCGAAAATGCTCGAGATGGATCCAGGCTTCGGGCGCGCGCATTACGAGCTCGGACTGATACTCGAGGAAGAAGGGAAGCCTGATGAGGCGATCGCTGCGTTTCGGCTGGCGTTGAAGTCGCTGCCTGACAACGTTGCCGCATTGACTGCGTTGGGCCATGCGCAAGGACTCGCAGGGAAGCGCGCGGACGCTGAGAAAACGATCGCACGTTTGCAGGAGCTTGCGAAACAGCAGTACGTTTCGCCTTATCAGATTGCAGTGGTCTACGCCGGGCTCGACGAGCGTGAGCGTGCGCTTGACTGGCTCGAGCAGTCGCATGCAGAACGGTTCAACTGGTTGCCGTTCATAAAAGTCGATCCGGTGTTCAAGAATCTTCGATCGGAAGCGCGGTTTGTGGAGTTGTGTAAAAGTCTCGGGTTGGAGTAGAACGCTTCACCTGGAAGAATGATTGTAGGGGTGGCCCTCCGTGGCCACCCCAGGATTGGAATTCGACGCAGGGGTGGCCACGGAGGGCCACCCTACAATTGACGCGAAAATTATGAATCTTTCACGACGTACATTTTTGTCCAATAGTGGAAAGACCGCGGTGGCGGTGAGTGTGCTGCGACCCATTGCGGCCTTTGCCCAGAACGGCGCAAACGTGCAGCCGGTGTTCACGCGGCTCGACGAATATATCGCGAACCACATGCGCGAGACCGGCGCACCGGGAATGACGCTCGCCATCGCAAACCGCGATGGGCTGATTCGAGCCTCGACGTACGGCTACGCAGACACGAAGGCCGGACTTCGCGTCGCACCCGAAACGATGTTTCAGATCGGCTCGGTCTCGAAATCGTTTGTCGGTCTGGTGCTGGTCCAGCTCAGAGACGAAGGAAAACTCGACTTCAACAAACCCATAGTCGAATACCTTCCGTGGCTGAAGATCAACTCCAAATTCGAAGCAATCAACACGCACCACATCGTCAGCCACACAGGCGGACTTCCCGGCGCGCCACTCCTGCTCGATGCGTTACTCAGCGACATCGCAGTTGCTTACGCACCCGGAACGCGTTTTCTTTACTCCAACACCGGCTACAACATTCTCGGTTTCCTCATCGAAGCACTCGATAAACGTCCGTTTGCAGAAGCGATGCGAGCACGCATGCTCGCGCCTTTAGAGATGACTGCCAGCTCGCCGATCATCACCAACAATCTGCGACGCTTGATGGCCGTCGGCTACGAACCACTCGTCGAAGGAAAACCGTTTCCACTTCATGGTCCACTCGGCGAAGCGCAATGGCTCGAAGTCGATATCGCTGCGGGCAGTATTGCTTCAACGCCCGCGGACATGGCGAAGTACATTCGCATGCTCGCGAATCGCGGCGCGTTGCCGAAAGGCCGGCTCGTCTCCGAAGATGGGTTCGCGCTGTTTACCAAACCCGCGATCAATTCTCCGTATCGCGGCGAACCGGCATCGTACGGTTACGGAATCTGGGTGAGTGACATTGCAGGTCACACGCGTCTGCGTCACACAGGCGGCATGGTTGCCTTCAGCTCATCACTCGACGTCGACGTGACTTCGGGCGTTGGCGCATTTGCGTCAGTCAATGCAAACCTGCGCGGGTATCGACCGGTTGCAGTGACGAAGTACGCAATCGAACTCTTCAACGCATCGCTCGACGGAAAGTCGCTTCCGGATCCGCCTGCACCCGCACCTGCTCCGGACGAAGTGAAGAATGCAGCCGACTACGCGGGCGTTTACACGTCGCCAACCGGAAAGAAACTCGAGTTCTCAGCAGAAGGCAACAAGCTCGTGCTCACGCATGGAGGTCGCAAGATCGTGCTCGAGCGAGCGGCAACCGATCGCTTCATCGTGAAGCATCCGGATTTCGATACGTACGTGCTCGGGTTCGCGCGTGAAAATAATCAAGTGACGCAGGTTTTACACGGGCCTGACTGGTACATGGGCGCCAAATACAACGGCCCGAAAACTTTCGAGACGAAGAAGGAGTGGGAAGGCTTGGCCGGGCATTACCAGAACGACAGTCCGTGGTACGGCGACACGCGCGTCGTGCTGCGCAAGGGCCAGCTCTGGGTCGATGGCGTTCAGCGACTCACACCGCGACCGGATGGAAAATTTGCGATCGGCGATCCTGACGGGCCTGACTGGGTGAATTTCGAGTCGATCATCGACGGACGTGCGATGCGTTTGAACTATTCAGGCATCGTGTTCCGGCGCGTATTCACGCCGTAACCTGCGTTCATCCGCGAAAATCCGCGGCTCACATAAGCAGCGACTCGACACGGTGCGCATGGACCATCTCCTCACACGGAGACCACGCGAACACAGTGAACCGTCCATCCTGCGACGCAACTAACGCAAGCGCATCGTCCTGATCGTTAACAAACTGCGCTGCCGAGAAATGTCTCGTGCCGCCGTGCTCCGTCGGATGGACCACCACCGGCAGGTTTCCCACGATCGGTTCAGTCACCACCCACTTATCAACCAGTGAACTGCCGTCAGGCAGACGAATCTTCGCGCCAAACGCCAGCACTTCATACTGATCGTTGATAACAGTTGCGCCGTCAACGGCTGTCAGTCCGCCGATCATATCCACCGTGCGGCGCAGTGCGTTTTCCCATTCCACGCGATCCTCTTCGGGCGGGTTCTGGCGCAAGAGCGCCGCCAGTGCCGAATACTGCGGTGTCACCGAATAAACGATCGGCTGCACGATCGACTCACGCCAGCGTTCGCTTCCTGCCGGCACGACGAGAAGTGTGCCGCCGTGTGCCTGGGCGCGCATCGAAGCGGCAAGCTGGACGAGGATGTTCAACGAGTGATGAGGTCCATTCGTGGCAGCGTCAGTGAATGCGAGCAACGATTTGAGTAGTGCCGGACAGTCAGGCAGGCTCGTCCCTTTTTCATCGATGACTTTGACTTGCTCGCCTTTCAGCACCGCAACGTTCGCGTATTTACCGAAGCCATCGAGACGGCGATGCTTGACCACGAGCAGTCCGGGTTCGACGTCTTCGAGAACGAAACAAAAACTCGGAATCGATCGCGTTGTGCCCCAAACTTTGAGTTCGTCTCCGACAGTCCACACACCGATGTGAATCTCCGGGCGTTCGACGGCCGGCGCGAGTTTCGTCAGAACAGCGGCGGTCAACGGCAGCGGATGCTCGAAAACCATCGGCTGTCCGGCTTGGTGCGGCGGCAGGTACGCCAGCGAGATCTTAGGGAAACGTCCTTCTTCAGGCCGGAAGCTGGCCCAGAAGGTCGCATTGATGATCGACGCTATTGAACCTGCGTCAGGCAGGGGCGCGACGCCGTCTTCACCACGGCGCTGCGCTTCATAGATGTGGCGCGCGAAGTGTGCCTCGATGACTGGAGCTACAGTGCTGGCCGCTTGATAAGTTGGGTTGTGATTCATGAATCTATTTGCCGGTGAACAGTGTGCCTTCGTCGACGAAGCAAAGACCGTTGCCCCACGGATCATGTGCGTAGAAAGATCGTTCGCCCCACGGACGCGTGACGAGATCGCCGGCACTGTCGCCGTGCACGTCCTCAGTTGAGAGACAATTCAGCGCGCGCGCTCGCTCGTAGCACGCCTCGATATCGCTCATGGCGAAGTAAATGTAATCGGGCAAAGGCTTTGGTTGCAGGCCGGGAATGTTTTCGCCGTTGACGTCGACGAGCGCGAGTATAACCGGACCACAGTCGATATAATGCCGCGAAGCGCCGTGGATGCGGCGGCCGCGGTCGCCCAGCAGCTTTCCGTAAAACTCTTCGGCGCGGTCAAGATTGTCGACTTGCAGAATGATCCGGTAGAGTGTTGGCGCCATCTCTGTCCTTTCGCTTAAGTTTACTCAGGAGACAAGTATGTTCAAAGCAGCTTTGAGCTTCTGTGTTTTGCTAACGACTGCGCTGCTGTTTTCTGCGCCTGGCGCATCCACCCAAACTCGTTTACCTGAACGCATCGTACATCGCGAGAGCGGTATTACGCTCGTGCTGGTTCCCGCAGGGCGTTTTCAGATGGGTTCGCCTGCGACTGAAGCCGGGCGTAGTCAGAACGAGAAGCAGCATTCGCGCGTGATCAGGGAGCCGTTTTATATCGGCGAAACGGAAGTCACCGTCGAACAGTTTCGACGATTCGTAAACGCGACGAATTACGTGACTGATGCCGAGCGCGGTGTCGAGGAAGGCGGGCACACGAATGGCGCTTTCGCCTCTCTTCCTGCCGGCGACAGGGGATGGAACGCAAGCTCGAGCTGGAAGAATCCTTTTCCGAATCTTCCTGATTACAAGTTGCGCGACGATCATCCGGTGGTCCAGGTCAGTTGGAACGATGCGCGACGTTTTGTCGAGCACTTCGGTTTGCAGTTACCGACTGAAGCGCAGTGGGAATATGCTGCGCGGGCGGGCACGACGACGGCTTACCTCTGGGGCGACACTGAAGCGGGCGGCCGCGGTTATGGAAACGTCAACGACGCGTCGGCGGCGAAAAGATTTTGTAACTGGAATCGTGCTTTCCCGTTTGAAGATGGTTTCGAGCTCATCGCGCCGGTGCGGAGTTTCAAGCCGAACCCCTGGAAACTGCACGACATGACGGGCAACGTCGCCGAGTGGTGTGAAGACGTGTTTCATCGCGATTATCCGGCAGATGGTGCTGATGAAACGGCAGCAGCAAACGGCCCTGCGCGCGTGATGCGCGGCGGCTCGT
Organism: Pyrinomonadaceae bacterium; assembly: GCA_035761985.1. Lineage (GTDB taxonomy): Bacteria > Acidobacteriota > Blastocatellia > Pyrinomonadales > Pyrinomonadaceae > PSRF01. The sequence goes on from DASTQB010000385.1 coordinate 8,213, forward strand.
GGCTCGATCCACCGGATCTCTATCGACTGGCAAAACGTTTCGGGTTTGCGCCGCAAGGTCGTCGCGACTTCATCGGATTCCGAGTGGTGATGAAAGTTAAGCGTTGACGTTTTTATGAAAAGGGTTTTGGTGCTTGGTTCCGGCGGTGCGGGGAAGTCCACACTGGCAAGACGGCTCGGGGATCTGCTGAACATCGAAGTCAAACATCTCGATAAGTTTTACTGGCGATCGGGTTGGACCGAACCTTCCAAAGACGAATGGTTGATGACTATTCGTGAGTTGACGCGCGGTGATTCGTGGATCATGGATGGAAATTACGGCGGCACGATCGAAGCGCGAATCGAGCGTTGCGACACGATTGTTTTTCTCGATATGCCGCGCTGGTTATGCCTGTGGCGCGTAGTGAAGAGGCGTTTGATGTACCGGCGCCAGTCGCGGCCGGACATGGCTGAAGGTTGTCACGAACAACTCGATCCTGAGTTTCTTCGCTGGATCTGGAATTATTCGCGGAAGTCGAAACCGAAAATCGTGGAGTTGATTAACAGGCATTCGGGAGGCAGGAAGATCGTGTGGTTACGATCAACTGTGGAGATAGAGAACTTTTTGACAGGATTACAGGATTATCAAGATTTACATGATTGAATTTTGGAGCTCCCCATGAATCAAGAATCAGGTTTGAGTTTCGAGCGTGTCGTGTTCTTCAGCGACGCGGTCTTCGCGATCGTGATCACGTTGCTCGTGCTCGAGTTAAAAGTTCCACATATCGGTGAACACACCGAGCCTGCGTTGCGGCAGTCGTTAATTAATCTGCTTCCACGTGTCGCGGGATTTGTGATCAGCTTCCTGATTATCGGATTGATGTGGATCGAACATCATCGCATCTTTCGCTACATCGCCGACTACGATGCGGGGCTGTTGTGGCGAAATCTTCTGCTGCTGTTGTGCGTGTCGTTTGTCCCGTTTCCCACGGCGCTTTTCAGTGAGAATTTCTGGAGCCGCACGGCGTTCATTCTTTACACGGCGAGCTTCGGCGGTGTCGCGACGGCAAAACTCTGGATCTGGCATCACGCGATGTCCGCGAACCTCCTGAAAAGCGATGTCACACCGGAACTCGAACGCAGCATCCTGCGGCGCTCGATGGCAGTGCCGCTGGCTTGTCTGCTGGCGATCCTGTTGTCGTTTATCAGTATCTTCCTCGCGCCAATCAGTTTTGCTTTCATTCCGATCTTCGCGCGCTTGCTCGATCCGAGTTCAAAGAAGAGTGCGGCGGAAACCGTCAACGAGGAAGCAGCGGCTTAAACTTATGGACCCTCAGATCCGGGCGCTGGCGGAAACACTTTGGAACTATCACTTATTGAAACACCAGGTCGCGAAAGCGGACGCGATCCTGGTGCTTTGCAGTCACGACGAGAGAGTGGCGGAACGTGGCGCGCAACTGTTTCTCGAAGGCTGGGCGCCGCTCATCATCTTCTCCGGCGGCCAGGGCGAAATCACGAGACGTTTGTGGCGCGAGCCTGAAGCCGAACGGTTCGCGCGCATTGCAATGAGTTTGAATGTGCCGCCGGAGTGTATTGTCGTCGAAACGAAGTCGACTAATACGGGCGAGAACGTTCAGTACACGAGGCGATTGCTCGCCGAGAAAGGTCTCGATCCGCAGAAGTTTATCCTCGTGCAGAAGCCGTACATGGAACGGCGCGCGCTCGCAACGTTTCTCAGATACTGGCCCGAGAAAGAAGTGATCGTCACTTCGCCGCAGGTCTCGTTTGACGAGTACGTGGCTGAGTACACAAACAGCTCGTTGACGGTGGATGACGTCGTCGGAATCATGGTTGGAGATCTGCAGCGGATCAAGTTCTATCCTGCTTTGGGATACCAGATCGCGCAGGAAATTCCGGAAGAAGTGTGGGCCGCGTACGAAGCGCTCGTGCGTGCGGGCTACGACAAATACCTCATTCGCGTGGTTCATCAAACAGAGAAGGAAACACAATGTTAAAGAAAACCATTCTGCTTGTTTTGTTGTTTGCGGTGACAGTGGCGGCGCAGGTTGCAACCAGCCGGCCGTATCCGATCGACAACGCTCACTCGACCGTCGGGTTTACCGTGCCGATTCTCGGCGGCTTGTCGCAGGTCACGGGGAAGTTTAACGACTATGCGATCACTTTGAATGTCGACGAGAAAGATATAACGAAGTCGTCGGTGAGCGTGGTGATCAAAGCGACGAGCATCGACACGGGAATCGAGCGTCGCGATGTCCATCTTAGAAATGCCGACTTCTTCGACGTGGAAAAGTATCCGGAAATCACGTTCAAGAGTGAACGGATCGAGAAGAAGGGAAAACAGTTTATCGCGCATGGTCCACTCACCATGCACGGCGTTACCAAACAGATCGCGCTGCCGTTCACCGTCACCGGCACGTACAAGAATCCTGGGAATAACAAGACGAGTGTTGGTTATTCCGCGAAGGTCGTTCTGAACCGCCGGGACTTCGGCATCAACTACAGTCGCCAGGACAATCCGACGTTTATCGGCGACAACATCACGGTCGAGATCGAACTCGTGACGCGCGCGCTCGATCCTCAGCCTGCGGCAGACACGAAAAGCACGAATTGATCGTGAGCTCAGCGGCACGGTTTGCGAGACTAAGCGCGGTGGCCGGCGTGGTTGTGTGGTTGTTGCTACTGCCGGCCGCGACTTCTGATTCACGCGAGACGGAGTTGATTCACAAGGTCGTCTTCTTTGCGATCTTTGTGATCGTGCCGCTGTGTCTCTCGCTGATTGCGACGGATGAAGAGCGCGGATCTGGGTTGTACCGGCTGGTGGTGTTTGCTCAGCCGATCGCCGCGGTGGTGACGGCTCTGTCGTTCTTCTTTCCGAATGGCACGGTTGCGGCGTTGTTGTCGTCGGCGTGGTTTGTGCTGAATGCACTGATCGGATTGATGGGAGTGTTGCGGCTGTGGTCGCGTCGCGTGTACCCGTTGCACGAGTTGAGCGTCGATGCGGGCTTGCTTTACCTGCCGGTCGCAGGTGCGTGGCTCGTGGTCTATCGTTACGGCATTCAGCCTTTCGATTACGGTGAGACGATCATCCTGCTGACGGTTGTACACTTCCATTTCGCAGGGTTCGCAGCGCCGATCATTGCGGGTTTGAGTGGAAGAGTTCTGGCGACGGTGCCGCATCCGTCACGGTTGTTTGGAGTCGTCGTTTTTGCGCTTATAGCCGCGATGCCGCTGGTCGCCGCTGGAATTACTTTTTCGCCGTGGCTTGGATTTATCGGCGCGTTACTTATTACGGCGGGATTGTTTCTGCTCGCGGTGCTCACGGTTCGTTGGGTCATCCCGGCCGTCAATCCTCTTGCGCGCCGATTGCTATTGTTCATCGGTGCGTTGTCGAGCTGTTCAGCGATGGTGCTCGCGTGTCTGTATGCCTACAGTCTCGCCACGAAAACGCTGATTATCGACATCCCAACCATGGCCATGACGCACGGCCTTCTCAACGCCTTCGGCTTCGTAACCTGCAGCCTTCTCGCCTGGACCACCTTCTCGTTGAAAGCCGAAGCTCGCTAAGTTTGGTGAGGTGCACGGGATTCGAACCCGCCTTGATGTCGGTTTTAGAGACCGAGCCCGAACCACTAGGGCCTAGCACCTCACTCAAAACAATCTCTCACATGAGCCGCAGGTTGCGGAAGAGATAAGGATCGGCGTTCGGATGAACTGCTATCGCCGTCATCTCGTCGCCGCGATCCGGCTCTTCAAAGACCGCGTGATCGATGTGCGAGTCGCGAAGCATCTGTGCCCAACGCAGTAGCGCGTTGAGGTCTCGCACGCCGAGAATCACCAGTGTCTTGTGTGTACTGGTCCACTCCTGCACCTATGGATCACGACCGTGTTTGTGCATGAACTCAGCGAGGCGTGACACGCCTGCACCGCGCGCTGACCGCACGACAGATCGCGGCGGACCAGGATGAAAAGTCTTGTGCTCTCACGCATCCTGCACCTCCCGTTGCCTGATCCACTCGACAACTGCATTGAAGCGATCGGGCTGCTTGCGCTGACGATTATCGAGTTTCCGCAACTGCCGGTACGAAGAGTACGCGAGCGATTTCTGCACGCTCGCGGTGCGCGCATGCGAACGGAAGGTCCCCATCGAAAGAAGCGGGCCAATCTGCTCCTTGTCCGGTACGGTCCCGTTAGTGGCTTTCAGTATCAAACGTGCAGCCAGCAGGAGTGTCGCTCGACGTTTCGCGTTTCGATAGTCGCGGCAACGCGGATGACGCGGAGACATGCACGATTCGACTCGTTGGAACTTCACCTTCGTGAACTTCCAACCGGCATCAATCAGCGCCTGATCGGGCCGTTTGTTCCTAACCGTCTTACCGTCTGGCGACTGGTAAGCGTATTTCTCATCCGTGGTTGATTTATACGCGTCGACTTTCATCTGGTGAATGCCTGCGGCCGTCTGAGCGTACAAGTAAGTGACAACATCATTAATCGTTCCCGGTTTCCCCTACAACATTAGTCTTCTCCTCTCTTCAAGAAACAAAAGCAGCCAAACCCGCACACGGGCCAGCTGCTTTACTCCTCACCAAACCTGGACCACGGCGCCCTTGCGCCCGTCCCTTTACCTATGTGAAACCCAAAAACCTCATTGGCGCCACTATACGATCTTCATTCAATCCGCGCAATTCGCGGCCAATAACCCGTTGCGAAGATATGCCAGATCAGGCATACTACTGCGCCGTGGATGAGCCTCACATCATCAACAGAATAGTTTGGGTCGGATCCTCGTTGAAAGATCTGAGGTTGTTTCCGGCTGAAGTAAAAGATGTGATGGGCTATGCCCTCTACCAGGCCCAGGTGGGCAGCAAGGCCCCTTCGGCAAAACCGCTTACGGGATTTGGAGGCGCGAGCGTTCTCGAGATAGTTGATGATTATGAGTCAGACACGTATCGCGCAGTATACACAGTGAAATTTCCCGGCGTCGTATACGTGTTGCACGTTTTCCAGAAGAAATCGAAGAAAGGCATTACGATGCCTCGACCGAACATGGAGCTTATTCGAAAACGCTTGAAGGTTGCCGAGGAAGACTACCGAGAGCGTCACAGTGCGAGACGTGACAGATGAAAACAAAGGGCAAAGAAACGTCACCCAAAAAGGGAAGAGCAAAGACCGAGGCGGTTACCGACAGCAGCGGCAATGTCTTTGCTGACCTCGGTTTTCAGGATGCTGAAGAGCTTTTACTGAAAGCTAAGCTGGCGACGAAGATTGCTCAATTGATCGAGAAAAAAGGTTGGACTCAGGCGCAAACAGCCCAACATATATTGTTGGACCAGCCGAAAGTCTCACGTCTATTACGCGGACAGCTTTCCGGGTTTTCGGCCGATCGGCTTTTCGCTATCTTGAACCGGCTGGGTCACAGCGTGGAAGTTCGGATCTCCGCAAAAGAACGATCTCCAAACAAATCGGACATTCGCGTTACGATGGTTTAGTTTACGAAGCGGCGTAACTGGACGCTGATGGCGAAGCCGATGGCGATGAAGGTGGCGATGAGGGAGGCGAGGCCGGCGCTCATTAAAGGCAGGGGGACGCCGATCACGGGCGAGATTCCCAGGGCCATGCCGATGTTGATGAAGATCTGGAAGGTTAGACCACCAACTATGGCCATGATCACAAGCATGCCCATGCGATCCGAGGCGCGGCGCGCCCCTGTGATTAGACGCGACAGAAGAATCATGTACGCGACGAGCACCAGCACGCAGCCGGCGAAGCCGGCGTTCTCAGCCGTCACAGCGTAAATAAAATCCGTGTGTGGCTCGGGCAGGAACTTCAAGCCGCTCTGTGAGTGTTCAACTGACGAACGCGATCCGAAAAGTCCACCTTCACCAACCGTCAGAATCGACTGCCACGTGTGATAACCAATCCCACGTCGATCGGCATTCTCCGGATCGAGAATCACGTTGATCCGTTCCTGCTGGTAACCCTTGACCATGCCCGTTTTTACGCCAACCCAGTAGGCCGCAGGGATCATGATCACCGCCAGCAGCGCAGTCGCGATCACGAGCCGCAATTTCACAGCCGACAGAAACAGCACGACTGCAAGGATCGGAATGTAAGTCAAAACAGAACCGACGTCGGGCTCGAGCAGGATCAAGCCGATGGGTAAAGCAAGAATCAGCCCGCCCACAATCATCTCTGTCAACGTCAGCGCCTGCACGCGGTTCTTACCGAAGTAACGCGCAAGCATCATCGCCGTCGTGACTTTCACAAACTCGGAAGGCTGAAACTGGCCGATGCCCGGCACTTTGATCCACGCCTGTTGTCCATTAATTCTCAACCCGATGCCGGGAATGAGCACGATGATCAGCAGTATCAGACCAAAGATGTAGAACGCGGGCGCGAGATTCAAAAGACGCCGATAGTCGGTGAAAGCAATCGCGAGCATGGCGACGAGCCCGATCGCGAGACCGATGAGTTGTTTGACCCAGTAAGTCTCGGTGGGCTGCGCGTTGCGAATCTGGATCGTGCCGAACAGGACGATGCCGATGGCCAGCAGGGCCAGGATCCAGTCGAAGTCGCGCCAGCTACGTTTGTGAATGATTGCTACCATTTAATCGTTTGAGAGTGCATCCGTGGTTGCGGGTTCTTTCTTCGCGATCTTGATAGCGCCCGGAGGCTCTTCGTTACGCGTCTTGCGATAGTAGACGTCGTAAATCGCGCGCACTGCCGGCGCGGCGTGAGATCCACCAAAGCCGGAATTCTCGATCAGCGCGACAAACGCGATTTCCGGGTTGTAAGCCGGTGCGTAACTGACAAACCACGAGTGGTCCTTGTTCTTGCCGACGTCCTTACCGAGTCCGACGACCTGCGCCGTGCCAGTCTTACCCGCGATATCGAAGCCGGCCATCTGAATGCGCGTTGCGGTGCCCCCGGCATTCACGACGCTCCACATGCCCTCGACCACAGCGTGATTCATATCTTCCGGAATCGGAATGATCTTCGGATTCGGTCGCGACTGGTCCAGCGGCTGAAACGCCACGGGCGCCAGGTAATCGGCATCGCCGGGATTTCCTTTCGCCGGGATCTCTTTCAACAGGTGCGGAATGTACATGCGCCCGCCCTTACTGACTGCAGCGATGCTTCGAATCAGAGAGATAGGCGTGATGATGTCGTAGACCTGTCCGAACGACGCGTACACGGTGTCGATGTCGCGCCACTCAGGATCCTTCGGCTGCATGCGTCGTTTGAACTCGCGCGAAGGAGTCCAGCTCACTACTTCGTTCGGGAGGTCGATGCCGGTGCGCTTGTTGAGATCGAAGTCGTCAACCATGTCGACGATGCCGTCGATACCCATCTTCAACCCGAGACGATAAAAGTAGCCGTCGCACGATTTGCTGATTGCAACTTTCACATCGGGCGAACCGTGGTTGCCCATGCATCGCGTGAACTTGTTCCCGATCGTGATACCGCCGCCGCAGGCGAGATTGGAGTGGTCGAGCGTGATCGCACCCTGCATCAGTCCTGCCACGGCCATCGGGATCTTCCATGTCGAACCCGGCGGATAACGGCTCTGGACGGCACGGTTCAGAAGGGGAGTTTCGGGATCGTTCAGCAACGCTTGATACTCGGCGCGCCCTTCCTTGGTCGTGATTCGTTGGGAGAAAAGGTTTGGATCGAAACTCGGGGCCGACGCGAGGGCCAGTATTTCGCCGTTATTCGGATCCATCGAGATGATCACGCCGCGGCCGGTGGCGGAGGTCGCCAGTTGCTCTTCGGCGGCGAGCTGCAGATCCAGATCGATGGTGGTGATCAGGTCGCGCCCCGGAATAGGATCGACAGTTTCGATCTCCGCCTGAATACGTCCGCGACTATCGACGACGACTTCACGATAACCATCCTTGCCGCGGAGGTGGTCGTCATAAATCTGTTCGATACCACTGAGCCCGATGATGTCGCCGGGCTTGAGCCCACGGTCTTTGTAAGCCTGCTGTTTCAACTGCTCCGGACTGATCTCGCCGACGTATCCGACGACGTGCGCAAGCGATCCATTCGCGGGGTAGCTCCGTTGCGGCTGTTGCTCCACGCGCAATTCAGGATGCTCGAGAGTGCGTGCTTCGACCCATGCGATATCCCCGGGCGTCGCATCCTGCTTCACCAAGATGGACTCAAACGCGGGCATGGTTTTAACGATTTCAAAGTAGTCGCGAAGGATGTCTTTATCGACGTTCAGGCCCTCGGAGAGCGGCTGAATCAGCGCGTTGAGGTCCTTATTTTTAACGTCTTCGCGCGACATGATCACGTTGTAGATCGGGCGCGAATTGACGATGGGCCGGCCGTAGCGATCGAAGATGACGCCGCGTGGCGCAGGAATTGGTAAACGACGGCGCCGCTGGTTTTCAGCGATCTCTGCGTAGCGTTCGCCTCTGACGACCTGAATCACGTAGAGTCGAACACAAAGCACGCCGAGCATCAGGACCACCAGAACCTGAATGAAGCGCAAACGCGCGCGGAGGTTTTGCGATGAGTCTTCGAATTTCATCGATGTGTCCTTTTAGTGCTTCTTACCTTCCGCCAGGTTGTATTCCCGGCCTATCTCCTGCGCAACGGACCGGTCGAGCGTCGCGCGACGCGTCGTCGCGTTGCGAATTGCCGTCGATGGGACGACCTTTCTGAAACCGCAGCATCAAGCATGTAAAGAACCAGAGTACCGACGACGGTCGTGGCGATAAGTTTATATGACATGGTCTGTACGAGGGGCACCGCAGGTGGATAACCAAGCACGCGATGCCAGAAAACGTAAATCGCCGAATCGAGCACTGAACCTGCCGCCAGCACGGGAATCCTCAACAACGGGTTCTCGAGATTTACGCGAGTGGCGGCGAAATAGATTACATAGGCCGTCAGTGTCTTTGAAAAACCACCTGCACCAACCAGCCCACCGCTGGCTGCGTCGACGATGAGTCCTGCGAGGGTGCCCACCACCAGCGCCTGCCATGCGTCGCGTTGCAAAGCAATGTAAACAACAACAACGAGGGGAAAGTCGATATAGGAGAGAGGCTGCCAAATTTCGCGCAGCGAAAGCTGTAGCAGGATAGAAACAATTAGAACTACGGCGATCTTAAGCTGCGACATAGGCAGATTGCCGGTTGCTAACTCCCAATGAATTCACCTTCTCGGTCTTTCGGCGGTCGAGGTCGGTTCGGGCACCGAACGCGGCGGGGGTTTATAAAGAAGCACAGCCACTTCCTCCAGGTGATCGAGTTGAGCACCCGGTTGAATCAGAATGTGGTGAGCCTGAGTTGCCGATCCTTTCTTCACATCCACTACCCGGCCCACGTTCAAGCCGGGAGGATAGATTCCGTCCTGACCAGTGGTCATCACGGAGTCGTTGACTTCCACTTTCTCGAGCCCTGAAACGTAACGCATCTCGATCAGTGCAACGCCGAGATCCGCACGTCCACGGACCGAGCCAAGCGCGCCTGATTCGCCAAGCTGCCCGACGACGGCACCTGCTCCGGCTTTCTCGTCAGTGATTAGCATGACCTGCGACGCCCATGGACTGACTGTAATCACGCGTCCGACGATCCCGCCGCCTGTTACGACGGGCATGTTCGCGGCGACACCTGAGCTACTGCCGCGGTTGATAGTTATCGTGTTGAACCAGACCGAAGGATCACGCGCGATCACTCGTGCCGGAACGCTCTCGATCTTCAGTTGTTCGTTGAGACTGAGTAAAGCCTTGAGTCGCTCGTTTTCAGCGCTGGCCTGGCGGGCGACGTTGAGTTCCAGCTCGAGCTGCGTCAAACGCTCTTTCAACTGCTCGTTTTGCTGGGCCGTACTGCGAAAATTCCAGATTTGCTCGAAAAAACCGGTAGTTGCGCCGGTGGCTTTTGACGAAGCGCTCTGGAGTGGAGAGGCGAAAGTTTGGGTCCAGACGCGCAGCACTTTATGGCGGCCATCGGCGTCGCGCGCGTCAACCGCCATGATGACGAGGTTGGTGACGAGCAGGCCAACGAGCCAGATGGGGGCCTGCTGCCGTATCTCTTTTTGTGTGCGAACCGAAGCCAACTCAGTAAATCTCTTGCCAGACTCCAGAATATACACGATTTACATGTAAATCCTGATCATCATGATAATCCTGTTACATGCCGCTGGTCATCGTGTTTTCCCACTTCACGCGTTTGAGGAGATCGAAATCGGAGAGCATTTTGCCGGTCCCCAGCACGACCGACGCAAGTGGATCGTCAGCCAGAGAAACAGGCAAGCCTGTTTCCATGGTCAGCCGCTTGTCGAGGTTCTTCAGCAGTGCGCCGCCGCCGGTGAGTACGATGCCTCGTTCGACGATGTCTGCTGAGAGTTCCGGGGGCGTTCGTTCGAGTGCTACGCGCACGGCGTTGATGATCGTCAGGATCGAGTCGGCCAGTGCCTCGCGCACTTCTTCGTCGGTGATTGTAATCGTCTTGGGAATACCCTCGATCAGGTTACGACCACGGACTTCGTACGACAGTGCCTCGTCGAGTGGGTAAGCAGAGCCAAGCTCGATCTTGATCGCCTCGGCAGTGCGTTCACCAATCAACAGGTTGTACTTCCGTTTGATGTACTGAATGATCGCTTCGTCCATCTCGTTGCCGGCAACACGGACGGCGCGCGAGTAGACGATACCGCTCAAGCTGATGACTGCGATGTCGGTTGTGCCGCCGCCGATGTCGACAACCATGTTGCCGTGCGGTTCGGTGATGGGGAGTCCCGCGCCGATCGCAGCGGCCATGGCCTCTTCGACCAGGTAAACTTCCGAAGCCTTCGCGCGATACGCGGAGTCTTCGACAGCACGCCTTTCGACCTGGGTAATCTCCGACGGAATGCCGATGACGACGCGTGGGCTAACCCACGTCTTGCCGTTATGGGCCTTCCGGATGAAGTGTTGAAGCATCTTCTCGGTGACTTCGAAGTTGGCGATGACGCCGTCCTTCATCGGTCGAATCGCGACGATGTTGCCTGGAGTGCGGCCCAACATGTCTTTGGCATCACGTCCAACAGCTTCAACCTGATTTGTAACTTTATTAATTGCGACTATAGAAGGTTCTGAGACGACAATGCCGCGTCCCTTGGCATAGACCAGCGTGTTTGCCGTTCCAAGATCAATAGCTAGATCGCTGGAAAACAGACTGAAAATAGATTTAAACGCCATCCTAGACTCTATTCACTTCCCGTGGTGGTTAGAAATGGAACTTTCGGGTGGGAAACACGTCCGAACGCCCTAAGATACACCCTAACGTACAAACCGTAAACTACAGATTACTTGAGTAGCGCCTAATTGAGGTTTCTTTAGCCACAGATCACACAGATCGTTCTGAACGATCGGCGTAATCTGTGGCTAAACAATCGAAATTGGGCACGACTTTACTTGGAGGTACACTGCTTGTCTTTACAGTCAACCGGCTCTGTGGTTTTACGCGGCGTCAGGTCTGCGGCAAAACGCACACAGTTCTTGTTTGCCGCTTTCGCTTCATACATCGCCGTGTCAGCGCACGCGATCAGTTGCTGCGGCGAAGAAGCATGCTTCGGAAATGCCGCCACTCCAAAGCTTGCTGTTAATGAAAGTTGTAGACGACGCCCGCCGGTGAAGTTGTGGCGAATGATCTTTTGCCGGATGCGTTCCGCAACCTGGCCCGCCAGCTCGGTGCCCGTGTCAGGCAGCACGATGACAAACTCATCGCCACCATAACGAGCGACGGCATCGGTGTCGCGAATCGAGGAAAGTATGACTGCCGCCATTTCCATCAGTACGTGTGAACCGACAAGGTGACCGTGTTCGTCGTTGATCTGTTTGAAGTCGTCGAGATCGAGAAACAGTGCCGCCACACTCGATCCGTAACGACGCGCGCGTCTGATCTCGTTCAGCAGGAACTGGCGCAGGTATCTGGCGTTGTGGAGTTTGGTTAAGTCGTCAGTCTGCGACAGACGTTCGGCTTCGGCGATGCGAACGGCATTCGCGAGCGCTGAAGCAATTGGCAGAGAAAGCGAATCGAGCAAAGCGACGTCCGGCTTCTTGAACGCGCGTTCACCGGAGCCTTCACGGATACCTTCGACGACTCCGAGTATCCGTTCCCCGCAGATCAAGGGAACAGCGACTACGAAACGTCCCTTTTCCTTGCGCTTCACGATACCCATTCCGGCTGCTGCGCGTTTCGCTGCTTTGGTTTCAGAACCGAGTGGAAGATCGGGCTCGAGTTTCAAACGTCCCCACTCTTCTTCAGTCGTCAAAGGTTCCTGGCCGGCCCAACGCACCGCGATTGCTTCGAGCGTTGCACCTTCGACGCCTTTATTGTCAGTGAAGAGATAGATGGCCCAACGATCCGCTTTGATTAAATTTTGCAGACCGGCAAGCGCACGGCTCGCAGCGCCGCTCTGATCACCGCTGAAGTGCAACGACGAGACGAGATCGTAAGCTGCACGCAGGTCGCTGAACTTTATCTTTGGCGGTAGAGAAGATTTTTCTGTCTCTTCGGGTGGCTCGAAAGTGTCGGGGAGCCGCAGGTCGCCCGAGTCTCCGCGGCCTTCGATCTCGCGGAGCAGTGCGGGAAGTTGTGCCGACTTGTCGGCGATTGCGAGGAAGCCGAGTCGCTTGAGTGTAGGACCGTCGAGACTGCGAAGATTGTGACTTTGATAACCGTTCGTCTGGCGGCGGCATGCGACCAGCGGAGCGCCGGGCCAGAACGCTTTTGCATGATCGATGGCGGTGTGAAGTTCGACCATGTCGGCGCCGGGAACCACTTCATAAAGCACTGCGAGCGGCGGTGGTCCTTCCGCGTCGCGCAAACCCGCGCGCTTTTGTTGCTGAGCAAGCGCCACTTCCACTTCAACCTCACGCAACCCTTCGATCAGAGTCTTCACACCAGCACCACGCAGCGCTTCGATCAACTCGTACGCCGGTGCTTCGTGTGCATCCGTCAATAGGATTACGTGACTCGACATGCTACGTCCTGCGCCCGTTGCGGGCGGAAAGTGGAACTTTGTACTGGCTGCTGTTTCCCTGTGAATCCTGTGCTTCGACGGTCATCTCTTTCGTCGACGCCTGGGCTGTGATCTGGATCTGAAATGCTCCGTCGGGTGCAGCGATCGTTTCACGACCGCCGACACGAATGGTCGTTCCGGGATCGGCCTTGCCACGAATCAAATAGATATTGCCGCCGAGAAGTTCGGCCGAGAGATTTCCAACGGAGACCTGTGAACCGGTGCCGCGGTTGGTCACCATAAACTTCAACGGCTCGCTCCAGTCGCTTGCCTGACCACTCGAGGCCGTGGCCCGCACGCGCCAGAAGTAAACACCGGGTCGAAGATCGCTTGCCGCAAACTCCGTCGCCACGAGCTGATCTCTTTCCATCACTTTTCCATCGGTGACGAAGAACGGCGAAGTGGCGACTTCGACGCGGTAATAAGCCGGTGTGCCAGACTGCGGGCGTTGCCATTTCAAAGCCACGTTCGCAGCGCCATTTGAACCAACAAAAACTTTCTCGAGATCCTGCGGCTTCGAAGGCTGCGGCACGTCCAGTAACTTCTGCGCGGGTGACAGCCGTCCCGAAGTGTTCACCGAGACGTACTCACCACCTTTAATAGAAGTTTTGTCGCCCTCGCGGTTCGTAGTCTCGATCGCACCGCTTGCAACACGGATTTCTTCAGTGCCTTCCGCATTAACTCCGAAACTCGCGTTGGTCTTTTCACCCATCGTGTTCTTCGTCTGGGGAGTTTCGACCACGTTTGTAGTGCCGTCTACCTGCTGTTCAGTACGTACCGACAACTGGCCGCTATCGACCTTCACGTGAACATTCGTCCTCTTCCCGTCGTCGGCGCGGGCGTTGTCGCGAACGATGATGATACTGTTTGGCTTGATGAGAAGTGTTGAGCCATCAGCCAGTCCGATTCGTGCGCGCCCGTTGGCCTGGGTTTGCACGGTATCGCCGGGGTAAAGCTCAGTTTCGCTGTTGGCGGCGATCATCTCACGCGTTGCGGCCCGGATGACCCTGACGTCGCCTTCAAAGGAAATAAAGCGGGCGCCGGCTGGATGTTTCACTTCGGCAATATTTTTGAGGGGGTTGCCGTACTTCCAGACGTAAAGCGCCGCGCCCGCGGAAAGTGCGAGGAGCACAAAAATGAAGATTACGAGATAGACAAAACGCTTCTCGATAATCCACCAATCAAACGCAAACCGACTGGTCCTATTCACCGCCATTGGTCTAATCGAGTTCGGGAAGGAGGCTCAACCAGGGTTGAGACGTTTCTATCAGGAGTGTGAGTCCAACGAGTGCCGGTGGCCAAACCCACCGGTTTCAGGGGCAGTAGCAACTACCGAAAGGGAATTTAACACACGAGAAGGCGCTGTTCAAGCACGTTTAAAGCTATTTTTCTGACTGGATTACGGAATTTGAGCAGATTTCGACTCAAAATCCCGGGTCAATCGCGCACATCGGGTAAAACTGCCTTGTCCGGAATCTTTTCCTCGGTTTTCGGAGGGATCAATAACGACGCCACGACCGATCCGACCAGTACGAGCGCCACGAAAATGAGCGAGAACTGGATTGGAATGTGGAATCCAACCGCCGTTACGAGCATCTTAATGCCGATAAACGTGAGCACGATGGCCAGCCCGGTCCGCAGATAGCGGAACTTTTCGACCACTCCGGCCAGCAGGAAGTACATCGAACGCAGGCCGAGGATGGCGAAAACGTTTGACGTGTAGACAATAAACGTGTCCTTCGTGATTGCGAAAATCGCGGGAATCGAGTCGACGGCGAACACCAGGTCGGTAACTTCAACGACGATCAGCACGAGCAGGAGCAGTGTTCCCGTTCGTTTGCCGTCTATAGTTGTGAAAAACTTCTCGCCGTCGTAATGCCTGGCGATCGGAAGAAAACGTGTTACGAAGCGAACGACGGGGTTCTGATCCGGATGAATGTCGATCTCGTCGTGCTTGAACATCTTGATTCCGGTGTAAACCAGAAATGCACCGAAGATGTAGATGATCCAGTGGAAACGGCTGATCAGGGCGGCGCCGATGAAGATCATCGTCAGGCGCATGATCAGAGCGCCCATTACCCCCCAGAAAAGTACGCGGTGCTGAAACTGCGCGGGGACCTTGAAGTAAGAAAAGATCAGCAGAAAGACGAACAGGTTATCGACCGAAAGTGAAAGTTCGATCAGATATCCGGTGACGAACTCAAAACCGCGAACGGAGCCCTGGTAGTAAAAGACGAGGGCGGCAAAGATCGACGCCAGCGTTACCCACGCTGCGCTCCAGATCCACGCTTCCTTGTATTTGATTGTGTGAGCTTTGCGGTTGAAGAGCCCGAGATCCAGGCTCAGCATGGTTAAGATGAATAAACTGAAACCTACCCACAACCAGGTTGAACTGAGTGTCTGCATCGAGAGGATTAAAATATCACTTGAATTCGACTTCGAGCAAACCGGTGACAGAATTTACATGATCGACAGATTGGCATGATGGGTTGCGACGAATAAAGCGTCTCCCTTACAATTCGCAGTTTCTGAAAGGTAACCAACAATGCTCAAACAGCTACGACGATTCGAACGAACCCGCAACATCGTCATCCTCCTATTCGCCATCGTGATGGCCGTCAGCTTGATCGTTTTCTATGCGCCCGGCCGGTCGGCCACCAAGTTAGACCCGCTTCGCAACACTGAAGTGGTCGCAAAAGTGGGCTCCGCGCGTGTGACGGTCGCCGATGTGGCGCGCGTACGAGAAAACTACGCGCAGATGTTTGGCGGTCGTTTCAATGTGGCCCAGCTCGGCGGCTACAAGAGTCTCCTGGATACTGTAATCCGGCGCCACGTCGTCGCGCAGGAAGCAGAACGGTTGGGCCTCGGCGCCAGCGACGCGGAACTTGCCGACAGGATTCGTAAACAGTTTTCGACGTCGGGCCAGTTTGTCGGCCTCGACCGTTACAAAGAGATCGTGATCTCGCAGTATGGCGACGTCGAAACGTTCGAAGACAACATGCGCGCGGAGATCGCGCAGGAAAAACTCCGCACATTCGTTACCGCCAGCGTTAACGTTTCCGACGCAGAAGTCGAGGCGGAATACAAAAAGCGAAACTCGACTTTCGACGTCAGTTACATCGCAGTATCAGAAGAGAAGCTGGCCGAGAAGATTCAACCGGGTGACGAAGAGCTGCGCAGCTACTACGAAAGCCACAAGAACGAATACCGCTATAACGAACCGCAGAGAAAAGTTCGCTACGTCTATGTCGAAACGGACAAAGTCGGTTCGAAGCTTCAGATTCCGGACGCTGATTTGAAAGCCGAGTTTGAGACTGTCAAACCTGAATACAAAAAGGCAGGAGTTAAGGTCCAGCAGATTCTGTTGAAGGTCGCACGCAAAGATCTGGATCCGCAGGTTGAACAAAAAGCCAAAGACTTAATCACAAGGCTACGTGGCACAACCGGCACAGCAACTGAAGAGGCCTTTGCTGAAGCCGCGCGCGGTCATTCGGAAGATCCGGCGACTGCAAAGAACAACGGTTTCCTGTTGAAGCCATTCAAGCGAGACGACAAGAACCCGCACGCACTCTACGATCGAGCGGTCGACATGCGGGTGGGCGAGGTTTTCGATGTTCCGATTCGCTATGGCGGCCACTTTTACATCCTCCGTCGCGGTGAGGAAGTGGATAAGACGTTCGAAGAGGCGAAGCCGGAGTTGCTGGTTTCCTTGCGCAACCGTCGTGGTTACGGAGCGGCGTTCCAGCTAGCGCAAAAGGCACACGCGCGGTTGCAGGAGACGAAGGACCCGCAGAAAGTGGCGCAGGAATTTGCTGCTCAGGCCAACATGAATCCCGCGCAGATGGTCCGCGAAACTCCATTTGTGAAGCCGCAGGACGATGTGCCGGATATCGGAAGTAACCAGCAGTTTGAGCAGACTCTCGAGAAGCTGAACAACCCGCAGGAGGTCGGAGACGTGACGGGCATCAAAGGCGGGTTTGCGATCCCGATGTTGCTCGAGAAGAAAGATCCGCGGATTCCTGACTTTGACGAGGTGAAAACGAAGATCGCCGACGTGATCAAAGACCAGCGCGCAAAGGAACAGCTCGAACAAAAAGCGAAGGACGTGGCAGCGAGTTTGAGC
This sequence comes from Pyrinomonadaceae bacterium, assembly GCA_035761985.1. Classification (GTDB taxonomy): domain Bacteria; phylum Acidobacteriota; class Blastocatellia; order Pyrinomonadales; family Pyrinomonadaceae; genus PSRF01. Next base: position 25,343 of record DASTQB010000385.1, read on the forward strand.
GGTGCTGACAGCGTCAAGGCTGCGGGCGAGAGAGAGGGATTCGACGCTGGAACGGAAGAAGGGTTCAAGCTCGGCTCGTCACTCGGAAAGGCTGGTTCGAGTCCAGCGCTTGACGACCTGATCAACAGCCTGAAGCCGGGTGAGGTTAGCAAGACGCCGATCAAAGTTGGCGAGCAATGGGTGATTGTTGGCGTTAACAAGAAAACGGACGCCGACATGACCGGGTTTGCCGCACAACGCGAAACGGTGAAGAGATCGATGACGAGTGAGCTTCAGGACCTGGTTTTTGATGACTACATCGACGGCGTGCAGCGGCGGATGAAGCAGGATGGGCAGATCACGATCAACGACAGCGTGCTTGCGGAATTGGATCAGTCTGAGACTGCGGCCGAGCCAGTCCTGCCGCCGGGCTTAAACTTCCCAACGAAGTAAAAACGCCGAAGGCGTTCGCCAATGTCAGCCCAGGGTTGGAGCGCAGCGACAACCCTGGGGATTTTTGTGATTTTAGTTTTCAACCCTGAAAGGGTTTCGCTTGGATTAACCCTTTCAGGGTTGAAGTGCGCTTCTTAATTTTTTTGGTCCCAGGGTTGTCGCTGCGCTCCAACCCTGGGCTGACATTAGCGAACGCCTTCGGCGTTGTATTAGTATCCAAGCAGTGGTCCAACCTCAGCCTGGGCCACTGACGTTCTAATCTGCAACTCGTCTGCAGCAGCAGTTATCGTCATATTCGCCAACGCACTCTTCGCAAGCACGCCCTTCGCGCCTGACAGCCGGCCAACCATCAGTGCTCCAAACTGCTTGATTCCTTCCAGCGTGTCGCCGAGGTTCTTGGCAGCGCTCGCATTCACCGCACGCGCGCCGAGAAACAGTTGCAGGTCTCTGTCCGTTGTCGTGACCGAGCCATAAACCTGGCGCAGGTTTTTCAGCTCGCCGATGATCGGAGCGTTGCCGATGTCGAGATTATCGACGAGTTGGTCACTCATGTTGCCGCCGAATCCGATGATCGCGTTCGGGTCGCGGCTGGCGAGTGCAATCAACTCGGTGTTTGCATTCGTCGTCGCACCGCTCACGTCGATTGCAGCGCGAACGCCGGCAGGATCGCCAAGCGCGAGCGTGTTGTTGTCGAGCGGCGCCGCAGCGAACTCGCTGAGCCTGAAGTTGAACATGCCGAGCAGTCGAATATGCTCGTCGAGCGTGAAGACGTAGATCGTCTTGTTCTTATACTTCTCTTCGCGGTACTTCCCGTTCGAAGCAACTCGACCTGCTGCAACCATCGCCGCCGGGCTGAAACTTCCATTTGCGAGTGCGACCGTTTGCGCCCTCGTCACGCCTTCAACGGGATGCGTGAAACGAACGCCGAGCGCGATCTGCTGAAACATGCGCGGGTCGAGTCCGGTGCGCTCTTTGAATTTGTCGAGCTGCGCGTTCGCCTCGTTGAGTTTCGCCGGATTGCCGGCGAGGATGCGCGGCATCGCGTCATTCAAAAGCTGCTTCACTCGGATGTGGGCCACTGCGTCTGATTCGGGCAGTGACGACATCAGGTTCGGAGCTACGGGCGCGTTGGCGCGCGCGCGTGTTTGCGCGTGGGCTTCGACGAGGAAGCCACTCGCGATTACCGGGAGAATGAATGCAAGGCTAAGAAGTCGTCTTTTCATGTAAATCATCTGTAATCCTGTAAATCCTGTAAGTGATCTCTGTAATCCTGTAATTAGCTCGTTGTCCGATGCCCGAAAGCGATACGCAGGTTGGCTATTTCACTCCGTCTTCAGCCGGCGCTGGCGAAGTTCGCTAAACGCAATCTTCTCGTAATCTTCGGGAATTTTGAAGAGATCGAGGTCGACGTCGAGGCTCAGATCCGAGAGTTCCATGCGGACGCGAGTGCCGTCAGGCGATGTTGTTTCAGATCTGATGGGCATTTTGAGCACGTCGTCAATCCAGATCAATGTCTCACTCAATCTGACGTTTTCCGTGTCGGAACTGTTAACAAGAACGCGCTATTTACTGGTGTTTCGCCCGCCTGCCACCTCATTTCCGAGACTTTGATAACTCGTGGCGCCGGTATCCGCGTGCAAAAGGCCCTCTGGCGAGACTTGCTCCTCGGTGTTCAGCTCAGGCTCGGCCACGACGTCCGCGTAAACCTTCTCGTGCGGGACCAGCACAAACCTGCCTTCCGGAAGGTCAAGATAGACCGTTCCGTCCGACTCGTTCCGACGTTTCTCGCCGTCTTTAGCAATCAGAGTTTTGGTGACAGTTTCGCCCGACGGAGTTGTGACCGTGATTGTGCGTGTGGCGCGGTAGCGTTCGGGCTCCTTTGTCTGGAAAGGAGGAGTTGAGGAGACGACGATTTCAGCCGGAGTCGTACTAGTCGACGTGAGCTCGGTTTCAGATCGACAACCAGCAAGACAGACAAACACGAGCGAAGCGCAAACGACGGATGAGAGCTTGCTCATACACGTTCGAGCAACAGCGCGAGTCCCATGCCGCCGCTGACACACAACGTTGCGAGTCCGAATCTCGCTTGTCGCTTTTGCATTTCGTACAGGAGCGTTGTTGTGATTCGAACTCCAGTGCAGCCGATCGGGTGGCCCAACGCGATGGCGCCGCCGTTGACGTTGAGTCGCTCGGCGCCGAAGCCGAGTTCGCGATCGCAGGCGATTACCTGCGCGGCGAATGCTTCGTTCAGTTCGATCAGATCGATCTGATCGAGCGTCAGGTTCTGGCGTGCGAGCAGGTTGCGAACGGCAGGAACTGGACCAATGCCCATGATGTCTGGCGCGACACCGCAGATCTCGTAGTCGACGATCCGCGCGTGCGGCGTGGTGCCGTGTTTCTTCAAACCTTCTTCACTCAACACGACTACTGCTGCGGCGCCGTCAGTTATGCCTGATGAGTTGCCGGCGGTTACGGTGCCGTTCTTTGAAAACACCGGCGGAAGTTTCGCGAGATCTTCGAGCGTGGTCCCGGCGCGACAATGTTCGTCTTTTGCGAAGCTCGTCGTCTCGTTTTTCTTGCCGGTGATTTCGAGGGACATCACTTCATCGTTGAACCGGCCGGATTCGATCGCTGCCTGGGCTTTCTGTTGCGACCGCAAAGCAAACGCGTCCTGCTCGTCGCGCGAGATCTCATACTGGCGCGCGAGCTTCTCCGCTGTCTGGCCCATCAGCAGTCCTGATAGCGGATCGCTGAAACCGTCGCGATACATTCCGTCGACGAGTTGGGTGTTGCCCATGCGCATGCCCCAGCGTGCGCCCTCCGCGAAGTATGGAACGCGCGACATGCTTTCCGTGCCGCCTGCAAGCACGGCGTCCGAGCGGCCGAGCATGATCTCCTGCGCGGCGAGAATGATGGCTTTGAGACCAGAACCGCATGCCTGGTTGATGGTCGCCGCGGGGACCGTTTCGGGTACGCCCGCGCGCCACGTTATCTGTCGCGCGACGTTTGGTCCACCACCGGCCTGGCGCGCGCAGCCCCAGATCGAATCGGTGATCTGATCGGGCGTGACACCGGCGCGCCGCAGACTTTCCTTCGCCACTGCCACGCCAAGATCGGCGGCGCTCCACGACGCGAGCGTGCCGCCAAATTTTCCAATCGGCGTTCGTACTGCTCCTGCAAGGTAAACGTTCTTCATAATCTTCGGTTTTAGTTGACCAAAAATGGTAGCACAGGGTAGAAGTATCGGCGAATCAGACGCTCCTCATGATCCAGCGCCTCACAAACGCAACACTGCTCGAGTCTGCACGCCAACAGATCGCATCCGTGTTTCGCGGGCACGCCGAGTGGCTCTACGCCGTCGTGGATCAACCGGCGCAGTCTCTTCGCCGTGACGAGATCGAGATCTCGATTGCCGGTGAACGGCTCATCCTCTCCTGCTGGACGGACAATGGCAATCAGTTGTGGCGTGTGCTCGCGTGGCATTGGAGTGGTGATGTACTGACGTTGCAGGTGTCGCGAAAGATGGGTGCGGAACTTTCCGTCATCGAGTTCATTCCGCGAACGTCTGCCAAAGCTGTGACTGCAACGATCCGTGTCGCACGAGAAACCCGTTGTGAGCGCATGGCCCAACTCGCCGCAACATTGACTCCGCAAACTGCCATCGAACGCTTCACGTTGAGCCGAGGCACGAGACCCGGCCAGCCGGGACGCTACGCTCAAATTCTTCTCAAACGAAAACAGGAACGAATCGCAGTCACTGGCCCGGTGGTTCAGAGTCATCCGGCTGCGGTCGATGCATTTCTTTCATCGGCGTTGTTGTGGTTCAGACGCACAGCAGATCGCGTCAAGCCGCCATACGTTCAGCAACTATGGCTGATCGTTTCGCCCGATCAGCTAAAGCCGTTGCTCTACCGCGTCGCACTGCTGCGCGAGAGTTTGAGACGCACGATCCGTGTGTTCACTATCGACGATGAACTAACGCAACTGATCGAGTCCACTTGCCCCGACAAGAAGGATCTGTGGCAGAAACGGTTGGCGCGTTTTCCTCCGGTTGCCGCTTCAACACTCAGCGAACACGCGGCTGCGATCGTCGCGGAGGCGCCTGAGGCTATCGACGTCGTGCACGCGCGTCATGGCGAAACGCTCAGGTTCTTTGGGCTTCCGTTTGCACGTGTGCGCTCGTTGCTCGGTAGCGTGAAGGTTTGGTTTGGCATCAACCGCTCGCATCGCCAACTGTTGGACCAATCAACCTGGAACGACTGGCAAAACCTGCTCTGCGACCTGCGCGAGCATCGTTGTGCCTCTGCGTTCGATCATCGACATGCGTTTTATCGTGCCGCTCCGGAAGCGTGGCTCGAGTCACTTTTACGACGAGACATCACGCAGCTCGATCCCGGCCTGATCATCGCGCCGCTACACGCACAGTTCAGAACAGCGCGTGGAGCCAAACTCGGCATCCGGCCCATCGATCTCCTGGCTCTGCGGCAGGACGGCCGGCTCGTCGTGATCGAGCTAAAAGTCTCTGAAGATCGTGAGCACGTGCTGCAGGGCGCGGACTACTGGCGGCGCGTCGAAGCACACCGCCGCCGTGGACACATCGCAAAAGCCAAACTCTTCGGCGATCGAAAAATCAGCGACAAATCACCGCTGGTCTATCTCGTCGCGCCAACTCTCCGCGTCCACCCTTCATTCCACACACTTGCAGCCTGCATCTCGAGTGACATCGAAATCTATCGCTTCGACATCAACGAAGACTGGCGCACGGGTGTCCGCGTCATGCGGCGAATCCGCGTAAATTGATCCGCGTAATCAGTGCTTCACGAAGATGCTGTCAGGCTCGTTGCTCAACGGCGGTGGGCTTACCTTTGATGTGGCAGGCGTGGTGAGGTGAGTCAGCGTGTCGTCTTTCGAATAGATACCGGCGATGCGCATCTTGAACTCATCCGGATTCGTCGCGTTGTGCAACGCCTCTTCAACCGTGATGAGCCGCGATTGGACCAGGTGAAACAGCGACTGATCAAACGTCTGCATGCCGTATTGCGAAGTGCCGGCGGCAATCGCTTCTCGAATCAGGTACGTCTTTTCTTCGTTGATGATGTGATCTCGGATAAACGCAGTCGAGACGAGCACTTCAATCGCCGGCACACGGCCCGCGCCTTTAGCCGCGCGGACGAGACGCATCGAAATCACGGCCTTCAGAATCCCGGCCAACTGAATGCGAACCGATTTCTGCTGGTGTGACGGAAACGACGAAACGATACGCGTGATCGTTTCAGTTGCGTCGAGTGTGTGCAGCGTTGAAAGGACGAGATGGCCAGTTTCAGCCGCCGTCAACGCAGTTTCGATCGTTTCGTGATCGCGCATTTCGCCGACGAGGATCACGTCAGGATCCTGTCGCAACGCGCCTCGAAGTGCTTCTGCAAATGAACGTGTATCGACGTCAACTTCGCGTTGCGTCACAAACGACTGCTTGTCGCGATGCAAAAACTCGATCGGATCTTCGATCGTGACGATATGACCGCTGCGTGACGAGTTGATGCAGTCGATCATCGCCGCGAGTGTGGTTGATTTGCCGGAACCGGTAGCGCCTGTGACGAGAATCAGCCCGCGGCGTTCTTCGGCGATCTTGTCGATCACCGGCGGCAGGCCGAGTTGGGCCACACTCTTCGTGTGATCGGGAATGACGCGCAGCACGATGCTGACGGTGCCGCGTTGCTGAAAGATGTTTGCGCGAAAACGTCCGAGACCCGACACGCCATAACCGATGTCGACTTCCGACACTTCCTTGAACCGCTGTTTCTGCCGATTCGACATCATCGAGAACGCCATGTCCAAAGTGTCTTCCGGCTTCAAGCGGGGAGCGTCGGCGACTGGATGCAGCTCGCCGCCGATGCGCATAACGGGAAAAGCCCCCACCTTCAGGTGGAGATCGGACGCGTTATGACCGCAGGCAACTCGAAGCAGATCGTCAATTTTCAGGGCCATGGAATATCCTGAACTGCTAAGGGGCTTTTGAAAGACTTGCTGTTGAGGAGTGTGGACGCGGGAAGGCGCGCCGGCTGAAACTATAGCTTGCCGGGGTTTGGTCCGTCAATAATTTCTATCTTTGCCGCGGATTAACGCGGGATTTACGCGGACATTACGGCTTCGCCGTCGCTTTTTGCGCTCTCAATCTTGGTCGAGTTGAAGCCGTTGTTATTGACCTGGGCCGGCTTGTGTTCGTTGACGTACGTAAGCCAGTTTCCAGGCGCCGGGCGCTCGCCTTTAGTGATCTCGAAGAACGCCTTCTGAATCTTTTCGGTGATTGGTCCACGCCCGCCGCGTCCGACCGTGATGCGATCGACCGAACGAATCGGCGTGACTTCGGCTGCGGTGCCTGAGAAGAAGAGCTCGTCGGCCACGTAAAGCGCCGCGCGCTGGATCGTTCGCTCCTTCACGGTAATGCCGAGTTCCTGGCAGATCTGGATCACGCTGTCGCGTGTGATACCCGGAAGTATCGACGAAGAGAGTGGCGGCGTCAGAACGATGTCACCTGTCACGAGGAAGATATTCTCTCCCGATCCTTCAGAGACGTAACCACGATCGTCGAGCGCGATGCCCTCGGCAAATCCGTTTAGCAGCGCTTCCATTTTAATCAGCTGCGAGTTCATGTAGTTTGCGCCACTCTTCGCCATTGCCGGCATTGAATTCGCGGTCAGCCGGTTCCAGGTTGAAACGCAAACGTCAACGCCCTGCTCGATCGCTTCGTCACCGAGATACTTGCCCCAGTCCCACGCGCCAATGTAGCAGGCCAGCGGGTTTGGAAACGGATTCACGCCGAATGCCGGATGCTCTTCGTCGAGACTGCGAAACAGGATCGGCCGGATGTAGCACTGATCCATGCCTGAGCGCCGCACCAGTTCGACTGACGCGTTACACAAATCCTCCACGGTCCACTTGTGGTCCATCCGGTAGATCTTTGCTGAGTTGATAAAACGCTGAATGTGTTCGCGCAGGCGGAAAACGGCAGGTCCTTGCTTGGTGGAGTAACAGCGAATGCCTTCAAAGATACTGGATCCGTAATGCAACACGTGCGACATCACATGGACCTTCGCATCTTTCCAATTGATAAACTCTCCGTCGTGCCAGATTTCTTCGACGATGCGTGGAGTTTTAATGTCTTTAACATTGCCGTCTTTTGAAAACATGTTGTTTACTCCTTATAGGACAAACTGAGATCGAGGGGGAAGGCCCTCATCTTCGCCGCGAGAACA
>DASTQB010000386.1:0-8777 GCA_035761985.1 Pyrinomonadaceae bacterium
GGCTCCGACAGTGCTCACGACTATATCGGTCGACTGTTCAAGGCGCTCTTCGCAGCTATCGTTGTGGTTGTCATCATTTATGCGTTCGTACCAGGTGCATATCAGTACCTGATATCGATTCACTGGGCTGAACGCAAATGGATCAGCTTTACCGGAATTGTCCTGTTGTTTGTCTCACTTGTTTGGACCATTCTGGCGCAGGTTCAAATGGGCGACTCCTGGCGCATCGGGATCGATACCAAACATAGGACTGAGTTAGTGCAAAGCGGTGTGTTCAAGATTTCTCGCAATCCGATTTTCGTTGGCATGATGGTGACTTTGTTAGGTCTCTTTTTAGTAATTCCCAATGTGGTAACTTTGATTACTTTTCTGGTTGGCGTAATCCTGATCGGAATTCAAGTACGACTTGAGGAGGAGTATCTGACGAGGACCCATGGCGATGAATACATTGAGTATCGCCATAACGTCAGGAGATGGATTTAGCTTAGGGTCGTGCAGCCGTTTGCAAGTTTACCGCGTATCGCACCGCAATAGTCTGGTATAAAGGTCTGCCCTACACACGATGCTCCCGACAGGAGAAAAAGCATGATTGGCAAAATCGTAATGATTTTCGGGATTCTTGGCGTCTTGCTCGGCGGCGCTGTCCTTCTCGTCTCCTTATTATTGCCTGTTGTGACGGACGGTCGCACAGCGTGGGACGAGGCGCTACTCGGAATAATCCCCGGCGCCGTGGTCCTTGTAGGATCTTTCTTCGTCTTCGCAGTCGGTTTAGTCGTGATGCTCGTGCAAAGGAAGAAAGCGGCCAACTCTGTCAAAGCTGCGAGCTCCCTAACCTAGGCCGAGCCGCAGTTGACGGCTGAAACGTCTGGTTAGTGTTGCTTTACCGACTTTGCTGACGACACGGCATTAGCCCGTTTCCGCACGCCTTGCCGTGATGTTAGAATCTCCCAAACATGACGACAGCAGAGCCATTAACGGAAGAACAGGAAGTCTTCCTTAAACACATCCAGAAGAAAGGGCTCAAACGCACGTCCCAGCGTGAACTGATCCTCGATGTGTTTCTGCGTACCGAAGACCACCTGTCAAACGAAGATCTTTATCAACTCGTAAAGAAAGAGGACCCCACAGTCGGGCAAACCACTGTGTATCGCACGCTGAAGATCCTGACTGAGGCCGGACTCGCCCGCGAAGTGCGTTTTGGTGATGGACGGACTCACTACGAGCATAATTACAAACATCAACATCACGATCACATGATCTGTTCGGAGTGCGGCAAGATCATCGAATTCTTTTCAGCAGAACTCGAAGCTTTGCAGGACCAGATGGCCGCAAAGCATAAGTTTGAAATCACTCAGCACCTGTTGCGCATCATCGGCATCTGCGCGGATTGCCGGCGTGCGCGAAAGCGGCAAGAATCTCCCTCCTAAGCCGCGCATTCACGAATAATCATTTGGGTGGAGGTTTTGATGAGCGTTTCGATTACATTTCAACCCTCCGGCATTAGCGGACTAGTCGCCGAAGGTACTTATCTCATCGATGCTGCGCGTCGCATGGGCGCGCCACTCGGTACAGGTTGCACCACCGGAAAAGGCGAGTGTCCGGCGTGCGTTGTTTCCGTGAAAGCCGGCGCGGAATTGCTTTCAGCGCCGAGCGCTGCCGAGGAGAAACAACTCGGCGCCGAACACCTGGACCAGTCGCTTCGTCTCGCCTGCCAGGTGAAGATCGAAAACCCGGGTGAAGTAGTTGTGATGGTCACTGCCCGGCCACAAACACGCACCGAGTCCGTCGATGACGAGGCAGATCTGAAAAAGAAATTCAGCAGCCTGCCGCTCAAGAAAAAGATGGCGGCACTCGTGCAGTTTGAAGCGATCACGATGTCGGAAGCTTTCGACACCGCAATTGAAAAGCCACTCGCATACGGTTCGAAAACGTTCGATGCGATCGTCAATAAAGCCCGTGCCGCACGAAGCGCACAGAAGAAGTAGATGAAACCCAACGGCACAGCCAATCGCTTCGTTTTGCTGGCGATCATGTTGCTGATGCCGTTGCTGTTCGCCGCTTGCCCGAAAAAAGAGCCGCCTGTACGCCCGCGCGTCGGTATCTCGACCACCTCACGGCCGGTTCCGACGTCACCCGCGGTCGCCGCTGCTTTCAACGGCGAGCGCGCGATGGACCACGTACGCAAGCAGATCGAAATTGGACCACGCCCGCCGGGCACGCCAGAGGCGGCGAAGACCCGCGACTACATCATGCGCGAGTTGAAGTCTTACGGGCTGAACGTCTCGCTCGATGAGTTCACAGCTACAACTCCGCACGGCGAGAAGAAGATGGCAAACGTCGTCGGCGAGATCCCCGGTGAGTCGAAGACACTGATCCTGATCGGCAGTCACTACGACACGAAGTTTTACAAAGACATGCACTTCGTGGGTGCAAACGATCCGGGTACGTCCGTCGCGACGCTACTCGAGATTGGACGCGTGCTCGCGAGTGCGAAAGAGAAGCCGAAAGTTACTTACAGGCTCGTGTTTTTCGACGGTGAAGAAGCGTTTTGCGAGGGTTGGTCTGACTGTCCGACCCCGGCCGGTCCTGACAATACTTACGGAAGCCGTCATTACGTTTCCCTCCTGGAGCAACGGAAAGAGCTGGAGCACACCCGCGCGCTCGTCCTGCTCGATATGATGGGTTACAAGAATCTCGAATTGGGTCGCGATAGTTTGAGTACGAAGTGGTTACAGGACATCATCTGGCAAACAGGCCGCGAGCTCGGGCACGACAAGATCTTTGTCGATCGTGAAGAGGGAATCGGCGGCGACGATCATCAACCGTTTCTCGAAGCGGGGGTGCCGGCAGTCGATCTGATTCAACTCACTTCGTATCCGCACTGGCACAAACCCGACGACACGATCGATAAAGTGTCGGCGCAGAGTATGAAGATTGTCGGCGACACGGTGCTGGCGAGTTTGCCGAAGATCGTGGAGAGAGTCACGAAACAATAGCTAAAGGAAAACGAGCCACAGATTGCACGGATGTTCTGAACGATCTGTGGATGAACAAAAGCAATGCTTACATCACCTGAAATACTCGTTCCGATCGATTTTTCTTCCTGCTCGGTGAATGCACTCAGAGTGGCCATCGCAATGGCAGCGCCCGAAGGCGATCTCACGCTGCTGCACGTCATTGACGAGGAGTTTGTCGAGTCGGCTGTGGCCGCAGGATTAGGATCCACTGACGAACTGCGACAACGTCTCAAAGAGCAGGCTGAAGCAAACTTTACGAGCATGCTCGAAGGTCTCGATGCCGGCGCGGTCAACATGGAAAAGATGATCGTTGTCGGTCTTCCATTCGTCGAGATACTGAAGATCGCCCGCGATCTCGATTTACCAATGATCGTGATGGGAATACGAGGGCAGTCAACTCCCGCTGAGGAACTGCTGTTTGGTTCGACGGCGGAGAAAGTCCTGCGTGGAACACGCGTGCCCGTCCTGTGCGTGCCGTTGTGATCCGGTAAATCCTGTCAAAAAGACCAAACATGAAAAGAATCGCAGTGATTCCCGGCGACGGGATTGGACCAGAAGTCGTGCGCGAAGCTGTTCGCGTGCTCAAACACTTTCAGGACGCAAAGCGCGTCGAACTGGAGTTTGTCGATTTCGACTGGGGCGCGGAAAAGTTTCTTCGCGACGGCGTCACGCTCCCGCCAGGCGCGCTCGAAATGCTCACTGACGAGTTCGACGCGATTCTCGCCGGAGCTTTCGGTGATCCGCGAGTCCCCTCGAACAAGCACGCCGAAGACATCCTGCTCGGTATGCGGCGCGGTCTCGATCTCTATATCAACCTGCGGCCGGTGCGCCTGCTAAACGAACGCCTCACGCCGCTGGTCAATCGCAAACCCGAACAGATCGACTTCGTAGTCTTTCGCGAAAATACGGAAGGCGCTTACTGCGGCGCCGGTGGTTTTCTGAAATACGGCACCGCCGATGAGGTCGCGCTTCAGGATGAAGTGAACACACGTCGCGGCGTCGAACGGATCATCGTGGCCGCATTCGAGTACGCACGCGCGAATGGCCGCAAACGGGTGACGATGGCTGACAAGTCAAACGTGCAACGCTTTGGCGGCGATCTCTGGCAGCGTGTGTTCAAGGAAGTCGCCGAGAATTATCCGGAGATCACTGCGAACCATCAGTATGTCGACGCGATGGCGATGTTTATGGTGCTCGATCCGTCGCAGTATGAAGTGATCGTCAGTAACAATTTGTTTGGCGACATCCTGACGGATCTCGGCGCGGCGATTCAGGGCGGACTGGGTTTGGCTGCCTCAGGAAATATTCATCCCGGAAAGGTATCGCTGTTCGAACCGGTGCACGGCAGCGCGCCGCCGCTAGCGGGGAAGGGAGTGGCCAATCCAATAGGAGCTATTCTGACCTCCGCGATGATGTTAGAATACCTGGGCTTCCAAACGTTGAGTAAAGAAATCGAAGAGGCGGTCCGCGCCGCGATCTCTGCAAATGAAATTACAAGAGATCTGGGCGGACAACTCTCTACCGAACAGGCAGGCGCAGCGATCATGGCGCGCCTGGGGAGCGCAAAGAAATAGAACTGGAGGGGAAGTTTTATGATCTCGGGCTCTGGGAAACTCACGACTAAGGCGATCGCGGTCATTGTAATTGTGGCGATGCTTGATGCGGTGGGGCTTTCACCCGTGATTATGGTTTTAATTACCGGGATTGTTTTCGTGGTGTGGTTGATCGCGCGGCGTGCACAGGCCCGCGAGGTTGAGCGAATCTTCGATTTCTACGTCGCCGCCGATGCGATACTCCGCGAAGAAGAGCGACGCTGGTACGGCTTCGAGATCAACGAAGTGATCGAGCATGGCGAAAGCCTGCTCGACATGATGCCGGATCCGCCGCCGCTGAACTACTACGCACTCGGAGCGTTGTATCAACGGCTCGGAAATCACTCGGCAACGGTCGAGTATCTCTCGCGCGTGATTGAAGACGATCTGTGTGACGAAGCGCATCGCACATCGCCGTCGCCGCAGCTGCGCCGGTACGTGATGATGCTGCGAAGGATCGAATATCATCCGTCTGTTGCGCCGCACGTGCTCGGCGCGATCAGGAATCTGGAACGTGCGCGCATGCGCAACGCGCCAAAGATGCTGGCGGAAAGTCGCGAGCATCTCGAACATGAAAAGCTGAACGTGCGTCCGGAAAAACAAACACCTGAAGTGAAGGAAACACCGGAAGAAAGAACGTTTGCGTCTTCGTTGCCGTTGAGCGCGATCTCCGCGCCGCCGCCTATTTCGAAGGTGCTGCACGACGTCTACCAGGACGAAACCAGAGCAAGTAATTGATCGAACTTGTTTGAAACGCTCACAGCAGAAATCATCGCGATCGGGTCCGAACTACTCGCGCCCGATCGCACCGACACCAACAGTCTCTGGCTCACCGAGCAACTCAACCGGCTCGGCATCGAAGTAAAACTCAAGACCATCGTCGGCGACGACGACGCCCGCCTCGAAGAAGCAATTAAAGACGCCGTCCGCAGATCGAAAGTGGTGATCACCACCGGAGGTCTTGGTCCAACCGAAGACGACATTACGCGCAAGATCACTGCGCGTGCGCTTGGTCGCCGGTTGTTGCTCGACGAAATTGTGCTCGCGGAGATCAAGCAGCGGTTTCAGAGTTTTGGGGTGTCGATGCCTGAACGCAATTCGCGCCAGGCGATGGTGATCGAAGATGCGGAAGTGTTGCCGAATCCAAACGGCACCGCGCCCGGAATGTTTATCGATCACCATGGAACCGCGATCGTGCTGTTGCCTGGTCCACCACGCGAGATGCGGCCGATGTTTGAAAATCATGTGGCGGAAAAGCTTGTTGGACGTGCGGGAAGTTTGCGCGTCGTGCGAAGGATGTTGCGGGTCGCGGGAATGGGCGAGTCGGCGGTTGACGAAAAGATCGCGCCCGTTTACACGCAGTACGACAATCCGGTGACGACGATCCTGTTCAATCAAAGCGAGATTGAGATTCATCTCACCGCGCGTGGCCGGACGGAAAAAGAGGCGACTGATCTTCTCGATCGTTTGTCGGCGCAGATCGAGGAGCGACTCGGAAACGCCGTGTTCTCGTTTGCCGGCGAGAAGATGGAAGAAGTTGTCGGACTGAAGCTGACGCTTGGTGGTTACACGTTGTCGGTTGCGGAGAGTTGTACCGGCGGATTGCTCGCGCAGCGGATCACCGATGTTCCGGGTTCGTCCAAGTATTTCATCGAAGGTGTCGTGACTTACGCAAACGATGCGAAGACACGGACGCTGGGTGTCGAGCCGATGCTGCTGATGGAGCATGGCGCCGTGAGTGCACCGGTAGCCGAAGCGATGGCCGAGGGCATTCGCAAACGAGCTGGAACTGATTTTGGATTATCGATCACGGGCATTGCTGGTCCAGGTGGCGGCACGGAAGAGAAACCGGTCGGCACTGTTTTCATCGCGCTCGCCGACGACGTGAAGACCGAGCATCGGAAATTGAAGATTCCCGGAGATCGGCAACTGATTCGATGGCGGGCCTCGCAAGCTGCGTTAGATCTCCTGCGCCGGCGACTGTTATAAGCCACAGATGAACGCAGATGACACGGATTGTCGTCATCATTATTGCCTACTTGATCGGGTCGATTCCGTTTGGGTACCTGATTGTGCGTGGCAAGCTCGGCGATGACATCAGGCAAACGGGTTCGGGGGGGACCGGGGCGACGAACGTTTCGCGGCGAGCAGGTAAGGCCGCGGGTGTTTTCACGCTTGTGCTCGATGCGTTGAAGGGCGTGATTGCGGTGCTCGTTGCGCGCACTGTGTTCGCCGGTGTTGGACCAGATGCGGATTGGTTAGCAGCGGTGGCGGGGATCGCGGCGATCGTGGGGCATATTTTCCCCGTGTGGTTGAGGTTTCGAGGCGGCAAGGGCGTGGCGACGGCGGTTGGAGTTTTCCTTGTGCTGGCGCCGGTCGCGCTGTTGTGTGCGGGAGTTTTATTTGTCGCGATTGTAGCTCTCACCCGCTACGTGTCACTTGGATCGATCGTTGCGGCCGTGATGATTCCGTTGTTCGTGTGGTTGCAGGCAGTGTTTGTCGAGCCGGTTGCTGACTTGCGTCCGTTGCTGACGGCGGCAATCACGGGCGCCGCGTTGATCTTGTTCGCGCATCGTGGAAACATCGGGCGGCTTGCTCGCGGGACTGAATCTCAGATCTGAACGACGTGAAACGGATCGCGATCATCGGAGCGGGAAGCTGGGGGACGGCGCTGGCCGTTGTTGCTGCACGTGCGGGGCATAGCGTTCAACTCTGGTCCCGGAGCGCCGACGTTGTAAGTTCCATTAGCGAGCGACGCGTAAACTCGCGCTATCTCACCTCGACTTCCATTCCCGCAAACGTCATGGCGACCGGCGACATGCAGATCGCACTGCACGACGCCTCGATGGTGTTGCTAGCCGCTCCTTCTCACGCTGCGCGAGAAATACTGACCGCCATGACACCCGCGTTAGACCCGGCAGCAATTATCGTCAGCGTTTCTAAAGGCATCGAGATCGGGAGTGGCAAACGCATCTCGGAAATCGCGAAAGAAGTCGTGGGAACTGCTCACCCATTTGTCTGCCTATCTGGTCCATCGTTCGCGAAAGAAGTGGTGGCAGGTCATCCGACGGCGGTCGTTGCGGCGAGTAAAGACAGCGGGGCCGCCCGCGCAGTCCAGAACGATCTGAGCTACGAAAACCTGCGTATCTACACGAACGCGGACGTTGTCGGCACCGAGATCGGCGGATCGGTGAAGAACGTGATGGCCATCGCCGCAGGCATGACTGTCGGACTCGGATTCGGATCAAACAGCGTCGCCGCACTCATCACTCGCGGCCTTGCGGAGATCACCCGTCTTGCACGACGCGAAGGTGCACAGGTCGAAACTTTAATGGGTCTCGCCGGCCTCGGAGATCTGGTGCTGACCTGCACCGGCACGCTTTCTCGTAATCGCTTCGTCGGTGAAGAACTAGGAAAAGGAAAAACACTCGCCGGGATCGTCGCTGATCTGAACGAAGTCGCCGAAGGCATCAACACCGCCCGCGCCGTAAAGAAGCTCGCCGACCGCGCGAGCCTGGAAATGCCGATCACAAACGAAGTCAACGCCGTTCTCTACGACGGAAAACCCGCACGCGACGCCGTCGCCGAACTAATGTCTCGCCCACTCCGCGAAGAAGCCTAACCCCGAATCCGCTTTTTTCCCCGCGTCAATCCGCGTCAACCTGATCTCCGACGCGAACCTCTCCAGCCGCGATCACGCTCGCATAAACCCCGAGATTCTGATCCGCGGCTTCGACGATCGAACGCAGCACACTCGGATCCTTCCCCAACTCCGCCTGCGCATGCGTCGTCATCGCACAACGCTCAGCCGGCATCTCACACAACAATTCAACGCCACCCACACGCAACTTCTTCCACCCAAACTCAACGAAGCCCTCGATCCCCGGCTCAGTCTCAATGAAGATATTCGGCCGAAATCGCCGCACATCCCAGTTTGCCTGCGTGTTCCAACGGCTCATCACCTCGAGCGAAGCAGTAGTTAGAACATGAATCGGATAAGCATCAAATTGATCGCCCATCGCCGACGAAGACAGTGAAACACGTTTGCCAAGCAACTGTGTCAATCGCTCGTTGATATCCGCCAGATCGCTACCCGCTTCAACGCCGTCAGGAAACCGCATATCGACATGCGGAATAAAACCATTGCGCGGCGCCTCGCGATAACGCG
>DASTQB010000387.1:0-2639 GCA_035761985.1 Pyrinomonadaceae bacterium
GATCACTTCCTTCATCGCCACTGTGACAAACCGGTCCATGCCTGTATGACGATGCGCTTCGATTGCGCCGGCAGTGTCAATGTAGCTGAGTATGACGCCGCCGAAGATCGTTCCCTGGGAATTTGTGTCGCGCGGCAATAGCGTGATGCGTATCGCTGGGTCGTTGTGGTCCTGCATGTGTCTACCCGTTTCGTTGAGATCGATTGTACGTCGGAGGCGTTATTCAAGCGAGTTGTTGCGTGGCCCAGTCAGTGATCACGCGTTTGAGTTCGTCGAGGCGTTCGTCAAAGAAATGGCCCACGCCCGGTATGACGACCAGTTTCACGGGCGTGTTGGCCTCGAGTTCCGCCGCAAACTTGCGCAACTCCTCAACATCGCCAAACTCATCGCGTTCACCATGCACGAGCAACAGGGGCTTGCGGCAGGCGGTGAGAAATTTGAAGTCGTACTTTTGAAGCGGCGTGCCGATCCCGATCAGGTGTGCGACGCGGGGATCGTGAATGCCCACTTCCAACCCGACTCGAGCTCCGAAAGAGAACCCGCAGAGGAAGATTCTTAGACCAGGATACTGTTGCGTTAGATAGTTGAGACCGGCGCGCACGTCGTCCAATTCGCCACGGCCTTCGTCGTGCACTCCCGTGCTTTGACCGACGCCACGGAAGTTTATGCGTAATACAGTGAGACCAGCGTCATTCAACCCGGCAGCAGCACGAAACACGACTTTGTTGTGCATTGTGCCGCCGCCGAGCGGATGTGGATGCAGGACAAGGGCGACGCCCTTCGCCGGACCTTGTCGAGGCTCTTTGAGAATTGCTTCTAACTGGCCGTGCGCTGCGGGAATGAAAAGATTGCCGGCTGGGTACATCGAACTATATAGGTCCCATAAGTCTTTATAAGTCCTATAGGACCTATTCCAGGCTCTTATTCCTCAGTCATGCTTTCAGATTCGCCACCTTCACCCGCAGTACCCGAGCTGGCGCCCATCGATTCCGTCGCCGCGCTCTCAGTAGCTGGTGCTATGGAAGCTGGTGCTGCACCTTTAGTACCTCTCTTCTTTCCACCTTTTCGACCGGCAGCCTTCTTCGTCGTCTTCTTCGCCGACTTCTTAGTGGTCTTTGCAGCCTTCTTCCCTGCTTTGCCAGCACCCTTCTTGGTCGACTTCTTCCCTGACTTAGCTGACTTCCTGGCACCCCCTCGTCCTGCTGATTTAGACGCGCTCTTCTTTGCGCTCTTCTTTGCGCCCTTTCGTCCTCCTTTGCGCGCACCGCTAGACTTCTTGGTTCCCTTTTTGGCTGCCATCTGCTTCGCTCCTTTTGTGTGGTCTGAGTTTTCGCTCACCGTAGCAAAATAATTTAAGACTGTCCACGATGTTTTCATTTGATTGTGCTGCTACAACTCATTGAGTCTGCGTGGATCAAAAATGAAGAGTTCTGTAGACACACATCGACCGTTTCAGCTACAGTAAACTTGCTCTCCGCAACAAAGTGGGACTGGCTAAAACAACTCGGAAAGGCGACCTCGATGCGAGACTATCACTCATCGTGCGTTTGGGCCGGATATCAGCCCTCAGTTTTCTATTTGAGCCAGGTATACTCGAACCAATCGGGCCATACCGCGGACCTCACCCCAGACAGTGAGGCCCTGCAGGCGAAGACTCAGGAACGGAGAACGGCGTTGGTGGTTGACGATGTCGCTGACGTTACTGAAATGCTCGCCGTGGTGCTGACCCACGCGGGCTATTCGGTCGTGACGGCAGCGTCTGCGCCGGCGGCCCTCAATGCGGCGCGCGAGCGACAGTTTGACGTAATAATCTCCGATATCGGCATGCCTGAAATGAACGGTTACCAGTTGGCCCGTGAGGTGAGGAAGTTGCCTGGTTACGAGAGCGTTCCCATGGTCGCCGTTACTGGTTATTCCATGTTTGACGACAAGGAACGGTCCACAAACGCCGGGTTCAACGCTCACATGACCAAGCCGATCGATCCGCGAGCGCTACTCGATCTGATCGACAGTCTGTGAGCGACAACATGAAGCGACAGTCGACCGATTGATGACGACCTCCTCCGGCATACTCGCCAGGTTCCAGTCAGATAAAGCCACTCGAATCCTTCAGTTCCTTGTCGGCGCAATAGCTGTCGGCATCATCTTCTGGCAACTTCAGTTTTCCACTAACGCGATCTGCTGCGGCGACTACGACGGTTACTATCACGTGAAGTGGAGCCGCGACTTGTGGCACTCCATTAAAAGCGGGGCGTTTCCGCCGCAGTTTCCCTGGCTTCCTCTTACCACGCTGAACCCGAAAGACTATGTGGACCACCATCTGCTGTTCCACGTCTTTCAGATCCCGTTTGTCGCGGGTTCAGACGCGCGCCTCGGCGCGAAGATCGGGACGGCGTTATTTGGCTCGCTCGCGGTCCTGGCGTGCTACTGGCTGCTGCTGCGTTATCGCATTCGTTACCCGCTGGTGTGGCTGATTGCGCTGCTGGCGTGTGCGGCCCCGTTCCTGTTTCGGATGAACATGGCCAAGGCGCCGCCGTTCGCAATCATCTACCTGATCATCGCGATTCACCTGTTTTTCCAAAGGAAATACTGGCTGTTACTGCCGCTCTCGCTGATCTTCACCTGGACGTACGATCTGT
>DASTQB010000388.1:0-11503 GCA_035761985.1 Pyrinomonadaceae bacterium
GTCTTTACGATTACTTGCCTATTCTGCTGATGTTCATAGTCGCCGGCGGCTTCGCTGTCGGCAACGTGGTGCTCTCGCAGTTCGTAGGTCAACGTAAGCGAACCAGAACGAAACTGATGCCATATGAGTGTGGCAAGGACCCCGTCGGATCGGCCCGCGAACGCTTCTCCGTGAAGTTCTACCTCATCGCGATGATCTTCATCCTGTTTGATATTGAAGTCATCTTCCTGGTGCCCTGGGCTGCGGTGTTCAAGTCGATGGCCGCGCAAGGCGAGGCGATGCGGTGGTTCGCGTATATCGAGATGATGATCTTTGTAGGTCTGCTGTTTGTCGGCTACATCTACATCGTCAAGAAGGGCGCATTTGACTGGGGCGAGAGGGCGCGCCGCGAAGCTGAAGCCGAGGCACAACTGTTAGCCGAGATGGAAGCACGACGCGTCGAGCAGCAACGCACAGCAGCATAAAGGTTGTTTTTATGGGTCTGGAAAATGTAATCGCAGAAGCTTTGCCCGAGGTGTTGACTACCCGGCTCGACTCGCTCATCAACTGGGCGAGGAAGTCGTCGTTGTGGCCGGCGACCTTCGGACTGGCCTGTTGCGCGATCGAGATGATGAACGCGACATCATCGCGAAACGACCTCGCGCGCTTTGGCTCCGAAGTGTTTCGCGCGAGCCCACGACAGGCTGACGTGATGATCGTCTCCGGACGCGTGTCGCGCAAGATGGCGCCGGTGTTGCGAAGAATTTACGACCAGATGCCGGAGCCGAAGTGGGTGATTTCGATGGGCGCGTGTGCGACGTCGGGCGGCGTTTTTGACAACTACGCGATCGTCCAGGGCGTCGACAAGATCGTTCCCGTGGACGTTTACATTCCCGGTTGTCCGCCGCGGCCCGAGATGCTTATCCACGCGGTGATGATGCTGCAGGAAAAAGTGTCGAAGGAGAGCGTGCGCGATCGCAAAGACGTGCCGGAAGAAGAAGCACGAGAAGCCGTTCCGCCGGGAACGCTGCCGGTGACTGATGGAACAACAGCATTGACGTTACCGGAATCCCGGCCTTACACGATCGCTTCGAAACACGAGCGGCGGCGTTCTTCTTAAGAGAGTAGAGATCAGAGTCGAGGATGCAGTCAGAGCCGGAAAACATCGAACAGTCAGTAGAACAAACCAGACGTTCCGAAGCAGCGCCGTCACCGTTTGTGGCGGCGTTGCAGCATGATCATCCGGAATGGATCAGCGAAGTCGTCGTCGCGTTCGGCGAGCTGACGCTGATCGTTCCGCGTGAGCATCTCGTCGACGTCTGTTCGTTTCTGAAGACGTCGCCGGAAGCGCAGTTCAATTTCCTTGCGGACATTTGCGGCGCGGATCGCGGAGTCGAAGAAGAGCCGCGGTTTGAAGTCAACTACCATCTGTTTTCGACGACCAAATACCATCGACTTCGTGTGAAGGTGGTGTTGAACGAAGACGACGTTCACGTGCCGACGGTTACCGTGCTGTGGAAGACGGCTAACTGGCACGAGCGCGAGACGTACGATCTGTTTGGAGTGATTTTTGACGGCCATCCGGATCTCCGACGCATCCTGCTGCCGGAAGACTGGCAGGGACATGCGTTACGCAAAGATTTTCCGTTGCGCGGATATGAGCCGTACAGCTTGAAATAAGTTATGAGCGCTACACTTCCACCACAATTCGAACTAGTCGATCAATCGCTCGACACGCAGATGACGATCTCGATGGGACCGCAACACCCGTCGACGCACGGCGTGCTGCGTCTCGAGCTCGTGCTTGACGGCGAACTCGTGGTGAAGGCCACGCCCGATATTGGCTATCTCCATACGGGCATGGAGAAGCTCTTTGAGTACAAGAAATACCAGCAGGGGATCGTCATCACCGACCGCATGGATTACCTGAATCCGCTCGGGAACAATCTCGCGTACGTGATGGCGGCCGAGAAGCTGCTCGGTCTCGAGATCCCGGAGCGCGCGCAGACGATTCGCGTGCTCATGTGTGAGCTGCAGCGCATCGCGTCGCACCTTGTGTGGCTCGGAACACACGCGCTCGACATCGGCGCGATGACAGTCTTCTTTTACTGCTTCCGCGAACGCGAAAAGATCCTGAATCTGATCGAAGCCGCGTCCGGTGGCCGTTTGACGCCGTCTTACTTCCGCATCGGCGGCTTGATGATGGACCTTCCTGCCGGTTTTGAAAGCCGCTGCAAGCAGTTTCTCGAGCACTTTCCGCCAGCACTGGACGAGTTTCACAAACTGCTGACGGGCAACAAGATCTTTCAACGTCGAACGCAGGGAGTCGGGCGCATTTCTGCTGAAGACGCAATCGACTGGGGACTTTCCGGTCCGTGTTTGCGCGGGAGCGGCGTGAATCTCGATATCCGTCGCGCGAATCCGTACAGCAGTTATGAGCAGTACGATTTTGAAGTTCCGGTTGAACCCGACGGCGACGTGTGGGCGCGTTACATGGTGCGCATGCGTGAGATGAAGGAGTCGCACAAGATCGCCGGACAGGCTCTGTCGCGCCTGAAGCCAGGCTCGGTGAAAGCGGACGCGCCGAAAGTCGTGTTGCCGGATCGTGAAGCGATGAAGAGTCACATGGACGCGTTGATTCATCACTTCCTGATCATCGCGGAAGGTTTCGATGTGCCGAAGGGCGAGGTTTATCACCCGATTGAAGGTTCGAAGGGTGAGTTGGGTGTGTACATCAAATCGGATGGTGGACCAAAACCGAATCGCGTACACGTTCGTGGTCCAAGTTTCGTGAACCTCTCGGCCCTGCCCGCGATGGCGGAAGGCGAGATGATCGCCGACATCGTAGCGATCATCGGTTCACTCGATATCGTTTTGGGTGAGATAGATAGATAGTTTTTTTGCCACAGATTAACGCGAATGCACGCAGATAAAAATCTGTGTAAATTTGCGTTAATCCGCGGCTAATAATCGGTATGAGCACGCAGATCGTAAACATTCAGCCGCTGTCGCAACCCGTCAGCCTCGGTGTTGAGCCGGCAACGTTCTCGCCCGAAGTCGAGGCGGAGATCGACGCCCACCTCGCGAAGTATCCGGTGATGCGCTCGGCAATACTGCCGTTGATGTTCATCGTGCAACGCGAGCGCGGCTATCTCGATCCGCCGGGTGTGCTCTATCTCGCGAACCGCCTGAAGCTGCGCGTCACTGACATCTGGGAAGTCGCGACGTTCTACTCGATGATCCACACGTCGCCCGTCGGCAAGTATCACATTCAGATCTGCCGAACGCTGTCGTGCAAGATTCGCGGCGCGGGAAAGATCACCGAGTATTGTTCGCAGAAGCTGGGAATCAAACCCGGCGAAACAACCGCTGACGGTCGTTTTACTTTGAGCGAGGTTGAGTGTCTTGGATCGTGCGGCACGGCGCCGATGATGCAGATCAACTTCGACTATCACGAAGACCTGACGCCGCAAAAGATCGATCAAGTTTTGGAAGCACTGCCGTAGTTATGCGTATCGAAGCCATCGGATGTGAGCCACTGCAACTGCGACGAGTTCATCTCGAAAACTCGCACACGCTCGACGTGTATCGTCGCAACGGCGGCTATGAAGCGATTCAGAAAGTCCTCAACGGCATGTCGCCTGACGACGTGATCAACGAGGTGAAGAAGTCGGCACTGCGCGGCCGCGGCGGCGCAGGTTTTCCGACGGGCATGAAGTGGAGCTTCGTGCCGAAAGACTCGCCGAAACCGAAGTACGTCGTTTGTAACGCCGACGAATCCGAGCCCGGAACGTTCAAAGACCGTTACCTGATGGAACGCGATCCACACATGCTGATCGAAGGCATGTTAATCGCCGCCTATGCGCTCGGTTCGAAGACGACTTACATCTACACCCGCGGTGAGTACAAGTACCTGATCGACATCATGGACGTCGCGATCGCCGAAGCGAGAGAAGCGGGTCTGGTTGGAAACAACATTCTCGGAACAAACTTCTCGTGCGAGGTTTTCACGCACACAGGCGCCGGCGCTTACATCTGCGGTGAAGAGACTGCACTGCTGAGTTCGCTCGAAGGCTTGCGCGGGCATCCGCGCATGAAGCCTCCCTTCCCTGCTGTTTCGGGTTTGTATGCGTGTCCGACTGTCGTGAACAACGTAGAGACGCTGACTGCCGTGCCCGACATCATTAAGATGGGCGGCGAGGCTTATCAGAAACTCGGAACTGAGAAGAGTGGCGGCACAAAGCTCTGGTCAGTTTCAGGTCATGTCAATAGTCCCGGCGTTTACGAACTGCCGATGGGCTACGACGACATGGAAAAGTTCATCATGGAAGACTGCCACGGAATGCTCGGCGGCAAAAAGCTGAAAGCGGTGATTCCCGGTGGGTCGTCCGTTTACATCATGCGCGCCGATCAGATCATCGGCAAAGATGTGCGCATGGACTACGAAGGATTGGTGGCTGCGGGTTCGAGTGTAGGCTCGGGTGGTTTCATCGTCATGGACGAGACGGTGGACATCTTCGAATCGACGAAGAACCTGACAGAGTTTTACAAACATGAGTCGTGTGGCTGGTGTACGCCGTGTCGTGAAGGCACGGACTGGCTGGTGAAGGTCTTCAAACGCATCGAGAGTGGCGGCGGTCGTCCCGAAGACGCGCAACTGCTGCTGGATCTTTGCGACAACATCGAAGGGAAGTCGTTCTGCCCGCTCGGCGATGCCGCGGCGTGGCCGATTCAATCGGCGATCAAGCGCTTCCCGGAAGACTTCAGACCGCGGATCAGCACGGATGGTGACACGATTCACACGGATAAAAGAATTACAGGGATAGATGTCGACTGAAACAGTAAAGGTAACGATTAACGGCAAGGATTTTCAGGTGCCGAAAGGCGCACGTCTGATCGATGTGTGCCGGGAGAAGGGGTTTGACATCCCTTCGTTCTGTTATTACGCCGATCTTGCGCTGCAGGCCTCGTGTCGCATGTGTCTCGTGCGCATCGAGAAGATGCCGAAGCTGCAGACGTCGTGCACGATCACGTGTACCGACGGAATGATCGTCACGACGCAGAGCGAGGAGATCGA
Organism: Pyrinomonadaceae bacterium; assembly: GCA_035761985.1. Taxonomy (GTDB): domain Bacteria; phylum Acidobacteriota; class Blastocatellia; order Pyrinomonadales; family Pyrinomonadaceae; genus PSRF01. The sequence goes on from DASTQB010000388.1 coordinate 5,057, forward strand.
AAAAGCACAACGCGGAATGACCGAGTTTCTACTCGCCAATCACCCGCTGGATTGTCCTGTGTGCGATCGCGGTGGTGAATGCGAGCTCCAGGAGATGACTTTCGACTGGGGCGGACTCGAAGAACGTTTCACCGAGAAGAAAAACTACTACGCCGAGCGCTATCTCTCGCCGATGGTCGCAAACGACCCGCAGCGTTGCATTCTCTGCAAACGCTGCACGCGCGTGTGTGACGAGTGGATGGGCGAAGACGCGATCGAAGCCGGCGGCCGCGGTGTTAACACCGTAATCGGCACGTATCTCGGATGGCTCGATTGTTCGCAGTGTGGAAACTGTATAGAGGTCTGTCCGACTGGAACCCTTCTCGACGCGACTTACCGTCACCAGACGCGCCCATGGGAGTTGGCGCAAAATATTACGACGTGCAACTTTTGTTCGGACGGTTGCCAGATGTCGCTCGGATCGCGCGGTGGTGAAGTGATGCGCTCAGTCGCACGCGATCGTTACGTCAACGGCATCAACGGCGAGTTTCTGTGCGTGAAAGGACGCTTCGCGCATCCGTTCATCAATCACGAGGCGCGCATTCGCACGCCGATGATCCGCTACAAAAAAGGCGGCAAGCTGATTCCGGCAACGTGGGACGAAGCGATTCGACACGTCGCGGAACGTCTCGACAAAGTCGCCGACGAGCATGGAAGAAATTCGATAGGCGTCATCGGCAGTCCGCGACTGACAAACGAAGCGCTGCACGTGCTGCACAAGTTTGCAACCGAGCTCGTCGGCACCGAGAACTACACGACCACCGATCTGCTGACACTCAAGTCGTTCTTCCAGAACCTCGGCGCACCGCTCGCAACACATCGCGACATTCGCTATGCGAAGACGATCATTCAGATCGGCGGCGATCCGAGTGAGTTGCAACCGTTGACAGGCAGAGCGATTCGCCAGGCCGTCAGAAACGGCGGCTCGACGTTCATACTCGTCAATTCAGTTCCGATTCGTTTACGCGAGCAGGCGAAGATCTTCCTGCACGTCAGACCCGGCACGGAAGACGCAGTTGTGCTTGCGCTCTCTGACAAGAGCAACACGACGCGTGCCGCGCGCAAAACAGGTCTCGAATCTGACGCCATCGACGCAACGCGCGAGGCGCTGGCAAACAGCACCGGCGACGTCGTGGTCCTGTTCGGACACGAGCTCAGCGGCGACGCACAGGCGATCATTGCTCAGTGGTCGCAAGTATTTGCGGCCGAAGGCCGGCGCGTGCTGTTTCACCCGTTGCCGTTCTACAACAACAGCATCGGCGCGCACGACATGGGCATGATGGAAATGCCCACGTCGCCAGCGAAGATACTCGCCGCAGCCGGCGCGGAAATTCGCGCGCTCTACATGGCTGGATCGTTTCTACCCGAGCACCTGAGCGCGAACAAAGACGCGCTCTCGAAACTCGATTTTCTCGTCGTCCAGGAGCTGTTTGAAAACGAAACCACCGCGGCGGCCGACGTTGTTCTGCCTGCTGCTTCATACGCGGAACAGGACGGCACGTTCACTAACAACTCCGGCCTGGTCCAACGTGTGCGGCAGTCGATTCCGCCCGTACACCAGTCAAAGCCTGACTGGACGATCGTCTCGCAACTCGCCAAAGAGCTCGGGCTGGACTTCGGTTACGAGATGTCCGCAAGCTCCGTGTTTCTCGACATCGCGAAAAATGTTCCCGCATACGAGGGACTGCGTTATCCGTTGCTGAAAGACGAGACAAACCCGGTCCAGGTGAAACACCAGATCGGCGTAACTGACGTCTCAGCGGCAATGGAAACGGTGCTGAATGCAATCACTTCGTTTCCGGACGAAGGTGAGAAGATCAACGCCACACCGGATGTCGGCACCGAGTTGTTCAGGCTGGGAATGTTGACTGACAAAGTGCCGCAGTTTCACCTGCTCGCGTCAGGCAATCCGCGGCCCGAGACAACAGCTATCTCGCCGCTCTATCAGATAACGGTAAGCAGAGAAAGTGCCGATTTGGTCCACAGATGAACGCAGATTACGCAGATCTGATTAAATCTGCGTAATCTGTGGCTAAAACCGCAACCAATGGACGTAGCAATTGACATTGCCCTGAAGCTCGTTGCCATCACGGTGGCTTTTACCGTTGTACTGCTGATCGTGGCGTACACCGTGCTCGCCGAGCGACGCATACTCGGATTCATCCAGGGCCGTCTTGGCCCAAACCGCGTCGGCTACGGCGGCGTGCTTCAGCCATTCGCAGACCTGCTCAAGTTCATTCTCAAAGAAGACATCGTCCCCGACAAATCGACGCGCTTCGTCTACTTTCTCGCGCCAGTGATCGCCACGATGGCAGCGTTGATGACGATGATCGTCTATCCGTTTGGACCAGACATCAGAATTCCCGTAATCGACATAACGATCCCGCTCGTGATCGCACGCCTCGACATCGGTTTGCTCTACGTGCTCGGGATCACGTCGATCGGCGTCTACGGAATCATGCTCGCCGGCTGGTCTTCAAACAATAAATACAGCTTGATGGGCGGACTGCGCTCTTCCGCGCAGATGATCTCGTACGAACTTGCGCTCGGGTTGAGCTTGATCGGCGCGATCATGCTGTCCGGCACTCTCGACATTGCGCGTATCGTCGAGTTGCAGTCAGGCTGGCACGGCACGCGCTGGTTAATACTGTTTCAGCCGCTCGGGTTCATCATCTATCTGATCGCCGCAATCGCAGAGACCAATCGTGTTCCCTTCGATCTTCCCGAAGCGGAAACCGAACTCGTTGCAGGTTTTCACACCGAGTACAGCGCGATGAAGTTTGCGCTCTTCTTCCTGGCTGAATACATCAACATGTTCACGGTCTCGATGCTCGCGACCACGCTGTTTCTCGGCGGCTGGAACGTGCCGTTTGCGGAAGACATCTTTGGGCGTGGCACGTTTATGTTCGGGCTCGTCAGCGTGCTCGGCTTCCTGGTTAAGATCATCTTCTTTCTTTTTGTTTATATCTGGCTGCGCGGAACGCTGCCGCGCTTTCGTTTCGATCAGTTGATGAACTTCGGCTGGAAGATACTGTTGCCGCTGGCGCTGCTGAATATCTTCATCACGGCGACGTTGATCGTGTTCTTCCCGAATTTGTGATGCTGACTCTCCTCTTCATTCTCTTTGGCGCGCTCGCCATCGGCTGCGCTCTCGCGATGGTTGCGCAGCGCAATCCGCTTTACAGTGCGATCTCGCTGGTCGGCGTGTTCATCTCGCTCGCATGTCTTTACGTGATGCTGGCGGCGCCGTTCATTGCCGCTGTGCAGGTGATCGTCTACGCGGGCGCCATCATGGTGCTGGTCGTGTTCGTCATCATGCTGCTCAACGTGGAAGAGGAAGAACGGAGGCGTCCGCGTCTGAGGTTTCTCGTACCGGCTGCCGTCGGTATGGCTGCGATACTCATCGCGGAAGTCGCATTCATTCTGGTTACGGTGCAGGAGTTTCGCGTGACGCCTGCGGCCGGCGCATCAGACGTGGGACTCACTCAATCGATCGGCTCCGCACTGTTCACGCGCTACCTTTTACCGTTTGAGATAACGTCGATACTGCTGCTCATGGCGATCGTCGGCGCAATGACGCTCGCACGCCGCAGCCGAAAGGGAGACTGATGGAACCACAGCTTTCATGGTACCTGGCACTCTCCGCCGTTTTGTTCACGATCGGCGTGACGGGTGTGATCATCAAGCGAAACGTGATCGCGATGTTCATGTGCATCGAGTTGATGCTCAACGCCGTGAACCTGACATTTGTGGCGTTTGCCAGTTTCTTTAACGACGTTACCGGGCAGCTTTTTGTCTTCATTGTTATGACGGTTGCTGCGGCGGAGGCTGCGGTCGGCCTGGGGATCATCATCGCCATTTTCAGGAATCGAGAGTCGCTGGATGTCGATGAGGCGAGCATTTTAAAACTGTAAGCCGCGGATGAACGCGGATCGAAAACGCGGATAGTGAATGGAGAATAATCTTCTCAGCGTAATTATCTTTGCGCCGCTTGCGGGCGCGGTCGTCAACTGGCTTGTTGGGCGCCGTGTGCGCAACGAACGGTTTATCGGGACCGTTGCTGCGGGATCGGTCGCGATCTCGACGATCGTTTCGTTTTACCTGGCGTTCAAGTCGGGCGGCGCGCTGCGGTCTACCACGCCCGTGCTCGATCACATCTGGACGTGGCTTGCAGTCGGATCGTTTCGCGCTGACTTCGCGCTTGCGATGGACCGGCTGAGCGGTACGTACGCCCTCTTCGTCACGTTTGTAGGGTTTCTGATTCACGTCTTTGCGATCGGCTACATGCACGGGGAAGCTGGTTTTTACCGCTTCTTTGCGTATCTCAACCTGTTCATGTTTGCGATGCTGACGCTCGTGCTCGCCGACAACTTCGTGCTGATGTTTGTCGGCTGGGAAGGCGTGGGGCTCTGTTCTTACCTGCTGATTGGTTACTACTTCGACAAGAAAGAAGCAGGCGACGCCGCGAAAAAGGCGTTCATTACAAACCGAGTCGGCGACTGGGGATTTCTGATGGGAATAATGCTGACGTTCTTCGTCACGGGTTCCGTCAGCTTCTTCGCTAATCCTGTAACGGGAGCAACGCAAACCGCGCTTTCGTTCTTTGCAAATCAACCGGTCGATCCGTTTACCGCTGGAGCGATAGTCGCTGGTGGTGCGACGTCGATTGCCGTGCTCCTGTTTATCGGCGCGGCTGGAAAGAGTGCACAGATACCGCTTTACGTTTGGCTGCCCGACGCGATGGCTGGTCCGACTCCAGTCTCTGCGTTGATACACGCGGCGACGATGGTCACCGCCGGTATCTACATGATCGTGCGCTGTTCGGAGATCTTCGTGCATGCGCCAACGGCGATGTTTATCGTCGCCGTTATCGGCGCGGCGACGGCGTTGTTTGCCGCAACCATCGGAATCGCACAGAACGACATCAAGAAAGTCCTGGCTTACTCGACGATCTCGCAGCTCGGCTACATGTTTCTGGCGTGTGGAGTCGGCGCTTTTACCGCTGCGATCTTCCACGTCATTACACACGCGTTCTTCAAGGCGCTGCTCTTCCTCGGTTCCGGATCCGTCATTCACGGCATGCATCACGAGCAGGACATGCGACGCATGGGCGGGCTCAAGAAGTACATGCCCATCACGTTTGTGACGATGGTTATCGGCACGCTGGCGATCTCGGGTGTGCCGATCTTTGCAGGGTTCTTCTCGAAGGATGAGATCCTGTGGAAGACGTGGAACTCGCACGCGTATGTGCTCTGGGGGATTGGGATTCTCACGGCGTTTCTGACCGCGGTTTATATGACGCGGATGATGGTGATGACGTTCTTGGGGGACGAGCGGTTTAAAACCACGGATCACAGGGATGAAGAGCACGGGGGAAATCACGGACCAGTCAAACCACATGAGTCACCGTGGGTGATGACAGTGCCGTTGATCGTGCTCGCGGTGCTTTCGACAGTTGGTGGGTTTATCGGTATTCCGTACGCGTTGAGCGGGAGAGATATCAACGTGCTTGAGCACACGCTTGAGCCGGTTGTAGCTCACGCGCCTGCGGCGGATTCGCATGCGCCGGTGGCTGCAGAAGATGCGCACGCGCCCGCAGCTGATGCGGCGCACGCGGCGCATTCGCCTGAGGAGATTCGCGCGGAACGTCTGCTCGCAGGATTCTCAGTGCTCGTTGCTTTCGCGGGAATTGGCACTGGATGGTACCTGTTCCGGCGACGGCCCTTGCTCGCGATGCCGCGCCTCCTCGAAAACAAATACTACGTTGACGAGATCTACGATAAGACGTTGATCCGTCCAATCGAAGCCGTCTCGCGCGAGGGCTTCTGGAAGATATTCGATATCGGAGTCATCGATGGACTGCTCCACTCGATCGGCGAAGCTGTGACCGAGGCCGGACGGCTCGCACGTTACCTGCAAGCGGGATTCGTGCGCGGTTACGCAGCCATCATCCTGATTGGCGCACTGATTTTGATTGGACTGTTTGCGGCGCTCGGGTTCCGCGGAATGACACTCTAGTTTATGCCATACCTGCTGACCACACTGATCCTTCTGCCCGTCGTGGGCGCCGTCGTGCTCGTGCTGCACAGCTATGTCGCAAAGAGTCGCGGGAGCAGCGAGGATCATTACAAATGGATCGGCCTCGCCGCAACTACCATCACTTTCGCACTGTCGCTTCTGCTGTTGCGAGGTGTCGGCGGGAGCGGCGCGGAATTTCGGTTTGAAGAGAACGTAAACTGGATCGGTTCGATCGGCGCACGTTATCACATCGGCGTCGACGGCATCAGTCTATGGCTGGTCCTACTGACCACTCTCCTGATGCCCATCGCGGTGCTTTCAAGTTGGACTGCGATCAAAAAGCGGCAACTCTCTTACTATGTCTTTTTGTTGATACTCGAATCGGCGATG
>DASTQB010000389.1:0-31131 GCA_035761985.1 Pyrinomonadaceae bacterium
CAGCGATTGCCGGCGCGGCTTCATTGGGCAACAGGTCTGCGATCCAAAGGACTCGAGACTTGTTCTGACCCTCCGAGAAAACCTCTACCGAAGCGTTGTGATGAATGAGATTTGCACCGCGTACTGACCATGAGTGGCGGCGCTTCTCATCATCAACGCTGACGATGAGTTCTCGCACGACCATTCCGTTCGCGAACGTCACCACCCTCGCGTCGCCGTCGAGCTTGCAATCCACGACGAATCCAGGGACCAAACGTTCATGAATGGCGCCGACGTCGCGGATTGCATCCCAGACGAATTCTGCGCTTCTTTCGATCTCGATCTGTTTATGAATCGCAGCCATAAATTTGTTCCAATCCCGTAAAAGAGTACCCTAGAACATCGTCTCGGACCGTCATCGAACTTTCCCGTTCTCTTCACGACTTCTTTCTCGACACAATGTCTGCAAGCTTTCTGACCGACAAATCTCTTGCAACTTCTTCATCTGAGATCGGAATATCGAACGCCTGCTCAACAGTCATAATGATCTCCACCACATCCAAGTCGTCGGCTGGATTTTTCTGCTGCGACAAAGGCCGGTCCACATCAACCTCGCTTGGATTGAGATTGAGTTGATCTCCAACAATATCGCTGATTTTGTCTACGATCTGTTGATACTCGGCAGACGCGGATCCAGCGGACCTCGGTGTGCCTTTCGAGGAGTCGTCACGCGTTGAGCGATTGCAGCCGGCCTGCAGTAGGCAAGCTAACAGACTCAACATCAATAATTTCTTTACCGGTATTTGCATGTGTGAATTGAGAGACTCACCATCAGCGATACCCAGGAACGTCCGATGTCGTGATAACGCTACCACGCACCTTCACTTCTTAGGAAATGAGACATCAAAATCCTTCCCGCACTGAAGCACTTGTCCTCCCTGAACTAAGCAGCCCCGCGCTTTTAGTTTCCGCTCGGTGCTTCCGAGTGCAGTCGCTGGAACGGTGATCTCAACCAGACCTGACTCATCATCAGAAGTTGGACTAAATCGTCGAATAGCTCTCAGCGAACCATGTTCGTTTTGAAACTCTGGAGCAAGACTCCTGACGGCCACCCCTTTATGAAAAAAGACGAACTCAGCATCGAGAGCAACATTCTTAGCGTTGCGAATGGAAAATGACAACAGGAGCGAAACTGAGTTTGTGCTCTTATCTTGTTTAGAACTTACCTTTGTCACGGTCGCGATTATTGGGGGCGAACCTCCAGGCGATGTTGCGGCATCCGGCCACAACGCACGAAACCGAGAGATCGCTTCTGGATAGAGCTTCCGAATATGCTCTTCTCGTGTAATAAATCTCGGATGATCCGAGAATAGAGCTGCAAATTTCGACCGTTCTCCCGTCCGTGCCTTGAGGAGTCTGAAGAGGTTGATCGCAAAATCCGGGTGATAGCCAGCTTCGACCATCATCAGTAAACCGAGTTTGTCTGCCTCATTCTCGTCATTCCGCTCAAGCTTCTTGTTGATGAGTTTTCCTGCTGCAATCGCTCCAAGCAGTCCCCAATTTGCACTTTGATCACCCATCGCAATTCGGTAGCGCCAATAATTGATTTGTCGTTGCAGTTCAACTTCACGGCGATAGCTCTTGTAGCCATGACGGTAGATATTGTGGGCGATTTCATGACCCATCACTGCCGCCCACAAACCAACATCACCTCCCATCAACTCCGCGAGTCCAGAAGTAACATAAACGCGTCCTCCCATCTGCGCGAACGCATTTGGATCGCTTCGCTGAATGACAGTTACGCCGTAGGGAAGATCGGGAACTCCATTAAACGCTACCGTAGCCCGTAGTCTGGCGAAAACAGATTGTGCAATTTGGTCTTCGGGAGTTCCTATGAGCGCAGGATACTGAGAAAGCAGAGTGCTGCCGTGGCTGAATCCAAGGGTGATTTCTTCGGCCAAGTCGCTGGAGGCAGGTAAACGAACGCTCTCAGATGTGCGCACGCGCGGTGGGGTACCAGCTATGGTCTCCTGAGCCGCTCCGTTAGCTTTGGGTTGGGGTTCAACTGCATGTTTGTCGGAGGACTGAGGTGTTCCATAGAGCTCTTTGGAACCTGTTCCAGATGTTTGAGGCGTCAGAGTCCTCGGGGTCCCAAAAGGTGCTTCGGCCATTGCAGTGATAACCGCATCGGGAACACCCCGGTATCTCAGTTCATCAAGAACGGTTGGGTTGGTATCGAAGTGACAGCGAGAGACCTGTATTTTCGCGATGATCACTTCTGTTGAAAGATTTGCCTTGACCATCTCGACGACCTGGGCGTTCGTCAACGGCTTCTCGGGGACCGGCACTTGGGCCAGCGCAGCGGGAATAGCAAGGTATAGAGTTAAAACCAGGACGAGAGATGTACGCACAAGTGATTTTTGGGTCATGGGAGTTGAGGAATCCTTTCTAATCTATTTTTAGTGCGGGAGTGCTCGCAGACGAGCACCTGTGGTGAAATCCGACATCTGTGAGAAACGACAGCTGGCAAAACTGCGATATTCGCTAGATTGTCGTGCGACCACAAAAGGTCAGCATGTAGTGTGCCGAACTCTTGATCTGCCGGCGGCAACATGAATTCCCGTACTTTCAAATATTATGGAAAAGCGGATAAATCATTTCAGGGAACGTCCCAGGAGCGTTTTAGAGTTGACGTCTTAGGATGTGGGAAGGGTGTGGGACGAAAGCGATGAGGAAACCCTCGCCGGTGTGTTGCAGTGCTCGGCGAGCCGAGTTGCAGGCCGGTAAAGGTTCGCACGTCCTTGCCTGCCTATCAACTCAACGATCCCCATTTGACGAAGGCAATAAGCCATCTTCTGCGCCAGCTCCCTCGGAATGCCCATCGCTTGCGCAAGATCTTTCGACGTGAATGATTCCAGTGTGGTTGGAAGAAACACATGCCAGTCTGATGACTGAGCAAACACACGCTGCTCGACGACCTCCAGCAGCCGTCGTTCTTCAACACCCCATCCTCGCGTACGCCACTTCCGCTTCCCGACGTAGCGCCTCGCCTCTTCCTCTCTAATCATCACCACTTCGAGCGAGAGATTAGGATTCGAAAGCAACTGCGGGATACCGACGATTCCCCAGAACATGTCTTCCAGCCGCCCTTTCTTCGGCGACTTCCGGCGAGCTATTCGACGAGGATCATTCTTCGCCAGCCGTGTAATCCATTTCTCCTGCGCTATCGGATAGATCAACCGCACGCGATGTGTGCGGACGAGGTTCGCCAGCTTCGACTTGATCGATCCGAAGTTGCCGGTCTGGATCTCGAGCAGTAGATCATCTCGAACAATGTCCACCACGAAACCTTCAACCGTAACTTCGAATCGATCTCCAGGCCGCGCGTACCACAGCTTCAACGCCGCATGAAGCGGCCCTTCATTGAGTAAGCCGATGTGTGACATTTAGCGTCGTGTAAATCCTGAAAATCCTGAAATCCTGTAGAAGACTTAGACAGGATTTCAGGATTCTACAGGATTTTACAGGACGCGAGTGTTACTGCCTTCGTTCGGTTTCACCAGCGCGCGCAGCCGCGGGCGCCGTGCTTCCGGAGAAACACGTCACTGCGGAATTCGTGAATGGCAACGTCTCAATCACCGCACAGAAGTTGTAACTGCCCTGCTGCTGCACGCCGAAGAGTAAACGCAGGTTGGTGCTGGCGCCGGCCGGCAGCGGCGTCGCCAACGTCACCGCGTCCACCGACATGCTGCTGTTGAATCCGCCTCCGTTGGCTTGTTGCGGTGGTTGCTCGAGCGCTGTGCCGCGCACGCTCGCGAATCCGCCTCCGCTCAGCGCCACGAAGATGTTTCCTGAAGTTCGCGCTCGCAGATCCGCCGTACCTGACGGTGCGGGAAACGTGCTCAGGTTAATGATGCGAACGCGCAATCGATTGATCGGAGCGCCAGTCGTGTTTGTGATCCGGCGTCGGACATCGATCGTGCCGAACGTCGAGTTGTTAGCCGGGTCCGGCGCCAGGTTGCGTACGAAGTTTGGTGATGAGCCGGCTGATACGCCTGTATCGACCAGACCGATGGCGAGCGACGTGCCCTGGTTCAGATGGCCCGGGCTCGACAGGTTTTCTGGTCCAGGCGCGCCGAGTCGTTGACCCGCGCCGGCGCTCGTGCCGTTCGTATCTGCAAACCTGAAGTCAGCAGCGTTGTTGTTTGTGTCCTGTGGTACGCCTGCTAAAAGTCCGGTGGACGGAATGCTTCGATGCCAGCTGTAGTCGATCGAGAACGCAACCAGCGTGGGCACGCCAGCGCCTTCCTTGAACAACACGTTCGCCACACTTACTGATCCAACCGCGTCCAGACGGTTCGCAAGAGTGAAGTTCACCGGGTTCGACGTGCGGAACAATGCAAGCCCCGCGTTGTCGGCGATGTTCAAGGTGTACGACGCGTCGCCGGTCGCGGTGGCGCCGGAGCCCGCTGGATAATTCGCGAGTGAATAGCCGAGACTGTTAACGCCGAGGAAATGTGCACGCGCGGGAATGATGGTGCCGTTTGGAATTACAAAGCGAGCAACTCCATCTGAAGCCACAACTGCATACCCGCTCGAGCCGTCGCTCGCCTGCACGCTGATTGCACTGTGGCTGCGGTTGTAGATCTCGACGAACTCGTCGTTGGCGCCGTTTGGACCACGCAGTCGAAACTCACTGATGATCAGCGACGTTCCGCCCGGAACCGGCGTCGGCGTTGGAGTCGGCGTCGGAGTTGGCGCAGCGCACGTTCCCGAACCGCCTTCGGTGCTGCCCGAGACCAGGAACACATCGCTACCACCGGCCGGTAATGCTTCGGCAACCAGTGCGAGTGAATAACATCCGGTTTGTTGAATGCCCATCTCGAAATTGAAGCTGACGCTGACGCCGTTCGGAAGCGGATTGATCAGGTTGACGATGCTTCCGCGGATGCTGCTGTTGAAGCCGCCGCCGTTTGCCTGTTGCGGCGGCTGCTCGAGATCGGTGCCTTCAGCTACATCCCCGCCTCCGCCGGTCAGCGGGACGCTCACTGCAAACGACGTCATTGGTCTAAGGTCGGCGGTACCGGAAGGAGCAGGGAACGTCGTCAGGTTGATCACGCGAAATCGAAGCGCGGTAATCGGCGCACCGGTGTTGTTGGTGTATTTGCGTCGAATCGAGAGCTTGCCGAAGGTCGCGTTTTGTGCGGGGTTGCTCACGAAGTCGCGCACGACGTTCGGGGAAGCGTTGTCGGCCTGAGCCGGATCGACTGGCGAGTGGGTGATATTTTCGCCCGAGTCTCTGGAGCCCTCGAGATTCTCTGGTCCAGGTGCGCCGAGTCGTTGACTCGCACCGGCGGCCGTGCCGTTTGTATCGACGAAGATGAAATCAGATGCGTTGTTGTTAGTGTCTTCAGGCAGACCAGCGTTGCCGCCGAGGATAGGTACGCGACGCACGAAGCTGTGATCGATACTGAAAGCAATGAGCGGAGGAAGACCAACGCCTTCACGATACAATGTGTTAGCCTCGTTGCTGGAACCGACAGCATCCAGACGGTTCGCGAGAAGGGGATTGTTCGTGGAGCTGAACAAAGCGATGCCTGCGTTGTCCGCAATGCCAGTGGTCCACGTTGCGTCTGCAATGGCTGTAGTTGAATTACCCGCCGGATAATTGGAAAGCGAATAGCCCGCAGAGTTAGCGCCAAGGTAATGACCGCGTGCGGGAATCACAGTGCCATTCGGAATATGGAAGCGCATGACGCCATCCGAAGCGAACACGCCGTAGCCCGACGAACCGTCGCTGGCATTAACAACGTGGTCCGTGTTGGTATTGTTATAGATCTCAATGAACTCGTCGCCGGCGCCGTTTGGACCACGAAGACGGAATTCACTAATGATCAAGGGGGATTCAGCGGTATGGCCGGGAGTTACGGAAAAGAATATTGCGGCGCAAGTTATCAGGGTTAAGGATAGAGTTTTGACGTAATTCGAGGTCAACACAGGACGGGACGAACGCATCGGTATCTCCTTACAAATGATGAATGAATGAATCAGGGGTTGATTAGTGGCGCAGTCAACCCAAAAAATTTAGAACGAAGAACGGCGGCGCGGTTGGATGTATTGGCTGTCGTAACTGGTCGCCAACGCGCCTCAATTCAACACGCGCAGTTTCGTCGCTTTTTGGGCCAAGTGGTTGGATTTATGTTTGGACCAGGGTGGTGGACCACTTGAGGGTGGGCGGTGTTTCACGGGCAGTGTTCGGGACGTTCGCACCATTCGCGGGTGACGCGATGTCGGTAGTCGAACAGTTGTTCCAGACGCGGCACGATGACGAAAGGCGCGGCTAGTTGCCCGATGAAACCAAGCGGCGCCTCGTATTCGATCTCGTCGCGTAAAACTGCGCCGGCAGGGTGTGAATTAATGATGTGGCGATGACGCCAGCGGCGGAACGGTCCTTCAACCTGCACGTCTTCAAACATGTGCGGTGGATCATAGGCTGTGTGTTGGGCCACCCAGCGTACCGGAAGGAGTTTGAACATGCGCGTTTCGACGATCGCCCTTGAGCCGACGGTGAGATCGGGCGCGGGCTGTACGATGCGTGCAGATTCCCACGGTGGCGTTAACCGCTGAAGTGCGTCCGGCAGTTCGTGAAAGGCAAAGACACACTCCGGCGAGGCTTGTATGATGCTCTCTTTAATGAAAGTTCGCGCGCCCACGTTGCTAAATAAAATACCGGCCACAGATTACACGGATGGAAACGGATTTAGATAGGAATTCGTTGTGACATGGTTGAAGAGATTATAGGTAACGTCTTGATCGTGATCGGCGTCAGCGTCGTCGTTAACTATCTTACGAGGGCCGCGCTGAGGTCCAAGCCCAGTATTGATCCTGCCACAGGCGCGCGCATTTTCGCTTATGCTCGGGGGAGCAAAGTTCTAGCGGTAATCAGTCTCATTTTGCCGGGTCTACCGGGCGCGTTGGCTGTTGATTTATATCGCCGAGGGGAACCAGATCTGGCGTGGCTCATTGTCTTTTTTATTTTGGCCGCTTTAAGTGCTGCAACACTGTTGGAGTGCTTTCTCGTTCGGCTGGTGGTGTCGGAAGAAGGTATCAGAAGCCTCTCACCATGGACTGGTGAACGCTTTCTCCGGTGGGATGAGATAGAGTCGATTCGCTACTCACAAATTTGCAGTTGGTACGTGATTATGGGCGCGGGAAGAAAGAAGATTTACGCCTCAGAATACCTGAACGGCTTTGGAGTTTTGGTCGATGAATTCGCGAAGAAGATCCCTGAGGAACGGTGGATCGCTCAGTCTCGGGAGAAGTCATAAAAGACGCGGAATAGATTCCCGTCCAGGTCGGAGGCCGTGAACTCGTGGAGTTTCCACGGCTTCGACTCCGGAGCTGAGCTGAGTTTGGCTCCGTTCGCATTCCACACCTCGTACAACTCATCGACTTCTTGCTTGCTGTCGAGATTGAGCCAGATTAATACTGGCGGAGCGTTGCCGTGGTGTTGGCGGAACTCAGGCGCCGTGAGGAACATTCTGCAATCGCCCATTGAAATTCCGGCGATGCCGCCCTCGACGCCGCCCCAATCAACATTGAACCCAAGTTTGTTGCGATAGTAATCCAGCGCCTGGTCCATATCACTCACAGGTATCTCAGGCACCGCCGCGGGAAGTTTAAGATTCATGCCAGACCACAGATTACACGGATCGAAAACTGATTGGTAATCCCCCTCCCATACTTTAGTTGGAGAATCTCATCCGTCTTTTGACTCATAACAACGGCGGCGGCCCCTGCTAGACTCCTCCGCGCCCGTAAGTAAACAGACTCTCTAATAGAAGCACAACAAAATACGACTGCGCGCGGAGGTGTGAGGCGAATGCGAAAGTTTACCCACCTGTCTCTGTTCCTTTTTCTCTTGTCATCTGCATCGACTGCACTGGGCCAGAGTAACTACGCAAGTGTGAGCGGCACCGTTTTCGATCCTCAACACCAGGCCATTCCCGGCGCGTCTGTTCAACTCACGTCGGAAAGCACACACGCTTCACGACAGACCACCACCAACGATCAGGGAATATTTCAGGTCACTGGTCTGTTGCCCGGGCTTTACAAACTCTCCGTGCAGGCCGCCGGTTTCGCGGCGCTCAATCAGAACGTCACGCTTGAAGTGGGCCAGCAGATGACGCTCGACGTTAGTCTGAAGTTGTCGTCTGTGAGTTCTACTGTCGACGTCAACACAGATGCCGTGAATTTGTTGAGGACGACTGACGCGAGTGTTGGTGAAGTCGTCGAACCGACGGCCATTCAAAACCTGCCGCTCAACGGCCGGATGTTGATTGACCTCGTGCTCACTGTGCCCGGCGCGCACGAAGGTCATGGCGCGCAGACGGGTGAGATGAGTCCGCTCTACTGGCGCCCCGGCCAGCGCTCCGCAGTCAGTATCGGAGGTAACCGTCCGAACGCGAACTACTTCCTGCTTGATGGCGCGACCAACACCGATCCGACGTTCAATACGATCAACTTCAGCCCCTCGCCCGACACTGTGCAGGAATTCAAGGTGCAGACAGGAAGCTACTCAGCCGAAATGGGCGGCGCGGGCGGCGGTCAGATCAATATCGTCACACGCACCGGGTCGAATGAATTTCACGGAACGGGTTACGCATTCCTGCGGAACGATGTGCTCGATGCTCGCACGTTCAACGAGATGGATGAATCGAGTCATCTCGTCAGAAACAACTTCGGTGCGTCGTTGAGTGGACCAATCATCCGGAACAAGGGCTTCTTCTTCTTTAACTATGAAGGCTTGCGACATACGAGGTCGCACACGATGGTGGCGACTGTCCCGACTGAGGAAGAGATCAACGGCGACTTCGCCATGAGCGGTGCCAACATCTTCAACCCGTTTAGCGCGCGGCCGAATCCAGCATTCGATCCGACACGGCCCGTGAGCCCAACCAATTCTCAGATCATTCGGGATCCTTTTCCCAACAACATGATTCCTCACGAGTTGATCGATCCCAAGGCGCTGTTGTTCTTACGCAAGTACATTCCTCGTCCCAACGTGGAGATGGGAATGATGGGCTGCGGAATGACGATGATGGGCGCGCCGACCGTCGTGGGAGCGGGTGTGGACTGCAATAACTATCTTGACGTGCGGAATGCACACCACCTAACGGACCAGGCTACGGTTCGCTACGATCACGCGTTGCGTGGCGGCGATACCATGTTCGCGCGTTACTCGTTCAGCAGTGAGCGAGGTTTCACGCCGCAGAACCTGCCGGGATTTGGCGCCCTTCACGACAATCTCGCGCAGAACGGTTCCGTCGGCTGGACTCGCATCATCAGTCCGAACCTCGTGAACATCGCTACGATCACTTTCTCCCGCCTCGCAATGCATCGCACTTCTGAAAACAGTTTCACCAACGACATCATTTCGGAACTCGGCATCACGGGAGTTGGTTTTGGTGGTGAGGGAGCGTTCGGCGCGCCGTGGTTCAACGTGCAGGGTTACTCCGGAATGGGCGACAGCTTTATCGCTACACCCATGCACGCATGGAACACGATTCTCGAAGCTCGTAATTCATTGAGCTGGCAGGTCGGACGCCACAGTCTGAAGTTCGGGGCCAGTTATCGATACTTCATCTGGCCCATGTGGGGCTTCTTCCAAAACCGCGGCTACTATCAATTTACAAACGGGTTCACTACTCAAACAGCGACGAACGACGGTACGGGTTCAGCACTCGCGAGTTTCCTGCTGGGCCTGCCCGCGGTTAAGCAGCGACAAGCGGGCATTCCGCAAATGCAACTGCGGCAGTGGTATGCCGATGCGTTCGTCCATGACAGCTTTCAACTCGGGCGCAATACGACGGTCCAACTCGGATTGCGTTACGAATACATGAGCCCGTTGATAGACATTCGTTACGCGAACACAAACCTTGTGTTCGAGAACGGTGTTCCGTTTGTATTTATCGGCGGGCAGCAGGGTTTTCCGAAAGGCTTGAACTACTCCAACAAGCTTCGCTTTGCTCCGCGCGCGGGCATCTCTCACAACCTGCACAAACATGGAATCGTGCTGCACGCCGCGTTCGGAATTTTCTTCACGCCGGTGGATATGAACACGTGGTGCAATCAACGCCACAACGTTCCGTTTGTCTTTCCTGAAACACAGCAGAGCGATAACTTTATTCCTGCACCGGGAATCGTCGCCAATCACTTCAACTTTGCTCCTGCAGTGCTCGGCACAACGACTGTTAGTTTTGCTGCGTTCGAAGCGAAGGCGCCGTCGCAGTACATCGAACAGTGGAGTGCTTCTGTCGAAAAAAGTCTCGGGAACGAGACCACGCTCGAACTCGGTTACCTGGGATCCCGCGGTCTGCACCTGCAACGTTCGCACTTGATCAATAACGCACCTTCGGGTCCGGGAGCCATTGGACCACGCAGGCCGTTTAGAACGTTGAGCTTCCTGCCCGGGATGGAACTGCCGGATGACATTGCGATTACCAGTGCCACGTTTCCCGTCAGCGGAATCAACCTGCTGGAGAACTCCGCGACAAGTTCTTATCACGCGGGTTACGTGAATGTTCGCAGACGTTTTGCACGCGGGTTTACGTTCCTTACCAACTACACGTATTCGAAGAACCTGAGCGATGCCCCGGACTTCCGTTCGCCGATGTTTGAATCGGCTGCGCCTCAGGACAACTCACGCCTCAACCTGGAGAAAGGACTTGCGTGTGACGTGCGACACCGGTTTGCGTTGAGTATGGTCTACAACCTGCCGGCAATTGGAAAGGCGGGCTTTGCGCACACGGTCACGAACGGTTGGCGTATTTCCGCGATCTACCAGGCGCAGAGCGGTTTTCCGTTTACGATCTCCGTGTTTGGAGACACTGCGAATGCGGGCACGCTGTTAGGCGAGAATCCGATCCGTGCGAACTACACGGGCCAACCGGTTTTTGGACCAGGAACCCGCACGACTGACATGTGGTTCAACACCGCAGCCTTCACCACGCCGGCGGCGTTCACGTTCGGCAACGTTGGACGCAACACGGTCTATGGTCCCGGCAGGCAAACTCTCGACCTGGCGCTGCAGCGTGAGTTTGCGATGACCGAGACGATCAAGCTGCAAGTTCGTGCGGAGGCGTTCAACGCGCTCAATCACAGCAATTATGGAACGCCGAACCGGTTCGTAAACACGCCGCAGTTTGGCACGATCACTGAAGCGGCGACTCCGGGTCGTGAGATTCAGCTGGGCGTGCGGCTGTCGTTCTGATTTGTGAGACAGGATTTACGAGATTTTCAGGATTTACAGGATGATTAGGAGGGGCCCAGTTCCAGGTTCAAATATTGTCAACTTTGAGTCCGAGACTTTTGCAACAAAGTTTTTTAGGTAGGATTGTTGGACTCCAAATCAACGAACCCGGAACTGGGTTAATAACACGCATCCACACGTTAACAGCGACTCGAGATCGTGTCATGGCCCGGAAGATGGGGCCGGGAATCATACTTTGGTTGGAGAGATGCTGAACTAACGCAGGTGGACTAGCCCGCGTTGCAGAGCCGTGGTTACAGCCTGCGTACGGTCGGTCACGCCGAGCTTGCTGAGAATGTTATTGATGTGACTCTTCACCGTTGCTTCGCTAATCGCCAGGCTGGCCCCAATCTCTTTATTGCTCTGGCCGCGCACGATCAACTCCAGCACTTCCATCTCTCTACTCGTCAAATCAGAGCCGGCCATTCTCTCGGCAAGCCTCTCGGCAATCACGGCGGGAATGTGCCGTGAACCCGCGTGTACGGTCCTTATCGCTGCTTCAAGCTCTTCGAAGAACACATCCTTCAACAGGTAACCTCTCGCTCCGGCTTGCAGCGATCGGTAGATGTCTTCATCGCCGTCGTAGGTAGTGAGGACGATCAAACGCGCATCCGGAAACTTTTGTCGAATAGTCGAAATAGCTTCGACGCCACCAACAACCGGCATACGCAAATCGATGAGCGTTACGTCGGGTATGTGCTGGCTATACAAATCGATCGCCTGCTGTCCGTTGATTCCCTCTGCGATCACTTCCATGTCGGCGACAGTATTAATTAAGGAGACAAATCCCTGCCGCACGACCGCCTGATCGTCGATTACCATGATCCGGATTTTGTTATTCACGCTCTCGCTTCTCCGTTACGAACTGCTGATCGGCACATCTGCAACGACTTCAGTGCCCGAGCCGTTCGCGCTCTGAACCGTCAACGTGCCGCCAATCTGCGCGGCGCGCTCCCGCATACCTATCAGTCCGAAATGCCCGGCCTTTTCATTTCTCGCCGAGTGATTCTCAAACCCGCGCCCGTCATCGCGTACGATCAGTTGCACTCGCCTCGCATCGAACACCAGCTTCACGAATATTCGTTCAGCGTGGGCGTGTTTCACGGCATTGTTAATCGCTTCCTGGCCAATGCGCAAAAGATTGTCCTCAACCGTCCGCGCCAACGGCCGGAAGGTGCCATTCACTTCAACCTGCGCCTGCACAGCAGTGTCATGCGTTAATCTTCGCGCGGTCTCGGCCAGAGCTGTAGGTAGATCATTGTTTTCGAGAGCCGGCGATCTGAGCTCCCAAACGTAGCGCCGCGCTTCAGCGATGCCATGACGCACTTGTCGCCTCGCGCGATCAAGATAAGTCATCGCGGCGTCAGCGCCGGGCGGCATCGTGCGTGCGACGACCTCCAGTTGCACTGAGATTCCTGACATCTCCTGCGCGAGGTTGTCGTGAATCTCGCGAGCGATGCGAGTTCGCTCTGCAAGCACGGCGCCGAATTGTGCTCGCATCCGCCGTACACGAAGCCGGAATAGCAGCCATCCCAAGATTACCAGCGCGACCAGGCAGAGCGCGTAGAACCAGTATGTCTGGTAGAAATATGGCTTCAGGTAAAGAGCGAAAGCGGCGCCTGTCTGGTTCCAAACGCCATCGTTGTTACTCGCGATTACGCGAAACGTGTAAGCACCCGGGCGCAGGTTCGTGTAGTACGCGATGCGACGTGTTCCGCTATCGATCCAGTCGTTATCAAAGCCCTCCAGCTTATACTTGAACCGAACTTTTTCCGGCGCCACGAAGCTCGGCGCCGTGTAATCCAGGTCGAAGCGCGTTGTGCCCGCCGGCAGTTCGAGACGCTCGCTTGGCGCAAATGATTTTTCGTCGATACGTATTTGCTCGATCACGACAGGCGGCGCGTGCAAGTTCGTTTTCATTCGCGCAGGGTCGATCATCGCCACGCCCTTGATCGTAGGGAACCAGAGCTTTCCGTCACGACCTTTCCATCCAGCCGGATCGCCGCCACCGCTACATTCGCGCGTCATCATTCCGTCTGCCGTACCGTAAGCAACCGGCGCGATCGACGCAATCATTCCCCTCGCAAACTCATCGAGCTCTCTTTTACTAATGTGAAAGACACCTTTGCGACAACTCAGCCACAGGTTGTTCTGTCCGTCTTCTAAAATTCGATATACAACATCGTCAAGCAGACCGTTGCTGGTAGTGTAGGCAGTAAACTTGCCGTCTTTCATTCGATTCAAGCCGCCGCCATTCGTACCAATCCACAGCGTGCCGTCAGAATCTTCATGGAGTGAGATCACTGCATCGCTTGAAAGACCGTCCCTCGTAGTAAAGGTTGTGAACTCTTCATTCGTGAGTTTACCTAAACCGCCGAACGTACCGATCCAGAGGTTTCCTTTCGTGTCCTCGTGAAGTGTAGTGATCAGGTCGTTCGGGAGTCCGTCCACCTCGGTGAAGGTTTTGAACACTCCATTGTTCATTCGCGCGAGGCCGCCGCGCGTGCCGATCCAAAGGTTGCCGCGACGGTCCATGTAGATCGATCTGACGTCGTTGTTTGCCAGACCATCAGCCGAAGTGTAGACAGTAAATTTTCCCTGGTTGAAACGGTTCAAGCCGTCAGGCGTTCCTATCCACAGATTCCCCGTGTTGTCACCGAAGAGAGACAGCACAACGTTGCTCGACAGGCCGTCGCGCGTGGTGTAGACGCTCAGCTTGCCGTCCCTTAGCAGGTTCAAGCCACCGCCGTCAGTGCCGATCCACGTATTGCCCTGCTGGTCTTCGTAGATCGATTTGACGAGATTGTTTGAGAGCCCGTTTCTCACGGTGTAAGTCGTGAACTTCGTGTCTTTCAGGAGGTTGACTCCTCCAGACTCAGTGCCGACCCACACGTTACCTTCGAGATCCTGGAGAAGCGAGAGGATAGTAGTGGTTGCGAGTGCTTCTCCTGCATTGAAACCGCTGAAACGTCCCTCACTCAAGCGGCAAAGACCACTGGCCGTTCCAATAAGTAGTCCACCATCACGGTCGGCCTCGAGCGAGATGATTCGATCGTTCAGCAGGCCATCTCGTGTTGTGTACGTTGTGAATCGATTGCCGTCGAACGAGGTTAGACCACCGAGAGAGCCGAACCATAAACGGCCGTCCCGATCCTGTTCGATTGCTCTGACACTGTTGCTGCCGAGTCCGTCACGGACCGTGTAGTTCGTAAACTTCCCGTCCTTAATGCGGCCCACACCGTAAGGTGTCGCGATCCAGAGCGCGCCGCCGGCGTCTTCGAACAATGCCTGGATGCTGCCGCTGATCAACCTCTCTTTAGTTGTGAACGTCGTAAGTCCGCCGCTCTTTAACAGGCCCAGACCGTTGGCAGTTGCGACCCAGAGATTGCCTTCCCGATCTTCGTAAACGGCCTGGATCGTCTCACTGGGAAGTCCGTCATCACGTGTGAACAAAGTGAATCGACTATTCAGCATTCGGACCAGGCCCTGCGCGGTGCCGATCCATAGCGCGCCTTGGCGGTCGGCGAGTAAAGACCGAATGTAGTTGCTCTTGAACTCGGGAGTATTTTGCTTGTCGAAGATTGTGAATTTTACGCCGTCGAAGCGAGCCAAACCCTCTTCAGTGCCGATCCAGATATAACCATCCGCGGTTTGAGCGATTGCGTGAACAGTGTTCTGCGGCAAGCCATTTTCGGTGAGCCACACTTCGTGGTTGAACTGAGAAAGTTCTCTCCGGGAATCGAGCGCAAAAGCGATCACACAGCTACCCAGCAACAGGGCAAAGAGAAGACTCAGACAGTGTACGCAACGTATTCGGCGCATTGTTCCGTGGCATTGTCGTGTCAATAGGCGGAAGATGCAATACGGGCCGGAAAGAAGGCAAAAGGCACGAAATCAGGTTTGGTGCTTTTTGTGCGTCAGACAGACCATTGACCTTGACAATTCTTGTGCCCTCAGTTGATGCTTCCGGCGTGAACAGATGGACGCAAATGCTGTCGCTCACTTTATTGCTGACGCTGGCGTCGGTTGTTCATGGCCAGACGCCTGTCACGTGTGGAATTGTTGACATCGATGGACCATCGGAAGCGGAACCCGGTACGCCCCTCGTGCTCAAGGCCAGAGTCACGAGCATGCTCCACACGTCAAAGCCGGAATTTGTATGGAAGGTGTCGGTTGGCACCATCGTGGCGGGGCAGGGTACGGACGAAATAACTGTCGACACGGTCGGACTTGGCGGTCAGGAACTGACCGCTACGGTCGAATTATCCGGCGCACCACTGGGCTGTAGAGCATCGATGTCGAAAGCAAGGCAATTTAAACCACCCCCTCTGGCTTGTGGGCTGGCGTTTGATCAATATGGAGATATCAGGTTTGACGATGAGAAGGCACGCCTTGATAACTTTGCGATTCAAATTCAAAACAGCGACGACTCGCTATCTGCGGGACTCATCCTCATGTCGGCTGGCCGCGAAACGTATGAAGGAGAGACGCGTGAACGCCTGGATCGTGCCAGGTCATATTTGGTCGGGGTACGCGATATCGATCCGAATCGACTTGTTACCCTTGATTGCGGCTTTTCTCAAGAGCTGAGAATTAAACTCTACATCGTCCCGCCTGGGGCAGCATTCCCCGGCTGCTTTGACAACGAAGTGCCGTTAGTGGAAGTAAAATTCACAAAGCCGCGACCTAAGCCCTCGAAGAAACGACGCTAGAAACTTATCCGTAGCTTATTTCAGCCTGTTCAAAATTTTTGCGGAGCGCCACACTTAACATGAAAGCGAAATTGATCTTTACTCTGCTCTATCTCTGTCTGTTCTCTGTTCACACTCTCAACGTAGAAGCCCAAACCAGACGCCGACGTACTCCACCGCGGAGCGCTTCGGCTGCTATCACTACACCATCAGGCCTGACGTATCTGGTCACAAAGAAAGGCACCGGTCCTAAGCTCAAAGCAGGCGACACGGTAATTCTGCATTACACAGGGACGTTAACAAACGGTGTGAAGTTTGACAGTTCCTACGATCGCAACGAACCTTTGTCGTTCAAACTGGGCGCGGGTCGGGTGATCAAAGGATATGACGAAGGTCTTTCCAACCTGCGCGTTGGCGATCAGGCGATCCTGGTGATTCCGGGCAAGCTTGGTTACGGGCCCAGCGGCATTCCCAACGTCATTCCGCCGGATGCGACTTTGATTTTTATCGTCGAGGTTGTGGACGTCAAACCCGCCGTCGCGAGCGTTGGCAGTCGCGAACAGTAGCTTTCGAATTCGAGATCTCTACCTGGTTTCGGCGCTGATTGAGAAAAATCCGTTCGGGTAGTTACGAAAGGTCCAAATCGCAAGACGCGATTCCTGGGCGATCTTGTTTAGTGCCTCTCGCAGAGTCACTCCTTCCAGAGCTAAAGAAAACCTGGGGCTACTCAGTTCGCCGGAGCCACTCTCAGGTGCTCGGCGCTTCAGCTTCAACGTTGTCATGTTTGCTTCAACTTCAGGCAAAGTCAGCAGCTTATCAAAAGCCTCGGCCGGGCTAGCCTCTCTGACGTTGAAACTACCGATTTTGGTATCGAGTAACGGATTGCTTCCGGCTGCCGGCCAAACCTCGACAAGCCAACCGGTCTGCTGCCACTGGAACTTTTTTGACGATTGAACCATGGCATTCATAACGTCCGCTATAGTTGCATCCTGCAGAGATAGACGAACAGTATGGCGAGCCTGGGTGTCGAGCTCTAATCCAACTGTCACGCCGTAAGTGTTGGGCAGGGCAGCCATAAGCATTGCCAGATCACCGTTGTACTCGATGACCCTCACGGTTGAGGGTGCCGGCTGCTGGGCCATGACACCTGACGTTGACACCGCACAGAGTCCCAGGACTGCAGCGGCAATTAGTTTCACGATCATTCCGCCTCCTTTACCTTAACTCGGAATCAGGCCATCTCTTCAATACCTTAACGCGCAGGGCTTGCACAAGTTCCTAATGGTGATGGAGTTCACGGCGGATCGGGAAGGCTATTGAGTTGATCAACGGCAAGTCGTGGAAACAAACCCCCGAACGTGTGCGCGAACTGCAAACGAGTTGCGCGACGGAGCTATGCAAGCAGAGCAACCTGGTCCGGCAACATTAGTTGATTTGCGCGAACCAGGGACAGTACTCGTTCCAGCCGGTAGAGGCCGGCGCCGAGAGCTGCGCTTACAGCCGCCTCGAAGATTTGATCGTCCGAGTAGTGTGCGCGATGTAGCTCCTGTATGTCTTCGTCCTTCACCCTGAAAGCGTGCTCCGCAACTTTTTGAGCGAAAGCTCCGATAGGTGTGGAGTCGTAGGTGCATTCGCTGATCGCCCGCCGGATGTTCGGTGCGAGCGAGCCGGGCCCGCTGATAACAGCACGTCGAAGACGTTCCATCTTATGTGCGTGAGGATCAGTTGTGAGTCCACGTTGTGCTCTGTTACCCGTTCCTAAAATCCAGAAACCACTGAGCCGCTTATAACCAAAGAGCCGGAGCAGTCTTGCCGCTCTGGCTAACAGTTCCTCAGGGGGAACTTTAAATCCAAGTGCATTCGCGATGCGGGTCACGATATTGAATCCGACGCAAACGTACGTTGCATCGACGAGTGCCGACTCACTGACACCGGCCTTGTAAGCTGCGTCGATATCTTCCGGCCCGATCTCAGATGGCGACAGGGTAATCTTTTGGAGTAAGGCAAAAGTCGCGCGCACCCTTTCGTCTATCCGAGCATTCCGCCAGTCAGCGAATACCTCGCATGTGAGTTGATGTCCAAGGAAGGTCCACGCGACCGCGCGGTGGGCGTTCGTTCAAAACAGGCACTGGTTCAAACTCGCGGTGAAGGCGCCGAAGAGTTCGCGTTCACCGATGGTCCAGTCTGAGGGACCGCGAAGGAGATCGTGCCCAAGATCGCAAAAGGGTTTGCCAAAGTACTCGGGACGGTAGGTGAAGGTCTTTACGACGTCGAAAGGTTCGGAGAGCGTAAGGACACTCGTCACCCCCAGCAGGAACTTCTGCCGAACTCCATGGCCGGATCGTAGTTTGGATAGCCGCATCGGCGTTACACGAAATACCACCGCTTGCCGGGAGAGTCATCAGCCAAAGCGTGGAGACCTCTCTCCAACTTTAGTTGGAGATGGTTAGTGAACTGTTCGCGCCAATCCGCGTTTCCCTCAGATAAAGAAAAAGACCGCGGCAGAACGAGACGATAAACAACGCATAGAAAAAGGCGAATCCGATGTGTGCGAGAACGAGTAAGCAGTAAACCGCTGCGGTTGAAGCGCCGAAAATCACCTGCTCGCGCTTATCGCTCGGCGTGGCTCCCGGATCCGTGATCATGTAAAAAGTGAATAGCAGGAAACTCACACCCGTAATCGGAATCAGCCCGACAACCAACGGCAGGCCGTTTATCAGGCAGCGGAATACTCCCTGAATCGCAAAAGCCAGCACCCAGCCGAGTACCAGCGGCATGCGCTTGGCGTAATACAAATTCATGTAGGTTCCGAGCACGATCACGATTACAGGAAAAGCGCTACTCCAGTTACTCGACAGGTTCTCGGTAAACTGCCACGGCATGATTGGTGCGATCGTCGGGAATAGCAGAACGGTTAACGCGATTCCTGTGTTGGACGGGTTGAGAAAGTGGCGCTCCGCGTTATTCACTTTCACGGTCAATAGCGCTTTTGAAGCAATCGCAACGGTTGACGCAAAAGCGAAGGGCAGCAGCTCGCTCCCGCAGTACAACAACATCGAGACAGCCATACCGGAAATGTGCGCCGGCAGGAGAAAGTCGATGAAGTTCGTTATGCCGCCAGTGAAACGCGGTGTTTGTTTACTGGCCACAGCATCGACGATCTCCAGAACGATCTCTGTGAAGTAGGCCATCGAGAGCGCGATGAACATCTGCGCCCACGAATTCTCGAAGCCGAGTATGGCGCGGCCGAGCAGGTTCAATACCGTGATCGTGAGGGCGAATCGCCTTAATGCGGCTAACCGCATGTTGGGCGCGCTCATGACAGGTCTCCTGACTTGGGCCAGCCTAAGAGAACTGTGTATCTGCCTGGCTTTAAGTTAAAGAACTGTTGACGGACCTGCCCATCCGGATCGCGCCAGCGGATCTTGACCTTGACGAACGCTGGTGAGCCGCCGAGGCCGAAGTGAAGATCAGGGCTACGTTTTCCGCTGTGGCCGTTACCGCCGTCGACCTGGCGCGTTAGCGTTCTGCCGTCAGGTAGTGTGACTGTCACGGCAGCGCCGACAGCAGCGCGTCCAGGTGTCTCCGTTCGCTGTTTACTCTCGTAGACGATTGTCTCGCCTGCGTTCTCACGCGACACCGGCAGAAGTAAATTGAGACTAACAGATGAGCCTGCGACGCGGCGCTCGTTGTGGTAGTAAGTTGCGGGTCCCCACATGTTCGCGACGATGAGGTCGAGATAGCCATCGAGGTCGACGTCGGCGATCGCGATCCCCCGGCTGACATAATCTTCTCCAAACCCGATCTCCTTCGCGACGTCTACATAGTGATCACCGGCTCGGACAAAAAAAGGATTCTGATTGTGTCCCGCAACGTCGGCGCCGTGTTCGATCCTGGGCCATGACGTAGCTACATTGGAGATGAGTATGTCGTTCGCGGTGCCGAGCTCTTGTAGCTCTGGCCAGTGGTTAGACGATCCTCGGATGAATCCGGTCGCCTGAAGTGCTTCCGGTATGCCGTCGTTGTCGAAGTCGTCGAGCTTTGCGTCCCAGGCCCAGCCGCTGTTCGATAAGCCGAGTGCTTCGCTTCGATTCACGTATGGAGCGATGCCATGTTGCATCACGCTGAGGTCACCGGAACTCATGAACAGCATTTGAGTCTCCTGAAGTCCTCTGGGCTCGGTGATGTTGCTAACGTAAATGTCTGGAATGCCATCGTCGTTTAAATCAGCGAAATCGACGCCCATGCTCTTGAACGAGTCGCGTCCAAGCACATGCGATTTCGCGGCGGCAAACTGTCGCCGCCCTTCCAGCAAAGCGAAGCGGATTTGTCCGCGTGTAGATCTATTCCAGAAGAGACGATCTGGTCCAAAGTCGTGCGCAATGTACAGTTCGGGCAGCAAGTCACCATCGAGATCGCAGGCGCCGACCGCGAGACCCCAACCTCCGCCGACACCATCGGGAAAAGCGTCTCGTACTTCTTCGTAAGTCACGCTCGGATGGTTACCGGATGTGGAAGAAGTCCAGCGGTAAATGCGCTCGCCTCCGCCATTTGCCGCATGTGAAAACGACTGAGGCATCGAGATGCTGCCGCCTGCGGCGGGGTTATATAGATCGGATCCGTCTTTGAAATAGTTGGCAAAGATGAGGTCGAGATGCCCGTCGCCGTCGAGATCGGCGGTAGTTGCAGATCCCGTCATCCAGATTTCTTTTGGAAAAATGTCGCGAACGACGTAATTGGAAGCACTGATTGAAGAACTACCGGAAGGTTGCCACAGGAACAGCAGAGGTGACCGGCCCGCGTAGTAAACGATCACGTCTACGTGGCCGTCTTCAGTAACGTCTGAGAGCAGCACGCCGAGAGGAGCCATGCGGTTGCGATCGAAAAAAGGTTCCTGGACCAGGGCAAACGGTGCGTATCGATCTCCGGTGTTCGGAACAGGTGTAATTATTATTTGATCCGTTCGCGTATCGATGTAGCAGGCGTCATTCGAGACACCATCGCCGTCGAGGTCATTCAGCGCCACGGCGGCGCCGACAGTCGAAACGAAAGCTGAGACTCGTTGCAGGCTGGGATGGACCAGTCGTTGATCTCGAACAGGTGGACCGTCGATCTCCGGAAGAGTCGAACGTGAGAAACTAAAGCGCGCCGCAGCCTCTCTAACTTCTCTTTGACTTATGTACATGGAGTATCGCATAGCCAAAAACAAGCTAAGGACCAGCAGTAGGGCTGCGAAGGTTCTGGCTCTGTGTTGACTCACGATGATCCTACTCGGATGCTGCGTTATGTTTTAAATCCGATAGCGGACGTCGTTGCGCTTTTGCGATAGAGGCTCTGGCGTAGATTCGTTCAGGTGGCGTATGCAGATCCCAGACTACACCGAGGCGCGAAAGGCCTTTGAGTATGTAGTGAGTAAAGTCGATCTCCCACCAGTAAAAACCGTGACGCGCCGACCGCTGATAGTAATGATGATTGTTATGCCAGCCGTCGCCGAACGTTAGTAACGCAACGATCCAATTATTGCGGCTTGTATCACGACTGTCGAAACGTCGGCTCCCGACGGAGTGGGCAATCGAGTTTGCGCTGTAGATTGCATGATGGACCAGAATTGTGCTTACGAAGAAGCCCCACGCCAGCATCTGCAGTCCCGACGTGCCCAGGTCTGGTCTGCTTCGTTGCAAAAACTCGCCAAGGACGAAGAAGAGCGCGGCCGCGATGACGGGTGGCAAACCGTAGAATTTGTCGAGGAAGCGTAATTCTTTGTAGTCGGTAAACTTCGATACCAGCCTCATGTCTGCTTTTCGATACCGCATCGAGAAGATCCATAAACAATGTGCCCACCAGAAACCGTGTTGGGCAGGGGAGTGGATATCGTCGTCGCGGTCGGCATGCGCGTGGTGGTACCGGTGGTGCGCCGCCCACCACAGTGGTCCCTTTTGATTCGACGTGCAACCAACGAAAGCCAGAATAAATTGGAAGATGCGGTTTGTTTTATAAGAGCGATGCGAGAAGTACCGGTGATAGCCGGCCGATACGGCAAAGATCCGAAGACAATAGAATGCGACACATGCGGCAATGGCAACCCAGCTAACGCCGGCCCAAAAGACAAGCAAACAGCCCGCGTGCAAAACAACAAACTGAGCTATCGCCAGGGAATCCAATTCTTCGGCAGGTATCGTGCGACGGTTCTGATCGGTCGAGACTGACATTCCGCCAATCTTATCATTGCTTGTTTGTGCGGCGATTGTTCTTTGCGAGGTGCGGTCGGCTGGTTCAGTTTTGAGATCAAACGCCGAGAGGTTTTGTGCTTTCGTGGTTCAGGTTAGATCAATCGAACGCCTTCAGCGTTTCAAGACCGGGGTTATCGTAGTTTCACCGGCACTTTATTAGTCCGCACACCCCTCACCGAAACGCTGAGCCAAACTTCTTCGACGCCCAGCAGCTCCTCTGTCAGCCGGACGGTCACCTGATTCAGCCACGGAAAACGCGGAACCGTCCTGACAGCCTCAACGGGTAACGCATAAATCTTTTGTTGCGAATCTTCTGCCTGTGCACTGATCACCGAAAGATCTTCCGAACCTATTTCAAGATTGACTCCAAACAGGACCAAACGCGTTCGTTGCTCCGAACTAAGTGGATGTTCGGCAACCACGGGAAACGGTTCTTTCATCAACGTCACGGACTCGAGTGCGATGGCCCTCAAACTGGCAGGATCGGTGAGAAGCTGAGGAGGCCCTGCGCTGATTACAAACGTGACGCCTTTCGAAGTTGTTTTTTCACCCTTATCGTCGGTTGCAGTTGCGGTCACTGTATACGTTCCAGCCGCAAGATTGTGCCAGGTGAAATTAAATGGATAGACAGTCGTCGACCCAGTTAACTCGCCACTTTGAAACTCAACCTTCGTGATCGTTCCATCCGGATCGTCGGCATTTGCTGCGACCGTGATTGTTGAAGGCGACAGGTCTCCCCATTTGTTGTCGGCGTATGGATGCGTTATTGAAACCGCAGGTTTCAGATTGCCCGGTCCGGGTTTTTCAGGAGCAGGAATTTCCGCGAGCAGGTCTGAGGCCCAGGGACACCAGCCCGGATATGCGCTGTGGAGATTATCTTCCAGGTAACGAATACTGGCGTCGCAGAGCTCAATCGCGCCGTCTGTAAACCTGATAGTTTTGGGATCCAGGTGGTAGGACCACGGAGAGTTGTAATACACCGGCTGCTTTATGATGATCCCCGAAAGAATCATGCGAGTGCCGGTGGCTATTAAGGTTCTTGCTTGTTGAATTGTTTGGGGATCAGTGAGTTTGAATACGAACGTTTCCGGACCGCCGCCCGTCTTAAAAACGAAATATGCTTCCGTAGCGCTTTGCTGGCCGCGGACTGGAACGGCCGCAGCGATCGCGAGGCAAAGGGCCATGACTGAAATTTTAGCCATGATGGATCCACGCGTTTCCGGTGAAAGTCGCCCTGGACCAATGAATGAAGCCTTAGTATTCGCTCATTTCTTATAAATGGCAATGCCCCAGAAGTTGATGTCGGGCGGCAGGCTGTTCCAGTGATCGAACGCGTGCGAATCATCAGTTTTGTAACGCAACTTGTAGTTTCCCGCTGGCAGAGTGATTACCGCATCGACTTTCCTGTTCTTACCAGCACCACCTGCGTGTGCAGTCTTCGCCTCCTGCATCTCCCACACACGTGAACCTTTGTCGACGTCTTCGATCCAGCCGTAGTCAAACATCTCACCGCCCTGACCTTCGCCGATTGCGAAAATACGCACGTCCTGACTACTCGCCAGACTAAACGTCACGCTCTTATCTTCGTTGTCGAGCACTTTCACGATCTGCGCAATCACGGGCAGCTTCACCAGATCATCGGGCATCGGCCTGGAATAGATCTCCGCGTAGATCTTCATCAACTGCGCGGCATCGTCTGCGCGTCCAACGTTTTGATAAATCCTGAGCTTCGTAACGAGGTCTGTGCGATAGATATCGGCGTAGGGTTTTGCCGCGACAGCGTTAAGCTCATTTTTCAACTGTGCAACCGGAGCGGTCCAACTAACCTCCGGAATGCTCTCGCCGAACTTCTCCGGGAAGATGAACGTCTTCAAAAAAGCCATGCCCACAGGAGAGCTTAGTGCATTGCCGGCGC
Organism: Pyrinomonadaceae bacterium; assembly: GCA_035761985.1. GTDB lineage: Bacteria > Acidobacteriota > Blastocatellia > Pyrinomonadales > Pyrinomonadaceae > PSRF01. The sequence goes on from DASTQB010000389.1 coordinate 24,127, forward strand.
CGAGATCCGTCGGGCGGCTGAGATTGTCAGAGTTTGCCATGATGATGAACGTGATGTTCTGCTCGGGCACTTTCAGAATGAAAGATGAGTTGCCGGTCCAGTAGCCGTAATGCCAGAACAACCTGGTGCCCTGGTAGTTTGTCGTAAACCAACCCAGGCCGTAGGGAAGCGACTCACCTTTGGTTGAGACAGCCGGCGTAAAAGCGAGTTGTTGAGTCTCTTTCTTCAGAAACTTGCTTTGATCGATCGCGATGTCATACTTCGCCATGTCGAGAACTGTCGAGATCAATCCGGCGGAAGTGCTGAACCCCTGCGGGTAACTTATTTTCGTGATCTTGAATTCGCGATCGAGCGCATACGGTTGGGCCAGTATCTTCGAGATCCTGTCGAATCTCTGCTGCTGCTTTTCCGTGATCATCGCACGGTTCAACGGCGACTGGTGCGCATGGACCAGCTTCCATCCACCATCTTGTTTGTTCAGGAAGTATGACACCCTCAACGGACCGTCGATGCGCTGTGGTCCATTCGCAGGCGTGACGGTTGAGGTCATGAAGAAGGTTGTGATGGCGCTGTCGCCGTAAACCGCTGTTTCGAGGTTTTTGACGTCGACGTTTATCTTGAGACGCGACTGGAATGCCTGCCTCAACTCGGGCAAATTAAATGAAGTTAAGAAACCTCCTTCGCCTGGAAAACGATTGAGCTGTGGCGCGAGTCGTCGCTCGATCTGATCGACGTTGCTGGAGTTGTAACCGGCAATGATGTCCATCACGGCGGCTTTCACTTCGGCTTCTGCAGCCTGGCCTGCGGCGTTTGGTGATTTTGTGCCGACAAGCGTGGGCACGTTTGGCGCCGTATCATTCATGCCGAGAGGCTCGAGAATGTTCGCGATTAGAAGTTCGGCGAATGATTTGCGGGTCGCCCTCTCGACTACCTTGTCCAGTTCTGCAAAGCGATTGCCGTTGTAGCGGTACTGCTCGCCCGGATTGCCCTCGGACGTGTGGGCGAGCAAGTGGCGCACTCTAATGAGGCCATCGCTCTCGAGCGTGATGCCGTACTTCGAAACAGGATCGTCCAGCTTGATCTTTCCGTCCTGGACCAGTTGCATCAGGATCGTTGAGGCAAACGTTTTGGTCAGCGAAGCGAGGTGGTAGGCGGTGTGTTCAGTTGCGGGAACCTTGTTCTCGACGTCTGCATAGCCGAATCCTTTCGCCCAGATCACTTTTTGATCTTTGACGATGGCGGCAGAGTAAGCGGGGATCTTCAGCTCCTGTCGCAGACTTTCGAGCATCGTTTCAAAGCGAGCAATCCGCGCGGATGGATCAGCGTTGTGCGCGCCTGTAGCCGGGACGAAAAAGGCTGATCCCAGAAGGGCCACAGTCAGGATGAGTGCGACTAGTCGTGGTGCTTTGAGGTTCATAATGATCTCTTTCTTCCTGAGGTGATCATCAGGTTCGATCGACCGAACGGCCTTCGGCGTTTGATCGATCTCAAACTTAACGGTACTCGAAGTTAGGACTAAAGTTACAGGTGTTCTGGTAAGCAAACACCACCAGCCGGAATTTTATGTAAAAAATTCGCGTTTTTGGAGCGAGCACGGACGCGCTGCAAGAAATCGATCCGCCTCACGTTCCATTGGCTAACGGCAACTGCCGTTAAGTACAACAAAGCGGGAACGATTTGACGAATCGAACGTCTAATCACCAGTCCCAACCCAGCCACTTCCGAGGAGGTTCGAACCATGCGCAAATTCACCGTTCGCATCCTAACCGCCGTATTAACCTTTTCCGTTGGAGTCGCAATCGCTACAGCCTGGGTTTTCAATCGCACCGAAGAACCCGCGATTCCACCCGTCGAACTCAACTCAGATGGGGCAACTATGGAGATGGTCTTTGTTCTGGACACCACCGGCTCAATGGGCGGTCTGCTCAGCGGCGCGAAACAACGGATCTGGGGGATAGTGAACGAAGTAATGCAAACCTCTTCGCTTTCGTCGGTGAAAGTCGGTTTAGTTGCATACCGTGACCGTGGCGATCAGTACGTCACGCAGGTCCTTCCTTTGACTGAGGATCTGGATAAAGTCTACTCAGTGTTGATGGAGTACCAGGCTGCGGGAGGAGGCGATGAGGCAGAGAATGTCAGGCGCGCTTTAGCGCAGGGAGTTGCGAAAGCCGGCTGGTCACAGCCTTCTGCACAGCTCGCACAAATACTCTTCCTCGTTGGCGATGCGCCGCCTAAGGATTATGTTGATGAGCCCGACCCTCTTACCACTGCCGACCTGGCAGTTAAGCACGGAATCATCGTGAACACGATTCAATGCGGCACGTCAGCCACAACCAAACACGTGTGGGAAGCGATCGCGCGGCGAGGTCAGGGGCAGTATTTTCTGATCCCTTCAGACGGTGGTGTGCAAACAATCTCCACTCCCTACGATCAACAGCTCAGTCAACTTGGCACTCGTCTCGGAGGAACATACCTGCCCTACGGCGGCGGCGCGGGTGTCGAGGGGGACGAGTTTAGAGACTCACGAAAGCAAATGGCAGCTAAAACCGAGGCTGTTGTTGCCACGCGTATTGCACCATCGGCAGCGGCGGAGAGGTCGGTGAACAAGGCGTTGAACTCGAAAGCGTATATCGGTGATCTGTTGCAGGATATTGAGAACGGCTCGACCAAACTCGAATCAGTTCAGGCTGGGGACTTACCGTCCGAGCTTAAGAAGCTCTCGGCGGAGGAACAAGCGAAGGAAATCAATAAGCGGCTTGCAGAACGCAAGGACATGCGCGAACAGATCCTGTCGCTTTCGAAGCAACGCAATGAGTACATCGCCGCGGAACAGAAGAAACGGAGCGGCGGAGTACAAAGCGGGTTTGATGTTGCCGTGTCTGCGGCGTTGCGCGAGCAACTCGCGAAGAAGGGAATCAGGTAGTTTCGTTACGGCTCTGCCGCCGGATGTGGGGCGCGGCTATGCCGCGCCGTAGCTTTGATTTTTAGTTTGGGGCTATGCCCTCTATCCGGCCTTTGGCCCAGAGGCCGAATAGGGGGCACAGCCCCGGATAAAATTTAGCAGCCTGACGGCAGGGCAAAGCCCTGCCTCACATCCGGCGGCCGAGCCGGAGCCAGAAACTCAAAGCGACCTTCGGGCAAAGCGAGCGTGAGGTAAAGTTTGACCGCACGATGGGCCTTGCGTGTATCATCCCCGCACCACCGTCTAAGGAATCGGATCGTGATCACAACAATCCTCAAAGCTTTCCTGTTGACGACTTTCATCCTCGGCTTTCTGAGCGTCAGTCACGCTCAGCAATCCACAAACGCACTGGCTGGCGAGTGGGTGGGTAACAGCGAGCCTGCCGGCAGGTCTGAGTTCTTACGTCTGAGCCTTACTGAAAATGCGGGCGAGATGCTGCGACCGCTGAAAGCAAAATTGACATTGGTCCAGCTCGAAGGTTCTCGCGTCCGTCTGGAGTTGGGCTCGCTCAAACTTGCCATGACTGGAACTCTCAACGGCGATGAAATCGAAGGAGAGGCCGAGGTCCCAGGCACGAAAGCTCGCTTTCATCTGGTGCGCACTGTGAAGGTCGCGCCGGAAACTTTGGCGCGCTATGCCGGCGCGTATCGGTTCCGCAACGGCGATTATCTTGTGATTGATACCTTTGCTGATACTCCTGACACGCTGTTTGTGACCGACGTGAAATCCGGCGAAGCTCGCGCCGTCTTTCCAAGATCTGAGACTAAATTCACTGGTGGACCAGCGCTCTATGTGGCGTCTCCAACACGACGAACCCTCACCTTTCGCGGCGACGGCGTTCACGTAATCGATTTGGACCAGAAGGGTCGCGAGTCAGGAGCGTTTGCGACGCGAGTTCCCATCGCCCGTGAAGAAGTCACTTTCAAAAACGGTGATGTAACGCTTGCGGGAACGCTGTTACTCCCGCCTTCGAAGGGAAAGCGACCCGTCCTCGTGTTTACTCATGGTGGTGGCGCGCAATTGCGCGAGGTGTATTGGGGGCTCGGATACCTCTACGCCGCACGCGGATTTATCGTTCTCAGTTATGACAAGCGAGGCGTTGGCAAGTCGACCGGCAACTGGCGCGAGTCGAGCTTTGAAGATCTCGCCGGCGACGCGGTGGCCGCGGCGAAGTTTCTCCAGTCGCGAACGGATGTCGCTGCGAATCAGATCGGCTTTTTGGGTCAAAGTCAGGGCGGGTGGATCGCCCCACTCGCCGCTTCACGCATGCCCGAAGCCGCTTTTGCGATCGCATTGTCAGGCGGTGGGCTGTCACCCGCAGAAACGGAGCTGTTTGATACCGAGTACGAGTTGTCCATAGCGGGCTATACCGCGGATGAAGTCAAGGAGGCGCTGGCGTGGCAAAGGCTGAAGAACGAGATCATTCTTTCAAAGGACAAATGGGACGAGTACGCCAAAGCAAGAGCGATAGCAAAAGACAAAAAATGGTTTCGCCATCCGGGCGTAGATCTCTTTGGACCGGAGACACCCGATCATCCTTTCTGGCCTTACATGCGCAGCTTTTATTACTACGATCCCGCACCGACCCTGCGTGCTTCAAAGGCTCCGCTGCTGGTGATCTTCGGCGAGCTTGATACTCCCGAGGGCGTCAAAGCGAACGTGAGTGCGATCAGGCAAATCATGGATCACGCGGGAAGGCGAGATTACATGGTTAAGGTTTACCCAAACGGAAGCCATAACCTGATGGAGGTTCCTCCTGATAATCCGAAGGAGTGGGTGCGCCGCAAACGATTTCCACGCGGCTTCTTCGAAATGATTGTCGACTGGACCACAACACAGCTTCGCGGGCGCCGCGTCTCCGTGGTTATGCCGCGGAGACACGGAGCGGCGCGAGGATTCTAATCACTCCAAGTGGATGTGGTCGATGCGCGTTCACTGGATGTAGGATCGATAGATCCAGATTGCTTCGCTAATTGCTCGGCTGCCAAATGTACTTGCCGGTCTTGTCGATGTAACCAGACTTAATACCAACGCGTACTCTCGAAATGCCGTTCACAAACCCGCTGGCAGTATCAAAGGGTAGTGTGAATACCATCTTCCCTTGTTTGTCGATGAAGCCACTGACAGCAGTTGCTTGCTCCTCATCCGAACGTGTAGCAGACATGAAGTCAGAGTTGCTGACTGGTGCAAGGCCTTCAGAGAATGGACCAGCTCCTCCAAACTGAGGTTCGATAACAAACTTGCCGGCTTTGTCGATATAACCCCACTTCGAATTTACTCTCACCGCAGCGAGGCCTTCCGAAAACGGTTGGGCCATCTCGAATTGCATGGGTATAACTATGGCGCCTTCAGTGTTTATGTAGCCAAACTTCCCAAACGAATAAGCGACCACAGACAAGCCTTCTCTGAACCCGGTTCCGAAAAGGTTGCCGAACTGAGGCTCTATCACCATCTCACCACTCTTATTGATGAAACCAATCAAGAGATATTCATGTCCGGCAAGAGCCAGTCCTTCCTGAAATGAATGGGTCACTCGGTACTTGGGCTCGATCACAAACTCTCCCGCTTTATTGATGAAGCCGCATTTTTGCCACTCCGTACACACAGCAGCTAACCCATCGACGAATGACCACGCGTAGGTGAACCCGGCCTTGATCTGGATCTTGCCACTCGTATCTATGTAGCCGTACAGGTTGCCTCTGGAGGGGTCCCAGGTCCAGTACTTTGTAAGACCTTCACTGAAACTCTCACCGTTCAAGTGTAAGGGACTGTCGAGTTCGATAACTATCTTTCCGGTCTGGTCAATGTAACCCATCCCCTCCACGAGTTCTTGCGTCTTCGCTCCGGGTTTCAATGGCTTTTTCCGAGGCGGGTATCGCACCAAGGCCAGCCCCTCAGCAAACGGCTCGGCAGAGTCAAACTGAGGTTTGATGACGACTTCTCCCAATCGATTGATGTACCCCCACTTTCCGTCTTGCTGGATCGGAAGAAACCCTTCCCACGCATTCTGGGCCAGAGAGCGTTCCGCAGACTCTTGCCCCGCGGCCTGGACGCTTAAAAGTCCCGAGCACGCCAGCAGCGCGATGCGAATCAGTTTCGTGAAAGTCGTTTCATTAATTTTCATGTGAGAAGTCCGATGACGAGGCCCGAAATCGTTGTGTTCAGTAACTATTGGTCCGACTCATGAGCGCATGAGGAACGTTTGTGGACCATGCGCATAGGTAGCACCGGTTCAACAGCACTGTCAAGAGCACATACACAACAGCGCACAACCGCGGTGGTTGCTGGCGATTCACTTAAAACTCGAGTTGCCCGAGGCCGTATATGCGCTCGCCCTCCGTTGAAATTATCCTGTCTTTTAAAACCCTGCGAGTGAGATAATCAGCTACCCGTGTCAACCGCCGTCGGTTGAGACTGCGAACACGTTCTCCACGTCCGAGCCGAGCAATGATAGTGATCGTCTGATCCTCCGAAGGCTGGAACATACAGCCTCAAGAATTGCCGAATTGGCAGAACACTGGCGAAAGGTCACAAGCTTTTACTCATGAAGCGAATCAAAATCGTGTCATATTTTTCATTGCCGACGGATCTGGCTGAGGAGATGCGCGGGTGGCCCGAGTTTGTCGCCGGCGAGGGTTACTCGGTCGATCTGAAGGATACTGCAAGCGGTGAAGAAGTATCCGTAAGGTATGGCGAGGAAGATGAAGATGGTTACGTCATGGTAGAGACGTCGAACGCAGGCGAACTTTTTGACAGAGTTCTCGGCAGGGTTGTTTCGGCCCTGGCGGCGCATAGCGATAATCTACTCGTTAGTCGTTAGCAGAGGTTAAACCGTGATTGCTCCGCACTGAAGCGCCTGGAGGAGATCAGACCATGAGCCCTGAACTGCTAACGTACCTCCGCAAGCTTGCGTTGCGATTTTCGGTCCCGCTTGTCGTACTGGTTCTCACTGCCGACGTTAGCCTTGCCTGTATTTGCCTGCCGTCGCAAGGCGCCGCTGACGATCTCGAACGAGCAACTGCGGTATTTTCCGGAAGGGTCCT
>DASTQB010000390.1:0-62542 GCA_035761985.1 Pyrinomonadaceae bacterium
GCCTTTTCAGCCAGGTCAGCAAACTTGTCCGTAAGACAAGCCTTCGCGAGGTTTTTCAGGACTTGGTCCACCGAGCGTTGCAGCAAATCGGGATCGGAAGCCGCTATGTTGCTGTCGATGTCACCGAGAATATCCAAACACAACTCAAACTTTTTCTTTTCCAGCGCCAGTTCGGCAGCCTGCAGCAACAACTCATTCCGTTCAGCCTTTGTTTTTGCCGACTCGGCTTCTGACTTCAAATCACGGATTGGATCCACGCTTTCCTTGAGACGCTTGATGCGGGCATCGCTGGCTAACTGTCGTTCGCTGAGAGCGGCACGCATCGCAAAGCTGTGGTTCTGAGCCTCGTCATACAACTCCGGAGTAGACTGCTGAATGAACGGCAACAACTTGGTCAATAAGTCGTGGGCAAATTGAGGTGCCGGCTCGGTAACAAAGTTCGCCGGCTGCGTGCGCGCGACCACTACCGCCAAGAATCGATTTCTCAAGACCTTTGATACTTGAGGTCGCAAATAGATGTCGCTCACCCAAAACAGAGTTTCGAAGGAGATCTGTCCTTCTCCGGCGCGCGCCACAACCTCTGCCGCTACAGGTTCAAACTGTTTCGACTTACGTCTTAGCAATTCGTCGAGCCAAAAGTAGAGACCCTGTAAAGTGCCTTGGTCTTCAAGCTCTTGTCGAATGCGTTTTGCTGCGAGGATATCTCCGTCTTCCAAGTCGAAGAGAGACCGAATGCGTTGCGACGCATCACCTTTCACGAAGCCGTTGGTTGTTTTGTCGAACTCTTCGTTCAGGTTTGGCCGGTGCTTTTGAATCCAACTTCCTAAATTGTTTGACAAGTAATCAAGCATGAACGGCAGGATCTCTTCGTGATGCTGACGAAGATCTATCAGTGCATCCCGAGCGATTTGAGTTGCGAGCGCTTGTTGATCATCGGAACTGGCTCTGTCACTCGCGAGATACGACAGGATCTGGTTGCGCGCGGATAGTCTCAAACCGGGCTCATCCATTTTCTTTATGTTGTCGACCGCGCGCGCAAATACGTGTTCACGAAATACGCGTAGTTGCTGTTCGCGCATTTCGTCCGCTATGGATCGAGGAGCTTTGGCGGTGGATTCAGCCGTGGTCCTTGTCTTAGCTGGAGGCGCAGCTTCATTAGCTGTCTGTGCAATGGCGATCGAATTGATCAGAACGAGCACGACCAGGAGATTAGCTGTTAGCTTCACCGTCAGTTTCATGAGTGCATCAACCGTCGTTGACGGAGACGATGCTTTATCAGCACCGTCCCCGTTTGTCAGACTAATGGTTTAGGTCTTCCTCCCCTTTCTTCGCGCACGCTTGACTGTAGGTCTGGCCATTCTTAACCCACGTACAGCCCTGGTTGTCGGTACAGCTGCAACTAGTCGCGCCAAGTGGAATAACGACGGACTCTCCGAATTCGCAGCGGGCAGAGCCCGTGCATGCATAGACCGTAGTCGGCGGAGTCAGCAAAATGGCTCCTCCGGCCAACACCAATGCAAAGCCCACAGCGTAGAGTGAGTAGAGGATTCGCTTCATGATTTTGCTCCCAGGTGAATGAGGTTGAGTGAAAACCGCCAGGGCGGTGGCGGCGCTTCTACTCGCGATTAGGACGACGGTTAGGGGAGGCGTCGTGTTCGATGCGCAGGATAGTGCGCACCAGATTCGAAGTCAATAAAAATGTAGATATCATTGCTAACTACACTCACCCGCAAAACTCTTGACTTTGATTTCAAACGGGACTATCGTCCGGCCCGTCGAACAAAAAGCTGAACGCCTGGAAAGCGTCTTCCTCGCAAAGACGCTGATCAGCTGCCGCCACCCGACGTGATGACCAAGGGGAGGTAAGAAATGCCACGCCTGCTAGAGCCCCACTCCCAGCCCACAGCTAGAGTCTCGCTCCAGTCAACTCACGTTGGTAACAAAGCATAACTACGAGCTGTTCACGATCGCGCTTCAGGGCACGAGCATCGTGAAGTCCGGCGCGCGATTGGCGCACGTGTTGTGCGGGACCCTCAAACAAGGAGTAAGGACGATGGAAAAACCAATCCGGAACCGAAAACCCAAATCAGATCGAGAGAATGGACGCGGAAATCAGCCGGCGAACGTATCACCAAACGGCAACGTGATAGCGCCCGGCACTACCGGAAGATTTTTAGTGCTGCTGCGCGAAGACGCCGTCAAGAACGCAGCCAAGACCCTTCGCGATACCGCCGGCGTACGAGCCATGAGTTCGGCTGACTTCACTGAAGGAGCTGGCGCCGAACATCTTGGTGAATCTGAAGCACTCGTTTTCGAAGATCTCGGCGTAGCTGTAGTAAACACTCCGCCCGATCAGGTTAAGACCTTAAGCGCGGCCGCGGCCAGAGATACAGGAATCCTTGCCGTAGAGCCGGAGCGAGTCGTTTATGCGTTGCGTGTAACTGCTCCTCCACGGCTTGCCGATGAGGAACTGATTGTCGAGGAATTTTTCAGTGCGGCGCCGCCGGTCATCGACCGGAGCATCGTAGCAGCGCCTCCGCAGGAGTTCCCAGTAGACTTTCTCCGCGGTTATCGCGATGCAGTGGATCACCTCGTAGGCAAGTTACTTGCGATCGGCGGCATCACTGAAGCGGCTGTCGGGGAGGCGGTAGCTGCTGCATTTAGTGAGACTGAGTTCACCTGGGGACTGCAAGCCACGAAAGTAGCGCTTTCACGTTTCAGCGGTAGAGATACGAGGATTGCAGTTCTCGACACCGGCATGGATTTAGGTCATCCCGACTTCGTTGGGAGACCGATTACTTCCCGGTCGTTTATAGAAGGGCAGGAAGTCCAGGACGGTCATGGTCACGGCACGCACTGCATCGGCACTGCTTGCGGTCCGAGACAGCCGGCGCAACTGCCGCGCTACGGAGTCGCATTCAACTCAGAGATCTTTGCTGGAAAGGTGCTGAGCAATCAAGGCAGTGGTGCAGACGGCGGTATTCTTGCGGGCATTCAATGGGCCATACGCAATCGATGCCACGTCGTGTCTATGTCGTTGGGCGCGCCAGTGTTTGAAGGCGAGACCTTCTCTCGGATATTCGAGCAGGTCGCAAGAAGAGCGTTAGGACGAGGCACGTTGATTATCGCTGCTGCTGGTAACGAGAGCAGGCGGCCGGGCTTCATTGCGCCCGTGGGCCATCCGGCCAACTGTCCGTCAATCATGGCGGTCGGCGCACTCGATCAGCAGTTTCAGATTGCCGGTTTCTCTAACGGCGGACTCAACCCACAGGGAGGACAGGTTGACATTGCTGGTCCAGGCGTGGCGGTGCAATCGAGTTTTCCAAGACCGACGCTTCGCCGTTCGCTGAGTGGCACGAGTATGGCAACGCCGCACGTTGCCGGCATTGCGGCTCTGTTGGCAGAAGCCAATCCGGGAGCTCGCGGCCGCGAACTGGCGAGCCTGCTGTTGCAAGGTGCGCGACGGTTGTCGCTACCGGCACGAGACGTTGGATCTGGATTGGTCCAGGCGCCGTAGTTTCGGTAACGAGTTACATGCTGCACGACCAGGAGTATCGCGTCGTGCAGCATGTGAACATGTTTTTCAACTTGCAGACAGAAGAAACGCCATGGCAAAGGTAAAGCTTTCGATATCCGTCGATGAAGAACACTTGAATCAGTTTCCAAAGATCATGAAAGAAGTTGAAAAGGCTGGTATGGAGATCGATCAGGAGCTGGAGGATCTGGGTGTAGCCACAGGCGCGATCGACGAAGACAAAGTGGCAGCGTTGCGAGAAGTAGAGGGAGTGGAGCATGTAGAAGAAGAACGGGAGTTTCAGATTGCTCCACCCGACAGTGATGTTCAGTAGGTGCTCGCGCGTTGTGAGATGAAGCAGGGCGGCCGAGGAGGCCGCCCATGCAAACCGGTTAACTCAACCCGTTCGTAATCGCTTCGCGATATGCGAGAGCGGTGGTTGCGGATTGCTCCATCGTTCCGCCGCACGCGCCGGCAAGCAGGCAACTGATCACCGAGTCGTACAGCCAGATAAAGCCTCCATCGACCGAACTGCCCCACGACTTATACTGAGCTTGCAGATCCGAAGGGCACGCTCCGGGTAATGGATTGTATTCGTTGGAGCATGGTTGGCCCAGGTAGTAGGAGTCACACTGCGGCGCCGATCCCCACCACGGTGTGCCGGTGAAGTACACGGCGTCACCTGTTTGGAACGATCGCCCGTTACCGAGCACCATTGGACCACGGCAGTAGAAGAAGAAACTCGCGGCCGTGCTCGCGGCTTGCATTGCCGCGTTCACGTTCGGAAAGTTTTGAGTGTAAAGGTAATTGTCCCAGTTGGCCTCGCCGTACATGGCAACGTTTGGAACTTTCTGAACACTTCCACCGGGTTCATTGTTATACCACCATGGCCCAGGTGACGACTGGTTAGTGGCCAGTCCGGGTATCATCAGCGCCTTTCCGCCCGCATTGTTGAATCCTTTGGTCCAATCGCTCACGTTGTTGATGTTCCAGCTTCCACCGGAATAGCACTGCAAGTGGATGGCATTGACAAAAGTGTTGCCTTTGGCGGCAACGAGAGCCTTCATCGTGTCGTACCAGATTGAGTTACCGCTGTACGGGCAGAACGTAACGTGTGCGTATCCGATGTTGGCGAGCGTAATGCCGAAGTTCACCATCACACTCGTCTCGAGGTTGTCTTCGTTATCGAAATCGATTGCGTCGATGTCGCCTCCGGCGGCGACCATTGCCTGTTTCAGGGCTTTGAAGTTGTCGTAGATCACGTTGCCTGGTCCACCCGGTTGATTGCCCAGCAATGTAGCGATGTTTGTGAAGTCAGACGTGCCGCCTGCGCCCACTGAGAAAATGATCTCGACACCGGCATTGCGTAGTTGGGCCAGGCGCGCAGGCAGATTCATCGGCTCGGCTTCTTTGTAAACGCCGCCGGAAACGATCTGAGTGTCATTGAGGATTAACGTTCCGTCGGATGTGACGTGCACAGACCAGACGATAACGGTGCTGTAGCCTGCTGACAGCAGATCGTTGACGGCAGGCTGACCGCCGAAGGCGAGTGCGCCGCCGGCATAGATGCGTGTAGATGCGGTCATAGGGGTTCTCCTTCAAGTTGGATGAAGTTCTGAGAGAGAGTTCTCTACTTAATAACGCGAGAACTGTTTTGGAAAACCACCAATGAACTTTACTGGCAGGGTCTGGATGCGGCTCTATTCTTCGGCTTGATCGATAAGTCCCCATTGGTTGAGGAAGTCAAATGCCTCATGCTCAGCAGGTGACTGCACCGGGGTTATCTTATCCACTTTATTCGAGCGAACTTCGATGCGAGCGTAAACTTCTGATCTACAGTTCAAACACGTTCCTACACCGTGCGACCAAAAGTGCGAATCCTCTAATCCATGTGCGGGTGCAACTGGAGCAGTTTTCATTTGCGGCGGATTCCCGAAGACCTGGTCACCTAAATGAAACTGAGTCCACTCCAGGCGTCCTACATCAGCCTGGAACTGGATTTCCGAAGACTGGTGACAAGTTGGACACTCAACATCAGAGATGAAGTTGTTGTACCTACCCATAATCAAATGACGCTACGCTGGCCGGGTTTGTCTTGAAGACCAGTACGTTATAACGATTAAAAGGGGTGAATTAGAAGCCGCGCACGCGTTTGTCACCGAGCGCCGATGTCACAACGGTCTCGAGTACCGGAGAAACACCGGCGAAGTTATATATCGACAGCGCCAGGATGATTCGCGTGTTCAGACAAAAGCGATACGATGAAGGTTTGCATTCTTCGGCGAGAGTGAATGCAATCACTCAGCATCACGCCGGTGCTTGACTCGACGTAAAACGCTAGGCTAGTCTGCATCAGTTATTACCAACCATCGTCCACACGAGATGGGGCCGTAGCTCAGCTGGGAGAGCGCATGACTGGCAGTCATGAGGTCAGGGGTTCGATCCCCCTCGGCTCCACCAATAATTTCAACGACTTAAAGCGGATGGAAGAGATTGACGCGTTAGCTTGCGACGAACTTCCGACAATGCTGTTACCGATACTCTGACAACACCATCGAATTCAGTTACAATCAGACATAATAACGAAGGCCGCGAACGAAGTTCACGGCCTCTGAACGCTCGCTAGTTTTAGAGTAGTAAATCCTCGGAAGCTGTCTCGCCTGTGGTGCTGGTAACACCTTTGCGTGCGGACGGCTCGCTGCTTGTGTATCACAAGAACCGGGTCGTGACAAGCAAACATTCCCGCAGACCGCATTACTTAGCATACTGAAGGGACTGTATTTAAGCTATAGGTTGTTCTACTGCCTTGCAAGTGTGAGCGATTTCGATGCCGTTGGTTCAACCGTTTCTTAGAAAACGATGAGTTCGTCCACTTTTGAATCACTCAATTATGAGACGTCTGACCGGCAAGTGTCATGGCGCGGCATCAGCTTGATTGACTGCGGTGACTTCGACTCCTTTATGACTAAAGATGTTTCCTCGCGCCTTTACGATACGGAGGAAGCAAGTCAGTTCAAGACCACTTTACGGAGCTTGGCCACGACCGGATTCGCTGAGAAGAGTCTCGAGGAGATTTTGGCAGCCGAAAGTTTGGAGGAACGAGATTGGGCCGTCGGTGAGGCTTTAGCAGAAGCATACTTGGCACATCGGCATAATGTTACGTGGCCTTGGAATACGGAGCGCGATAAGCGAACTCCCAAAGCTAGTTTGCCTGGTGCTGACCTGATCGGTTTTGAGATTGATGGACAGAACGTTCGCCTGGCCCTGGGTGAGGTAAAGACTTCTGGCGAGACAGAAACACCTCCTGGCGTAATGAAAGGGCGCAGTGGCATGAAGCATCAAATTGATAGTCTAGCGACTGACTTAGGTGTGATTCTTCAACTTCTAAAATGGTTACTGTCCCGCTGCAAAGGAAATGAACATGAGGCATCCTTCAAGGTAGCGGTGAAACTGTTTCTTGAATCAGGCAATAAGGCTATTGCGCTATTCGGAGTATTGATTCGTGATACTTCCCCCAATGAACTTGATCTAAAGGCGAGGGGGCAGGCCATGGCGCGAACAATGAACGCGCCGACAACGTGTCAATTGCTGGCTCTTTATCTTCCACTATCAATTGCCAGCCTTCCGGAGAAAGTGTCGGGAGGGAAACCAAAGTGAGCCATTGGTTGTTGGAAACTTTGGGCGATACCAGAGCAGAGGCTTTGAGGCAGGCGAGTCACGCGCAGGTCCATCGTGAGTTATTCGACCGCGCTTTCAGTGAAGACGCATCTGTCGTCCGTCGTGCCGGTGAAGCACTCGAAATGACGGTACTCGACTTCCTTATAGAAGGAGTAATCGACGATGAATCCAGGCTTATAACTCTACGTTCATGTGCGGCCGACGCTTTCAGGCTCTTTCGGGTGCTGCCGCCTAAAGGATCTGATCTGGATTGGTCCATATTCAAGCTTCGGGTTAGTGCTTTGGGCGTGCTTGGAGAAATGGGTGCAGACGCTGCGCGCATGCTGCGCGAGTCGCCATGGCCTGAACTGCCTCTTCAGTCGGAGCTGTGGGGTGAGCGTACGTGGGCGACGATCGTCGATATTTGGTTAAGGTTGATCCGCAAACAAGGCTGGAGCGATCGAGACAAAGTATTAGAACGCGTCGCCGCTCTGCGCGACTCGCAAATGCAATTCGAAAAGGGCTACCTGGAAGCGCAACAGCCCGCTTATGCTAAGACATCAGCGCTCGAGTTGATCGTCCTTTATCACCTAGCAAAAGCTGCCGAAATTCTCGCTAATTATATAACTGATGGTGTCGTGGATGGGCGAAATTTTCAGATTCGTCAATTGCTGGAAGCCCAATTTGACCGCGCCATCGCGGTTTGCCAAAGCGCTCGGATGGTGGAGTTGGAGCCGTTGACGCGGTTATTGGCGGCTTGCTCTCTCCAGATGGCTGAGAACTCCATCTGGACAGTTACGAGAGCGGTGAATTCACGTGTGACAAAGTTCGTACAAAGCTTAGTGGAACGGGGCAGGGGGGATCGAGCAATCTTCGATGTACTCCCCCCGCAGCGTCGAACGTTAGCTGAAAAAGGCTTATTAGGTTCAAGTAGACGAGCAGTCGTTGTCAGTCTGCCAACATCAAGCGGAAAGACGCTGATCGCTCAATTTCGCATCTTGCAAGCATTGAACCAGTTCGATAATGAACGTGGATGGGTAGCCTACTTGGCTCCAACTCGCACGCTCGTAAATCAGATCACACGTCAACTACGGCGTGATTTCACACCGCTTAAGATAGTAGTCGAACAGGTAAGTCCCGCATTGGAAGTCGATACTATTGAAAGCAGGCTTCTTCACGAGACTGATCGCGATCAGGTGTTTCGTGTATTGGTCACAACTCCGGAAAAGCTTGATCTAATGCTCCGACAAGGGTTGGAAAGGGAGAGTGGCCGGCCCTTAACGCTGGTCGTTGTGGATGAAGCTCACAATATTCAAAGTGTTCGCCGTGGCCTAAAGCTCGAATTACTGCTCGCAACTATCAATAATGAATGCCAGCATGCGCAATTTCTATTACTTACTCCGTTTATCAGCAATGCGCGTGAGGTGGCACGATGGTTGGGCGGGACTACGTCATCGGATGATATTAGCTTTGCATTGGATTGGCAGCCTAATGATCGGGTTATAGGGATCGTACAAGCCGAAAAGGGCAAACCCCTAAATCGCCGAAGTTTTGACTATGAATTGCGATTGGAAACAATCCATACGAGCCGAAACACGTTGGTCGTGGATGAAATGTTGGCTTTACCCAAGAATAACGACATTGCGGGAACGTACAATCAAGTATCTGATTTGAGCACGCTGGCTGCTGTTACTGCCCAGCGTTTACAAGAGCGAGGACCGATAATCGTCATGCACACACGTCCTGAGTGGGTATGGACGCTTGCAGATAAGTTCAGGATTGACGCTAACAAACAACACCACCTAAGCGAGAAACTCAGTCTGGTCCAACAGTTTTTAGAGTTGGAGCTTGGAGCCAACTTTCCTTTGAACGATCTCCTATCTTACGGTGTGGGAGTTCACCACGCAGGACTTTCAGATGATGTCCGTGCGTTGATGGAATGGCTGTTTGAAGAGAGTGAATTGAGGTTCCTCGTTGCCACAACCACCATCGCCCAAGGGGTGAACTTTCCTGTTACGGGCGTAGTGATGGCTTCACATCAATACCCTTACGGGCAGGATATGCCTCCGGAAGATTTTTGGAATATAGCGGGACGTGCCGGAAGGGTTGGGCAGGGCAGTTTAGGCATCGTTGCGCTTGTTGCGGAGAATACCGCGAAAGCCAATACTCTTCGGAAGTTTATTAATCGACAATCCGGCGAACTCAATTCGGCACTAATCGCACTGGCCGACGAAGCAAGTGATTTGCTATCAGATCTTACAGGGATCGTCTACAAATATCCCGAATGGTCAACATTCGTTCAATATCTGGCCCATACTTATCAGCAGATGGGGGCGCCCGCCAGTTTTGCTGATGAGATAGAACAAGTTCTTAGAGGGACATTCGGATTTGACAAGCTTCGGACGCAGAACTCGCAATTGGCCAATAAGCTCTTGCAGGGGATACACAGTTATACAGATTATTTGCAGAGACCTGGACAGCCGCTGAAGCTGGTGGATAGCACGGGATTTTCTTTACAGAGTATCCGGACCGTACTCTCGGCTGCTAGCGCAGAGCGTATTAACAGTGAATCTTGGAATTCTGAATCGTTGTTCCTGCATGATAATCAAGTCCTTCAGGGAATGATGGGGGTTCTTCTAAGAGTCCCGGAGCTACGAGAGAATCTCAAAGTCGCCACCGGCGGACCTGACCCCGATGGAAATAGATTGGCTTTGATTGTTAAAGACTGGGTCAATGGCGTTTCGCTCTCAGAGATTGCGAGTCGGTATTTTACGAAAGATGGGGATGACGCAACGAAATCGATGACCAACTGCGGAAAGAACTTATTTGGTAAGCTAACTCAAACAGCATCTTGGGGGTTGGGCGCTCTGCTTTCCATAACTGGAGGAAACTTGTCAGAAGATGAATTTAATGCATTAAGAAATCTGCCGTCTCGCGTTTACTACGGCGTAAACGATGACTCCGCGATAGCGTTGAGACTGTTGGGTGTTCCCCGAGCCGCAGCAACTCCACTAGCAATTGCCCTTGGCAATGTCTCTGAGCGGTCACTTACAGAAGTCCGCGAAACTTTGAAAACCTTAGATGAAACAAAATGGATACAGGCCCTCGGGCAGGCAGAAGGTAGGATTTATCGACAAGTATGGCGCGTACTAGAAGGTTTAGAATAGGTTGTAACGTTTCAGATCCCATCCAGTTATCAAACTGCAAAGACATAGAGCTAGCTTTCAGACGAATCGCGATGATGGCTGCCATGAGGTCATTTGCTTATAGAGGTAGAGGGCGCGGTATACCTACGCGGTGATAGTAGGGGCAACCTTCAGGCGATTGAGACAAACTTGCGACAACACCATAGGGAAACGAGTCTGAATAGGTGGTAACAAATAGACTCGTTGGCGGCTGCGACCTGTAACAAATGTTAGTAAATCGTAGGAGCCACACTGATGCAGTGCTCGTGATCGCACTGGCAGTCATGAGGTCAGGGGTTCGATCCCCCTCGGCTCCACCAAAAAACATTAGTAGTTTAGGGCCACTCAATGCGGTGGCCCTTTTCGTTGTTGAGCGAAACATGTGTTGAGTCACAGGCCCGCCATGCGCTTCTCGGCGGCGTCCAAGGGTGGCAGGTTGTTCTCCGGGCGGTCGAGGTAGAAGTAGGCGCAGCTTGACCAGTCGTCACTGCGCTCGAATTTGCCGTCCTTCGACAAGTCCATCAAAACCTTACCCGGACCGGCGCGGTAGAGCTGACGGCCAGTGCGATAGAAACTGCCGCGACTGTGGTCTGCGAGGTAGCCGATCTGCTGGATCGTGACGCGCACATCACGGCTGAAGTAAACAGGATCGGTGACGTGGTAGCGGTAGAAGCACCAACGCATACGCGCCTCATCGGCAATCGGACTTCCCTGATACAGATTAGAGTAGCGGCCCTGCCCCCACGCGGTGCCGATGTAGTCTTCTGCTCCCGTCCCCACCATCGTGGGCAGCGCGGTATCTCCGTCAAGATAAATCTTCACCTCGCCCTCACCCCACCAGGTGTTGAAGTACTCCGCCTGGTTGACGATGACGCCGATGTTGGTCCCAAGATAACGGCCGCGTCCCGAGACTTTCGGCAGAATCTCGTAGTCGCGCTGGAGTGTCGTTGGGTTCTCGCGACGCCAATGCGCGTGGAAGTAGAGAACGTTAGCCGGATGCCGGTCGCCGAGTGTGTAGTCGACGTCGTAGAAGAGTTCCGGTAAATCGCGCCCGCTCTCGTTGCGCATCACGATGCGCATACCCGTGCGGAACGGCATCGGCACGAAACTGTTAAGACTGCGCCCTTCGGGATTTGAAAAGAGCGCCGACTCAAACTGCGCCATCTGCCCGAGACCCACGCCGAAGAAGTCGCCGACGGGTGCACTCACAGCCGCACTGGCCGCGCCGTCCCAGAACATCTCCAGCCGCAAGCCGCGTAGCATCTGCGGGCTGCGATCGGGCATCGTCATCCAGATGCGGCGCACCATGCCCGACCTGTTCTTTGCTTCAGCCAGCACAACGCTCGCGCCCGCGGCGATGGCAATCGTCGGCGAGCCTTTACGCCCGCCCGCAGTCATGCCTCCGCGTCCTTTCTCGCCTGCCGGGTTCTCGGGGCTGGCCCACCGGCTCTCCACGCCTTCCGGCAACTCATAGATTGCCTGCGCACGCACGGCCGCCGCGAACAAAACGAGCAGGATCAAAAGAGCGACTGACTTAATAACAAGATTCATTTGTACCTCCGATTGAACATTGCGCATGTCTCTTTACTGTTTTCACCTGGCTTGATCCGAAGAACTCGTTCAAGTCACAACCGCGGAGCAAGTGTACTTTGTGCTTGTGTGCTAGTAGTTCTCGAATAAGCTTGCAAGGAAATTTTCCTTTGCCGCGTCGTGCATTTCTATTATTCTCTAGCGGCTCCCGATCCTGTTCATCGTAAGACACGAATGCCCCTTCCCAAAAACTTTACTCGCGCCGCACTTGTAGTGGCGCATCCGAGTCACGAACTACGCGTACATGGATGGTTGGAAGAAGCTCGGCCCTACACGTGTATTTTGACGGACGGTAGCGGCCGATCAAATGAGCCGCGTTTGCAGCGATCGACTGAAGTCATTGATCGCGCCGGCGCACCGCGAGGCGTTATTTATGGTCCACTTACAGATCTCGAAGTCTACTCCGCGATCCTCAAAGGAGATTACAAACTGTTTGCGCCACTCGTCGAAAAGTTGGCCCACGCATTTGCTGAGGAGCGGATCGACTACGTCGTCGGCGATGCGGCTGAAGGCTACAATGTTACTCACGACATCTGCCGCATAATGATCGGAGCAGCGGTTGAACTAGCTGAGCGCCGCTACAATCATCGCGTTGCAAGCTTCGACTTTCTCGTCGTCGGATCACCCAGTGAAGGTCCAACCGATTCCATCAATTTGCAACTCGACGACCACGCGTTTAGCCGCAAAGTTAACGCGGCCCTCATGTACTCGCCCAAGCTGGCGGTAGATGTGGAGGCGGCGCTTAACGGCGCGCCGTTTCAGGGCGTCAAACGTTTTTCCGAGCCTCAGTTGGCAGGCGAAGTAGACGTGGAAGTGAGCGCCGAGGTGCTCCAGGAACTTGAGTCAAGACCCGCACTAAAAGCCCGATTTCGCAATATGATTGACGGCGTGCCTTTGGATGCGTTTCGCGTCGAGTGTCTGAGACCGGTCCGCAACTCTTCAGGCACGGATTGGAATGCGAATGAACCTTTGTTTTACGAACTCTATGGTGAGAAGCTTGTGGCTGCCGGACGTTACCAAAAGGTAATCCGGTACCGCGAGCACATGCTGCCGCTCGCAAACGCGATTCGAGAAAGCGGAAAAGAACGTTGGGTGGGCTGCGCGTCTTAATTACCAACCACTTCCTTCGCGGGCGTACAGGCTCGGAACTCTACGTTTGCGAACTCGCCACGAGTCTGCTGCGTCTTGGACATACGCCAATCGTTTACAGCCCACAACTCGGCGACACGGCGCGCGAACTGCGCGACGCAACCGTGCCCGTAATCGACAACCTGGACGCGCTTGCGTCACCGCCCGACTTGATTCACGGACAACATCACGTCGAAACGATGACGGCGCTGCTTCGCTTTCCAAACACGCCCGCTGTTTTCTTCTGTCATGGCTGGTTCCCGTGGGAAGAAACGCCGCCGAAACATCCTCGCATCCTGCGTTTCGTGGCTGTTGACGATACCTGCCGCGATCGTCTCGTGTGCGAGCATGCTGCGCCGGAAGAACGCGTCTCGGTAATTCTCAACTCAGTCGACGTCAATGAGTTTGTTCCGCGCGCGCCCTTGCCGGCGAAGCCCGCGCGAGCGCTGATTTTCAGCAACGGGGCCAGTGAATCAACACACGTCGGCGCGATACGCGAGGCATGTCGACGAAGAGGATTAACGCTCGACGTAATCGGCGCGGACTCAGGAAACGTCTCGCTGCGTCCTCAGGACGTGCTGGGCCAATACGACATTGTCTTCGCAAAAGCTCGCTGCGCGCTCGAAGCGCTCGCGGTCGGTACGGCGGTTGTGCTTTGCGACAGAATGGGCGCTGGTCCAATGGTGACAACGGCCGACATGGACCGCCTGCGACGTCTAAACTTCGGCGTGCGCACGTTACAAGATCAAGTCAACACTGAGGTGCTCGAGCGCGAGATTGCGCGCTATGACCCGCAGGACGCCGGCGAGGTCTCACGACGCATTCGCGCCGCCGCCGGTCGTGAAGGAAACATCGATCAGATTGTCGCTATGTATCATGAGGTTATCCGGGAGTTTGATGAAACGCCGCACCGTGATCTTGATGCGGAGGCACGTGCGGAGGCGCAGTATTTGAGAGAACTGTCGATGCATTACGAACAACAGCGCGGCGTTCTCTTAAACTCGAACACCTATCGCTTACGCGAACGGTTGCTCAACCTTCCTTTTGCCGGCTCGCTGGCGCGTTCGCTCGCGCGTAAGTTGTGATTAACTCCCTCGGGGTCAATTCAAACCGTACCAGTACGGAAGATCCGCGAGCTTCCACAATCCGAGTGTCTTGCCGTAAAACTCAGCTTGTTCCTCCGGCAGTTTTTCATCGATCTGCTTCAACGGCGGTGGAAAGTTAAACGGAGGCAGCAGCAGGTTGAGGTGGCGGAAGTCGCCTGTACGGATGTTCGTATTCTCCCGCCAGAGCGGGTATGCGACAGAGAATCACGTCCACGCGCGGAAGTTCATCACGTGTTAAGTCGAGCAACTGAATAGAGAGTCTGATTCCGTGAAATGAGATCGGAAACACGAAAAGTCATGTCAATTCTGATAATCATGTTAATCCTGTGAAGCACGGCTTTCGAGTTGGGCGTTTTTACAGGATTACAGGATTGGACATGACTCACATGATGATCATGGACACGCGAAACCGACTTTCGTGCAAAGCTCGATAAACCAGCAACGGTTAAGGTCGAGGTAATTATCGAAAATGGGACGTGGCAGTCTCATTTATGAAATCAGATCACTCCTAATCACTTCGCTTCGCGCAACTAAAACCCTCGAATCACTGAACCACCCAAACTGGCACGGGCTTTGATTCTCCCCTCGCGGATAACTTCGTAAGTAACCATAAAAACACATCTGCATCGGCGAAGGAGTGAGTTATGGACGTCCTTTGGAAGAATCTCGTCTATTCCCTGCGAATGTTGTTGAAGAAACCGAGCCTTACCGCGATCGCCATCATCGCGATGGCCCTGGGCATCGGCGCCAACACCGCAATCTTCTCCGTCGTCAACTCCGTCCTGCTGCAGCCGCTTCCTTACCCGCAGCCGGAACAACTCGTGAAGCTCGCGACCGAGGATCGCGATGGAACTCTCGACGGTCGCGGGACTTTCTCAGTGCCCGATCTGCTCGACGTGCAACAGCACGCCACGTCACTCGAGCACGTTGCCACCGTGCAACGCACCGGCACGATCTCTACCGAAGGCGGTGATCCCGAACGCGTGATCGGCGCAGCAGTCAATGCCGACTACTTTCCTCTACTTCGCGTGAAGCCCGTGCTCGGCCGCGTCTTCACGCGCGAAGAAGACAAAGCCGGAGCTCCGCAGGTGGTCCTGCTCAGTCATGGTTTCTGGCAGCGGCGTTACGGCGGCGATCCAAACATCATCGGTCGCGAGATCAACCTCGGCGGAAAAACAACAGTCATCGGCATCATGCCTGCCGGTTTCGAATACCCGATCAGCGACGATCCGCAGGACTTCTGGGAGCCACTCTTTTCCGCGCAGTTCATGACGAAAGACTCTCTTGAAGAACGCGATAACAGGTATCTCGACGTTATCGGCCGCCTCAAACCCGGAGTAACGCTCGAGCAGGCGAAAGCAGATCTCGATCTTCTGTCACGGCAAGTCGAACAAAAGTCGCCAAAGTCAAACACCAACGCGATCTTCAACGCCGTGTCGATGCACGAAGAGCTCACGCGCGACTTTCGCACTGCACTCCTCGTGATGCTCGGCGCTGTCGGCCTCGTTTTGCTGATTGCGTGCGCAAACGTGGCGAATCTACTTCTTGCACGTGCTGCTGCACGGCAGAAAGAAGTCGCGATCCGCATGGCACTCGGCGCGAGCCGCCGTCGCATCGCCTCACAACTTCTAACTGAAAGTGTTCTTTTATCTTTAGCAGGTGGCGCCGTTGGTTTGTTGCTGGCCAGTTGGGGCATGGATCTGATCGTCGCCTATGGACCAGCCGACGTGCCGCGACTGCGCGACGTCAGCCTCGATCGTTACGTGCTCTTCTTTACGTTCGGCGTCGCGATGTTAACCGGCGTGTTATTCGGTCTCGTGCCGGCGCTGCAAGCATCCAAACCCGATCCGGGCAACATGCTGAAAGACGCGGGCCGTGGTTTTTCGCACGCTGGACGCAATCGCATGCGCAGCGCGCTGATCGTGTCGGAAGTTGCTTTGTCGTTGATGCTGCTCGTCGGTGCGGGTCTTTTGATCAACAGTTTCTGGCGCTTGCTGCGAACTGATGCGGGCTTTGATCCGAAGGGCGTGCTCACACTCGATATTCCACTCGACAGGCGCGTCTACCCAACGCCCGAACAGCAATCAGCAGCGTTTCAGCAACTCATCGCACGAATGAAATCGCTTCCCGGCGTGCGCGATGCTTCGGTCGTGAACAATGTGCCACTCACCGATCTCGATATCGAATTCAGTTTTCAGGTGGAGGGCCGCGAGCCGTACAAACCGGGCGAGGAACCTACTGCCGATTTCACGGTCAGTGGTAGCGACTACTTTCGCACGATGAATATCGCGTTGTTACGGGGCCGCGTTTTCACCGATCAGGATACGGCAAACACGCCGCCGGTGATGGTTGTCAGTCAGGCGTTCGCAAAGCAGTACTTTCCGAATGAAGACGCGATCGGTA
Source organism: Pyrinomonadaceae bacterium (assembly GCA_035761985.1). Lineage (GTDB taxonomy): Bacteria > Acidobacteriota > Blastocatellia > Pyrinomonadales > Pyrinomonadaceae > PSRF01. The sequence goes on from DASTQB010000390.1 coordinate 16,584, forward strand.
AACGGATCATTTTCGAAGGGGAGACGAAGACCACGCGCGAGATCGTCGGCGTCGTTGAAGACATCCGGCGTAACGGACTCGACATCGACGTCGAGCCCGAGATCTACGTTTCGCATCTTCAGGACCCCGAACGCCGGCTGAACATCGTCATGCGCACCCACGCGCAAGATGCGTCACAACTTACGCAAGCCGCGCGTGCAGAAGTAAAAGCTTTCGATCCGAAGCAGATAATCTGGCGCGTGCAAACGCTGGAAGACTTGCTGGGCACGTCAGTCGCGCCGCGCAAGTTCAACATGTTGCTGCTCGGGATATTCGCAGGCGTGGCGCTCATTCTTGCGGCCGTGGGCCTGTACGGCGTGATGAGCTACTCGGTGAGTTGGCGCACGCACGAGATCGGCATTCGCATGGCCCTCGGCGCCCGGCATGCCGACGTGTTGCGTTTGGTTGTGCGACAGGGAATGACGATGACGTTGATCGGTCTTGCGCTTGGCCTGGTTGGCGCCTTTGCGCTGTCGCGCGTGCTGGCGGGATTGCTTTATGGCGTGTCGGCCACGGATCCGTTGACGTTCACCGGCGTATCGGTCGTGCTACTCGCGGTCGCCCTGCTCGCCTGTCTTGTGCCCGCTCGACGGGCCACACGCGTCGACCCGATCATCGCGCTAAGAAGCGAGTGATCAGAAACCACGGATGACACGGATCGTAAATCCGGATTTAAATCCGTGTAATCCGCGGTTACTGTTTTTGGTAAACGCGCACATAGTCGATTTCCATGCGCTGTGGCCAGATCGTTTCATCGACGCCCTGCGCGCCGCCCCATGTGCCGCCGACGGCGATGTTGAGAAGCACGTGAAATGGTTTGTCGAACGGCCATTGCTTGTGATCGGCTGAAGTGTTTGTGAGGCGTTCGTTTTTGAAAGTGAACATGATTTTCTCGTTAATGAGGCCGCGGATTTCCTCCGGTGTCCACTCGACGGCGTACGTGTTGAACGCGGAGCGCGCGGATGGAACGCTGATCTTTGCAGTCTTCTGCGTGTTGATTGAATGATGGTAGGCCTTCGTGTGGACTGACGCATGGACCACGTCAGGATCGAAGCCGACGTGCTCCATGATGTCGATCTCTCCACTATCGGGCCAGCCTCCGTACTCTTTACCCGTCGGCAGCATCCAGATCGCCGGCCACGTGCCGCGACCCGAAGGTAACTTCGCCTTCACTTCAACACGGCAGTACGTCCAGTCGCCTTTGCCTTTCGACACCAATCGCGCCGACGTGTACTCATGACCTTCCCAACCGTCTTTGCGCGCTTCGATGATCAGCGATCCATTCTCGACGCGCGCGTTCTCTTTGCGCCCGTCGGTGTAATACTGCAACTCCTTGTTACCCCAGCCGTGCCCGCCAACGTCGTAACTCCACTTCGCAGGATCGGGCAGACCCGTGTAGTCAAACTCATCTGCCCAGACGAGTCGCCAGTGCTCCAGGGTTAACTCGTCGCGCGGTGAAGTGCAAGCCAGGCACAAGGCCGCGATTAAAAGAAAGACTAGTCTCAACAAACTCATCGAGTTCATAATACGCTGAAGGTGTGAATGCCTTTCACCGTTTTTGGAACCGTTCCCGCAAAAGGAGACCACGTGCTCAAAACAGTCCCGATTATCGCCGTCATCGTAGCTGCCCTTCTGCTTCCATCCGCCATCAACGCAAAAACAAATCGCAATCGAATCAAGCACTCGGCCCAGGTACCAGCGGCCACTGCCGGCACGTTTGAAGCAAAGATCGAAGGCTTGATGCGCCAGTCGGGCTACGACTTTCGGAAAGTAAAACAAAACTCATGGTACCTGATCCTGCCGGGACGAGAGATGCCCCAGATCAGGATCATCCTCGGTGCTGGTCCAAGCCAGATCGCCATGGGAGCAGTAGTGCTGACCAAGCGCGACGTGCCCATGAATGCGCAGGCGTTTCACGAGCTGCTGAAACTTTCGTACAGTCTGAACTACGTTCACGTGTGCATCGACGCTGACGAGGATCTGATCGTTATGTCGCAAAAGAAAGATCCGTGGCTCGACGTTGAAGAGTTCAAGACTACGGTCAGCCAGGTTGCAGCCGCCGCCGATCGCGCGTTCGCAGTCATGAAACCGTACCTGTCGCGATAGAGCCGGATCACGTGGATAAAACTTTTCCAGTCTTACGCTCGACGAGGACCATGGCGGTGCGTCCTGCGGGCACTGATACGTTGAACCGTGTTCGCGATTCCAGGTGAGTCACCTGCATCTGCGTGTCGCGATCCGTTTCGGAGACAAACGTGTAGAGCACGACGTCACGAAACACCGACGGCAGAATGAGCACTGCAGGCGTGCGCGGCGTGGCATTGAAGATCGGAGCCACGCCGGCGGTCTGGAGCGCGAAGTTGTAGAACGCGCTCAACGCATCCATCGAATCGCCTAACTCGAGCGGCAAGTGGCACCACAACATGCGACCGGAACCGAAGCGAAACACACGCGGCCTTGATGGACCGTCGTGCACCGCTTTCTCAAGCCGCTGCATCTTTTCGCCTTCATACCGCACAAGATATCGACGGTCGATCGCGATCAGTTCGGTTTCGGCTACGGGCACTGCCTCAGCGTCGATGCCGTCGAGTCGTGATGCGGGCAGCCAGTGCTCGTCGCGATTGATTGGACCAGTGATCGCAATCGTGGCGCCTTTCGTTGCTTCCGAAACGAGTGCATCCCAGCACTTCTTCGTTAACACACGCGGCGAAGGAACAATGATGAGGTCCGCCTGTCCGGCATAATCACCAATCGTGTATTCGCTCACTGCCTGCATCGGCACGCCGCAGTGGTAATACATCGCACGCACACACTTGCGCGTCGCTTCATGCGCAAAACTGCGCGGTGAAAACATCTGAGAATGCGGAATGACCATGGCCACGCGTTCCGAAACACGATCCTTCAACGAACGCCCGTGCTCGGCCATGAATTGCGCGATGTCGAGAAACGGTTCGAGCTCCGGCTTTGCAGTTCCGTCCACGCGGTAAAAACCGATCCCCACTTCGTTCGTCGAATTCATGTAAGGATTCGTGTTCCAGATCCACTCGATAAAACCCGCGCCGTCGGCAGCAAACGATAACGCGAGCTTGCGTTCGAGTAACCGACTCACTTCCTCTTCGCTGCGCCACGACGCGCCGCCATCCGCCTTCTCGTAAAACATCACGCCCGTCTCTTCCATCAGGCTCAACTTCGACGGCGTTTTCGCGAGCACGCTGTCCCAAACGAGATCGTCGTTGTTCCACCAGTTGTGCAGCGACGTGAAGTCGACGAGCGGCGCCCAGAATTGAATATTAGGACTATCGCCGAGGCCCGCTTCATCCTGGCCCACCGTGATCAACTGCTTCGTGTTGCCGTTGTTCTTGATCGCGACTGTCACCTGGCGGACCCAACGCATAAACATGTCCTGCGCGAACAGGCGATAGTCGAGTGTCTTCAGCGGCATGCGATCGTCGATCAGGTGAACACTGTCGAAATCCTGAAGCCGCGGAAGGTCGAGCGGATCGTCAGCAGTCGTACGCCAGAGTTGCTGCAGATGGCCCACGTGCTCTTCGTCTGTCGCCGCTGGATAACGTTCTCTCAACCACTGTTTCCACGCAGCGCGTTCGTGCGCGTCGTAGTTGGGCCGGCAGTTCCAAAGATGTCGTGGCGAACAGAACGAAGGCTCGTTGATGAAGTCCCATATGACGTCGTCGACGTTGCGGCAACGTTCGGTGAACGCCGAGATGAACTGTTGCTGCGCCTTCACCGCGCGCGGATCGAGATAGGCATTCTCGCCGCCCCACGTCTCCGGCAGAAACGCGAAGAAGGTGAAGATCACTGGAATGTCATACTTGTGTGCGGTGAGAAGAAACGCATCGAACGCGCGCAGCACGCCTTCGTCAACCTTGCCCGGTTCGCGCATGTACTTCTTCCAACCGGTCCAGATTCCGGTGCGCACCATGTTTACTCCGGCCTGGTCCATCTCACGGAAGTCGTTGTCCCAGACAAAAGGGTTGGGCTCGAATAGAAACCGACGGTGAACGTCGGACGCCATGTACGTCGCACCCGTCACCGGAAACACCCAGCCGTCGCGATAGAAAAAGTGTTTGTCGACGGTGAGCGGTTTGCCGCGCTGCATGAGAGCTTCGTCGTAAATCCAGAAGCCGCTCTTGCTATCGATCTCGTAACTTGTAGAGCCGGTGAGGGAGCGCAGAGCCATGCGCGCGTGAAGTGTGTAAAGACCGGGCGGAAGCTTTGCGCCGTCCGGAAGTTTCGAAGACGCGGATGCGGTTGTGTTGTCTGCGGTAAGAGTGAGATCTAAACGCGACACAATTTGATTGGATTTGTCGCGGACTTCAATCGTGCAGTCGTTACTTGCGAGCTTGTCGGCATCGCCTTTCGGGCGTGTCAGTTGGACCGATACTGACGGGACCTCGCCCGGTTTGTAGCATGCGAATTCAGTTTTGACGCGGAAACGACTCGCGCCTTGCGACGCCCGTTCGACGAGAGCGGCGAGCGCCTTCGGCTCTAGTTTGCCGCGGAAGTTGGCGAACACCCAACGGCCACCGGTGAAGTCAGCGAGCCATCGATCGATCTGGATCACCGGCGCCGCAATCGCACGTCCTGCCTTGTTGTTTCCAAGCAGCAGCGGCTGCACAAATCCTTCGTGTGGTCCATCGCTGCCCGCTTCATCTGGTTCATTGCTTGTCGAGCTCAAACGAACGTACAGCGTAAAGACCTGTTGCGCATTGAAGCCGCTTGCGAGGTCGTCTCCAAATCTAAGATCGCCCGCAGGTTTGAACTCCACGACCTGGCCCGTGTTAACTGGAAACGAGTGAGTGATGCCGAGTCGTTTGTGATACGTCGCTTGATGAGCTTCGGCCCGCCATTGACCGGCCGCACCGACTACCGGGCGCGATAACGGCACGCCGCCGAGATTCAACCAGTTTCCGCCTTCGTGCAAATACTTGAAGATTACTTTCCACGCGCGCTTCGGGAACGCGGATCCGTACGGATTGATAAGCAGATCGAAGCGTGATGTGTTGAGGTGCGTGGTTAATTCCTGGGTTGTGAGAAAGGTGACGGGAAGATTCGAAAATGTTTCGCGTGTGACGCCGCAACCTTCGATCTCGGGAAAGCCGGGTTCCCAGAAGACGGCCACGGAAGGTGGCTTCGTTTGTGCGCCGACTAAGACATCGGGAATGGCCGAGGCGACGGCTACAGTGCCGATGGTTTTTAGGAATTTTCGTCTAGGAAAGGACACGGATGATCGCGGAATCGCGCGGATCATCCTGTAAACTGTTCGGCCATGTCAACTCCCACAAAAGAAAAACGCATACTCGAATTTCTCAGCCTCTCACTGCTGCTCGGTCTCGGCGCCGCAGCCGCCGCGCTCATCTTTTTCAGCTGGCTCACGGACCAGGTTTTCGAAGGCGACGCGGTGCAGTTTGACGAAGCAACGCGCGCCGCCGTTCACCAGCTTGCATCGCCGGCGATGACCGTCATCATGCGGTTCTTCTCGTTCGTCGGCTCGACGCTGATGCTGACGATCCTCACCGCCATCGTCATAATCTGGTTTGCGACGCAGAGGTGGGGACGCGAAGCAAAACTTTTTGCGATCACGATGATCGGCGGCTCTCTTTTGAACATGACGCTGAAGCTGACGTTCAAACGTTCGCGGCCGATTCCATTCTTCGATCCGTGGCCGCCGGAAACGTACAGCTTTCCGAGTGGACACTCACTCATGAGCGCGTGTTTCTTCGGCGCACTCGCAGCAATCCTAAACGCGCGGATTAAGAAGCGACGTTTAAGAGTGATTATGTGGGTGCTCGCGACGCTGATGTTTCTGGCGGTTGGATTTTCGAGGATCTATCTCGGCGTGCATCACACCACTGACGTGATCGCTGGATTCGCGGCAGCGTTGATCTGGATTCAAGTCGTGAGGTTTGTAGAGATGCAATTGAAGCGAAGAAGAGAACGAAAACGTTTAGCCGCTGATTTGCGCGGATGAACGCGGGTAAGGCAGGCGCATCTCGATTGATAGACCACCATCCGCAGCGTTGGCCGCGTGGACTGAGCCGCCGTGCATGCGCACAGCGCGTTCGGTGATCGCGAGACCCAGTCCGGTGCCACCGCCACTCTGCCGATCGCGCGCGTCCTCAGTGCGATAAAACGGACGGAAGATCCTCTCCAGCGCCTCTTCAGGAACACCACGCCCGCGATCCCTGACGCTGATCACCGCGTAGTTGTTGCCGTTGCCGTTCTGCTTGCGAAGCGCGACTTCAACCGCCGTTCCCTCGGGCGTGTAACGCACCGCATTGCGCACAACGTTTTCAACTGCGCTGCGGAGCAACTCCTCGATGCCGTTAATCGAACAACTATCACTCGAAACCACTTGCACCGTGCGGTTCTGCCCGCGCGCTTCATAATCCGCGTCTTCCGCGACCTCGCGCACGAGTTCCGCGAGATCGACGTCGGTTCGCTTGCGACTATCCGTTCCGCTTTCCAAACGCGTCAACGTCAGCAACTGGCTGATCATCTCGTTGAGATTGTCTGACTCACGTTCGATACGATCGAGCGCACTGTTCGCTTCCGGACCAGAACGCTGTCGCGCCAAACCGAGTGCAACTCCCAAACGCGCAAGCGGCGATCGCAACTCGTGCGAGATGTCGCCGAGCAGTCGTTGCTGCGCTTTGACCATCGTTTCCAAACGCTCGGCCATCACGTTGAAGTCACGGCCGAGTTGGCCCACTTCATCGCGTCGCTTCGTGAGCTTATTCGCCACGCGCGCGCCGAGGTTTCCTTCTGCAAGTTCGTTGGTCGTGGTGCGCAGTTTCAGAAGCGGAGTCGTCAGATAGCGTGCGAGCCAGTAACAAAAGATGCCGCCGATGACGAGCACCGAGAGCAGCCGCATACCCAGCGTCTGCAAGCTTGGTTGAAAAGGCGCGCGCGGAATGTAAGCGACGTACGTGTACCGCTGGCCTTTGGCACTCGTGACCGGCCGAGCGACGAGGGTATTTCGGCCGGCGAAGTTGAATTCGATCTCACGACTCTGCGCCGCCTTCGCGATCAGTTCAGTCGCACCCGCCGGAACAGTGCGTCCCGAAAGTTCTTTCCCGCTTTCGTCGAAGAACGTCGCACTCACGCCCGAAGTCTTCTCAGTCGCCGCAAGCGCACTCGTCAACGCAGCCGCACCTGACTGTTCGAAGATCTCCGCAGCCTTCTGCGCGTTTGGTCCAACTTGCGTGAGATCGCGCCATGATCTTCCCGTCGGCGTCGGTCGGGTCAGCGCCACCGCCGCGAACAGCACGACGTTGATGATGATCATCGCCAGCCAGAACCAGATGAAGATTTTGAGATAAAGGCTTCGAAAGGAGATCTTCATTCGGAATTACTCGGTGGTGGCGCCATAGATGTAGCCGACGCCGCGAATGGTCTTGATTCGTTCGAGACCGTTCAACTGGTGGCCCAACTTCTTGCGCAGATTGCTCACGTGCATGTCGATGCTGCGATCGAACGGCGAGAGTTCGCGTCCTAAAACATCCTTCACCAGATCTTCACGCTTCACGATCTGGCCCGCGTTGCGCAGCAGTATCTCTAACAGGTCGTATTCGACTCCGGTGAGTTCAACTACTTCTCCCGAGCGGCGGACGTTGCGCGTGTTACTGTCCATTTCGATATCACCCACACGAAGGGTTTCTCGCGCTGAAGTAGTTGACTCAACGGGCTGGGCGCGCCGCAAAACGGCACGGATACGAGCCACGAGCTCTCGCGGATTGAAAGGCTTTGGGAGGTAATCGTCTGCGCCGATCTCAAGCCCGACGATTCGATCCACGTCGTCGCCTCGAGCCGTCAGCATGAGCACGGGAATACGAGACCGTGCGCGGATCCGTCGCAAGACGTCGAATCCGTTGGTGCCGGGCAACATCACGTCGAGCACGACGAGATCGTGTTCTTCCGAAAGCGCGCGATCGATTCCGCGTTCGCCGTTGTGAATGGCTTCAACGGTGTAGCCTTCGGGCTGCAGGTATTCTCCTACCAGCTCGCAAAGACCCACGTCATCGTCGATTACCAGCACGCGCTCCATCGATTGTTGCTCAGCAAGATTGAAAGACATATGGCGACCTTAAGGCAAGTCGGCGCTGATCCTACATGAATCGCCCGTTTTCGTGCGTAAAGAAGTGTCAATCCTGCGCGGCGCGAAACTGACAAAACTTTACATTCCATTGACAGACTCTTTACGCCTTTTTGGATAAAATTCATCGCCAAGTTGCGGGCCCCAGAGGTTCTATCCCCCGCCGTTGCCCGAGTTCGCAAAAGCCGTCGAAGGAGCCGAGAATGAAGAAACTTTTGTGGTTAATCGCCCTCTGCGCGATCCTCCAGGGGATTGTCGTGGCGCAACAACGCGCGGGTTCGCTGCGGGGGCAGGTGCTTGACGAACTGGGCGGCGCCATCGTCGGTGCCAGCGTCACGGCGATTGACGGCAAGGGCGTGGAAAAGACGGTTGTTACCAACGACGGCGGTTCTTACACGATCAACGGGCTCGCACCGGGTAAGTACACTGTGCGCGTGGTCAATGCCGGCTTCGCAGTGTCGGAAACAGCTGAGGTTGAAATCACCGCGGGCAAGGCGCAGCCGTTAGACGTCACTCTGAAAGTCGCAATCGAAGAACAGCGCGTAACGATCGCGGCGGACACACGCGAACTCAGCACTGAACCTGACAACAACGCAGGTGCAGTTGTTTTGAAGGGCGAGGACATCGAATCACTGCCCGACGATCCCGACGACATGGCGGCTGCGTTGCAAGCACTCGCGGGTCCATCGGCTGGTCCAAACGGCGGCCAGATCTTTGTCGACGGTTTTACCGGTGGTCGTTTGCCGCCGCGCGCGTCCATCCGCGAGGTCCGCATCAACTCGAATCCGTTTTCTGCTGAATACGATCGACTCGGTTTCGGACGTATCGAGATTCTTACTCGTCCCGGCACCGACAGGTATCGCGGCCAGGCTTCATTCAACTTCAACGACGATGCTCTAAACGCGCGCAACCCGTTTGCAGCGCGACGTCCTCCGATTCAAACACGACAGTACGGCGGAAACTTTGGTGGTCCAATCACGAAGGGGAAAGCCTCGTTCTTCGTCGACTTCGACAAGCGCGATGTTGACGACGAAGCACTGATCGTCGGGCAGGTGCTCGACGACGACAACAACATCGTCGGTTTCAGTGAGACAGTTGCGATTCCAAGCCGTCGCACGTCGTTCAGCCCGCGCATCGATTTTCAAATCAATCAGAACCACACGTTGATCGCGCGTTACAACTTTACGAAGTTCACTCGCGTCCAGGGTGTCGGCGGCTTTTCACTGCCGTCGCGCGCATACGATTCGGAGAACACGAATCAGAGTATCCAGCTTACCGAAACAGCGATCATCAACAAGACGATCATCAACGAGACGCGCTTTCAGTTTGAACACTCGCGTAACGCGCAGAATGCCGACAATTCAATTCCGACCATCGAGGTGTCGGAAGCGTTTACAGGCGGTGGCTCGCAGGTGGGCCAGTCGCACAGCACCGACAAGCAATTTGAGCTGACTAACAACACGTCGTTTGTGGTTGGTTCACATTCGATGAAAACCGGTGTGCGCCTTCGTTCTATTCACATCACTCAGTTCTCCCCCTCGAATTTCGGCGGTACGTATACGTTCTTCGGCGGCGGTCTTGGTCCAATTCTCGACGCCAACGACAATCCGATCGCCGGCACGGAGATCATCATCACCAGTATCGAGCGGTTCCGACGCACTCGGGTGTTTCTCGATCGTGGATTGTCGGGCGCAGAGATCAGGCTGCGTGGTGGTGGTGCGAGCCAGTTTCGCTTGTCGAGTGGAAATCCCGAAACGAAAGTCAGCCAGTGGGACTTCGGCGGATTCTTCCAGGACGATTGGAAACTGCGGCCCAACTTCACGTTGAGTTTGGGATTGCGTTACGAGAACCAGTCGAACATCGAGAGCAATTTCAATTTCGCGCCGCGACTTGGGTTCGCCTGGTCGCCGGGCGGGCAGCAGTCGAAAACTGTTATTCGCGGCGGTTACGGCGTGTTTTACGAACGCGTGAATGAGAACTTGACGATGCAGGCGACTCGCCTGAACGGCGTCAATCAGCAACAGTTCACGGTGCAGAATCCCGAATTCTTCCCGGTGATTCCGACACCCGAAACGCTGCTCGAGTTTTCGGTTCCGGGAACTGTTTACCGCATTTCAGACGCGCTGCAAGCGCCTTACACGTTGCAATCGGTGTTTAGCGTCGAGCGGCAGTTGCCACGCAATCTGACCATCGCAGCGAGCTACATCAACATTCGGACGTTGCACGTGTTGCGCACGCGGCCGTTGAACGCGCCGCTGCCGGGCACGTTTATTCCGGGCGTTCCGGCAAGTGGAATCAGGCCGCTCAATTGTTCCGACTTCATTCCGCCTGAGATCAACCCGAGCCCGCGTTGCAACGTGTTCGAGTATGAGTCGAGTGGTCGTTATAACCAGAACCAGTTTATCGTCAACTTCAACCACAGGCTTGGCCGGAATCTCGGCAACTTGAACGCTTACTACGTTCTCGCGAAAGCAAACAGCGATGCTGACGGCACGGGAAGTTTGCCTGCGAATCCTTACGACTTCAGCACCGAGTATGGCCGTGCGTCGGGCGACATCAGGCATCGGTTTGTGATGACTGGTAACTTCCGCGCGCCGTGGGGGATCAGTTTGAATCCGTTTGTGATCGTGCAGTCGGGTCGACCGTTCAACATCACGCTCGGCCGCGATATCAACGGCGACACCTTCAACACGGAGCGCCCATCGCTGGCGCCGGCAGGGATTGACTGTTCTGACATCAACTTCAGATGCACGCCGTTTGGTAACTTCAAGCTCAACTTCGCTCCGGGCGACGTGATGATTCCGCGCAACTTCGGAGAGGGGCCGGGCTCGACGACGGTTAATCTGCGCGTCAGCAAAACGTGGTCGTTTGGATCGGAAGGTGGCAGCTCGAACGCTGGTGGACGGCAGAACCGTAACGACGGGCAAGGCAACGACGCGAACCGTGCGATCATGGGCGGCGGAATGCGAGGTGGCCCAGGTGGTGGTGGACCGGGCGGCGGCGGCGGCCGTGGTGGGTTCGGCGGTGGGCCAGGTGGCGGTGGTTTTGGCGGCGGCGGTGGCAACGGTCGTTACAACCTGACGTTCTCGCTGAACTTCAACAACATTTTGAACAAGACGAATTTGGGTAATCCGATCGGGAACCTGGGATCGTCGCTGTTTGGGCAATCGACGTCGACGACCGGTGGGTTTGGTGGATTTGGCGGTGGCAATCCCGCGTACAATCGCCGCATCGACGCGCAGCTTCGGTTTAGCTTCTAAGCCACAGATTTACACGGATGAACGCGAATTAAATCCGTGTTCATCTGTGAAAATCCGCGGCTATAATCGCTCGCTGTGAGCGTTCAATTCTTCCAGCGCTGCATCAGCCCCGGCTGTCACGCCGAATTCAATCTCAACGATCGGCTTTACGTCTGCTCGCGTTGCGGCGGGCTGCTCGACGTGGAGCGGTCCGATCAGATCACCGATTCGACGGCGTTGCGCGACGTGTGGCGATCGCGATTGACGTCGCTCGAACCGCGCGATCGCAGCGGCGTCTGGCGCTTTCGAGAGTTTCTCCCTTTCAATGACAGCACACAGATCGTCTCACTCGGCGAAGGCAACACGCCGCTCTACACCGCGCCTCGCTCCGCTGATTACTGCCGTCTCCCCGAATTAAAACTCAAACACCAGGGCGCAAACCCGACCGGCTCATTCAAAGACACCGGCATGACCACCGCCGTCACGCAGGCGCTGTCACTCGGCGCGCGTCTCGTCGTTTGCGCCAGCACCGGAAACACGGCCGCAAGCCTGGCCGCGTACGCCGCGCGTGCAGAGCTTCTTTGCGCGATCATCGTCCCCGAAGGTCAGGTGAGTCATGCAAAGCTCGCGCAGGCGCTCGATTACGGCGCAAAGGTCCTGGAGATCGAGGGCAACTTCGATTCGTGTATGAGCGTCATTCGCGAGCTGGCTGAGGATCCGTCGATCTATCTCGTCAACTCGATCAATCCGTTTCGCATTGAAGGTCAGAAGACTGTCGCGTTCGAACTCGCGGAACAGCTCGAGTGGCGTGTGCCCGATCATCTGGTTATGCCCGGCGGAAATCTCGGAAACAGTTCCGCGTTCGGAAAAGGCTTTCGTGAACTACAGCAGAGCGGTTTGATCGATCGACAACCGAAGATCACGGTCGTGCAGGCAGAAGGCGCGGCGCCTTTCGCGCGTTTTTACTCTGAGAGCAATTCAGAGTTTGTGAATGAAGAGCATCCGAAGACGTTGGCGTCTGCGATCAAGATTGGCGCGCCGGTCTCGTGGCAGAAGGCGTGGCGAGCAGTGCAGGAAACCGGCGGCAGCGTTATAACAGTCAGCGAGCACGAGATCGCGGATGCAAAAGCTGTCATTGGTCGCGACGGGATCGGGTGTGAGCCTGCGTCCGCAACGACCGTGGCAGGAATTCGCAAGCTCGTGACGCAGGGCGCGATCAAAGAGGATGAAGCTGTGGTGGCCGTGCTTACGGGTCACGTGCTGAAAGACACTGATTACGTCATGCGATACCACGGCGAGACGCTCGTCGCTCCTGATGGCGCACCGATTCGTGGTAGCTTTACAAATTCTCCTATCCGAGTTGCCGCCTCGCGCGAGGCGCTTGCGAAAGTCCTTGGACACGGATAAACGCAGAGTGACACAGATTTCAGTTCGCGTTCCCGGTTCCACTTCAAATCTTGGCCCAGGCTTCGATTGCTTCGGCCTCGCACTAAATCTCTACCTGACCGTGCGCGTGAGGGTTGTGCCGGATAGTCCTGAGCCGTGTCGCGTCACGACTACCGGCCCGAAAGAGAATGAAGTCCTGCCGCGCAACTCAGTCAACCTGATCTATCGTGCGATGAGTCTCGCTGCACGCCGCGAACAACTCGCGCTCCCGTCAGTCGAGCTGCAAGTGCATAACGAAATCCCGCTCGCCAGCGGTCTTGGAAGCAGCGGTGCCGCGATCATCGCCGGCATCAAGCTCGCGGGATTGATTGCGGGACACGACATTCCCGATCAATCGATCCAAGATTACGCGACTGAATTCGAAGGCCATCCTGACAACGTCGCGGCCGCGCTTTTCGGCGGGTTTCTGCTGAGTTCCGTGCGTGGCGATGGGAGAGTTGTATCGGCGAAGTTCGATTGGCCCGCACATGTTCGCGTGGTCGTGGTCTCGCCTCACACGCAACTGGCAACACACGTCGCACGCGCCGCTCTTCCGCGCCACGTCACTCGCGCAGATGCCGTTTACAACCTGCAACGAGCCGCGCTCTTCACTGCCGCGATCGCACAGCAACGATACGAGCTGCTCTGGGAGGCCATGCGCGATCGTTTGCACCAGCAGCAACGAGAATCACTCGTCCCGGGATTAGCTGAAGCGCTCGCGCTCCCGCACACGCCGGGCCTGCTCGGCATCGCGTTGAGCGGCGCTGGTCCAAGTATCATCGCCTTCGTTGATGGTAACGAGCGTGAGATTGGTGCACAGATTGAGAGTTGTTTTCGTGCGCACCAGATCGAGTCGACTGTAAGAACGCTCGACGTCGACAACGATGGTTGCCGCGTCATTTGAGAAATTTGAACAACCTGAACACCGGATAACTCACCGCCAGCAACCCGAGCGCATACAAACTGTTTCTCGTCTCCGCGCGTATCGCACCTGCGAGAAAGAGGAGCGATCCGATCAACGCGAGTGCGGGCGTGATCGGGTATCCCCACGCTCGATACGGTCGAGGTCTGTCAGGCTCGCGACGGCGAAGTACGAAAAGCGAGATGAACGACAGGATGTAGTTCGCGACGAAGAAGAAGGCCAGCACAGCGATCACTCGATCGAACGTCTGGCCGAAGAGAATGAAGAGCACGGCGACGAGCGCGCTCATAAAGAGTGAGACACTCGGCGTGCCGCCTTCGTTTACTTCCGCTGCTTTCGTTGTAAATAACCCATCACGGCTCATCGCAAACAGCACGCGCGTTGCCATCAGGTGAAGCGCATTGATTCCGCTGAGCATCGACACGATTGTCAGCACGCGAAAGATCGTGTCGCCGTGCGCGCCGAAGATCGCGTTTGCTGCGGTGCCTGCGGCGAACTCCTCTCCGGCGATCTGCGATATGGGCAACACGTAAAGCAGTGCAAGATTGACGAGGAGATAGATCGCGGTCACTGCGGCCACGCCTCCGAACAGCGCGCGGGGAATGTCGCGAGCCGGCTCGCGCACTTCTTCCGAGAAATAGATCACGCCGCTCCAGCCGTCGTAGGTATAGATGACTGCTTGAAGGGAAACGACGATTGCGGCGATCGTCACGGTCGCGTTTGAGGGCTGCGCGCTTGCGAGTGCGCCGCCGTTGCCGAGGATGAATGCTGCGACGATGAGTGCGAGGAAAGCGAGTGCTTTGAGCAGGCTCGTGAGGTTTTGAATGTTGCTGCCCCAAACGATGCCGCGCCATTGCAGCACTGCGAACACGATTGTGACCGCGGCGGCAACGCCGGGCGCTTTTCCGTCCAATGCAGGCACGAGTGCGCCGGAGAATGTGCCGATGAGCAACGCGACTGCGGCAGTTGAGCCGCACGACGAGATCCAGTCGCTCCAGCCGACGATGAAACCCGCGTACTCGCCGAGTGCGTAACGCGAGAAGACGTATTGACCGCCGGAGCGTGGGAGCATCGTGCCGAGTTCGGCGAGCGAGATTGCGCCGAGGAATGCGTAAAGACCGCCGGCAAGCCAGATGAGAAGAAAGAGTGAGGGCTCGGGAAGTTGCGCGGCGATGGTGCCGGGTGTTCGGAAAATTCCGGCGCCGATGGTGTTGCCGATGATTACTGCGAGGCCAAAGCCCACGCCGAGTACGCGTAGCAAGTGGCCCTTGGACAGGATTTCAGGATTTGCACGATTTTCAAGATGTCTCTTCATATCCTGCTAATCCTGTAAATCTTGTCAATCCTGTAATCCTGTCCAAACGTCACGATGAATCAATCGATGAAAGAGATGTTCACCAGCCTCGCGTCTCACAGACAACCGCCCGCTGTGATACGCCCTCGAACTCAACCCGCGCTGCACTGACTTACAGATCGCCGTATCTTCATCCTGAATGCGCTGGCCCACCTCAACACTCGCACGTCGCGCATCCTCGCTCATCTCGTGCGGAAAATAGAAATCGAAGATCACCTCAGTCTGGTCTACGCCCCGCGGCACGACGAGATTCGTATCCATCACGCCGTCATACCAGTTGATCATGAAGTTCGGATAAATCCAGTAATACAGCGCGCGCTCACCTTTACGCACCGCACCCGTCTGCTCCTCGGCGCCCTCGCTCACGATCGGGCTCCACTGCAAACAATAATGCTCGCCGTTCTCAATCATGTAGTTACTGTAATCGAGCACGCTGTCGAGCCCTTTGTGCAGGTAAGGCACGTGATAACCACCATCGAGATAGTTGTCGACAAACACTTTCCAGTTGCAGTCAAAACTGTAATGCCGTCGCTCAAACCAGTGCAGGTCCTGCAAACGCAGCCCGCTCGCCTGCTGGACCAGATCGGCACCAAGAAAATCGATCAGCGACACACCTGCACGAGAATCGATCCTCACAAACACCCAGTTTTCCCACTCAGCAAGCTCCAGCGGCATCAGCCCATTCCGCGCGCGATCGAAATTGCAAACACCTGAAAAATCCGGCGTGCCTTTCAACTCGCCTTCGAGGGAATACGTCCAACCGTGATACGGACAACGAAGCTGTGCTGCTGTGCCCGCGGGCTCAGTCATCACTGCCGCCGCATGATGCCTGCAAACATTGAAGAACGCGCGCAGCACACCATCATTCGCACGCACTACGACAACGGGCTCGCCGGCGATGTCAGTCGTGACGTACTGGCCCGGCCGGCTCAACTGGTCCGCACGCGCCGCAAGCTGCCACGATCGCGAGAACACACTCTTCAGTTCGTGTTCGTAAAACTCTTTGTTGATGTACCAGGAAGCGGGGATCGTCGAGGCGTGATCGAGAGGAATATTAGGATCGTACTGATCGATGATCTCCTTCATGACGCGTCACATAACGGGCGTGGCCGTCTTGCGTTTCGGATTGAAGAACGGCGTCTTCACCACCGTCGCGCGCACGTGATGCCGCACCGCCTCGACTGTGATTTCAAACTGCACGCGCGTGCCCACACGCGTGTAGCCGCGATTGATCGTCGCGAGCGCGATCATTTTTTTTAGCGTCGGCGACCACGTGGTCGTCGTGGCCTTGCCGATCTGAATCCCTTCCTTGAACACCGGCACTGCTACGCGCGACGCCGCCGGCGAAACAGCAGGCGGCAAGCCCACGGCTTCGTACAAACTCTCAACCTGCGGCCAGTCGATCTCGAGACCGAGGATCTCTTTCGCTGGACCACGTTTGCTCTCTTCGATTAACGCAGCCTGGCCCACGAAACGATTCTTATCGAGATTGACGAGCCGTCCAAGCCCCATCTCAAACGGCGAGTATCGCTGCTCGTCAACAAGCGCTTTCTTACTGCTGTTGAAATCCACGTCGATCAACAGCAACCCGGCCTCGACGCGCGCGACGTCAAGCGCAAGCATGCCCGCCGGATGAATGTCGAACGCCTTGCCAACGTCCATCAACGCATCCCAAACCTTCACCGCCTGATCCGACGCGATCCAGATCTCGTAACCAAGATCGCCCGTGTATCCAGTTCGCGAGATCTCAACCGGCACGCCGGCGATCGTGCCTTTCGTCACGCGAAAGTATTTCAGGTTTGCGACGTCGGCATCCTGGACCAGGCTTTTCAAAAGCCGTCCTGAAGTTGGTCCCTGCAACGCGAGCGCCGAAACGCTTTCAGAAATATCTTCGATCTGCACGTCCATGCCCGCGGCGTTTTGCGTAAACCAGCGGAGGCTCGGATCCGCTGCGGTCCAGCGATAGGTGTTTTCCTCGAGACGCGAGACGGTCCCGTCGTCGATCACTTTTCCACGCTCGTCGCACCACGGTGTATAGACCACCTGGCCCACCGAAACCTTCCGCATGTCGCGCGTGATGATGCGATCGACGAGTCGCGTCGCATCTTTTCCGGTGAGTCGATACTTAAAAAGCGGCGAAATATCGATCAACGCAGACGCGTTGCGGATCGCGTTGTACTCGTGTTCGTGATGCGGTTCGTATGAACTGACCGCATAGTAACCAGACCACTCCCGGTAGCTAAGACTTTCGCAGAGTGGAAATGTGCGTTCGTGGAAAGCAGTTCCGATGGGCATGTTTGGTGCTCGTTTGTCAGGGCGAGTGATTATAAGTATGCTAGCCCGCTTGCGGCAATAGGACCTATACGACCTATAAGTCCTATAAGACTTATATCTTCATGAACAACAAATACGACGTCGTCGTGATTGGCGGCGGACATAACGGTCTGGTAAACGCTGCGTATCTCGCGCGCGCGGGGAAAAAGGTGCTCGTGCTCGAACGCCGCCACGTGCTCGGCGGCGCCGCCGTGACCGAAGAAGTGTTTCCCGGGTTCAGGTTTTCCGTCTGCTCTTACGTAGTCTCCCTGCTGCGACCCGAAATCATTCGCGAACTCGACTTGCCACGACACGGTCTCGAGATCCTTCCGCTCGACGGCACGTTCACGCCCATGCCCAACGGCGATTACCTGTGGCGCGTCAACGATCACGCACGCACGCGCCGCGAAATCGCGCGACACTCGCGACTCGACGCCGAAGCTTACGACGAATACGGCAAGGCCATGATCGAGATGGCCCACTTCGTCAAACCGATCATGAGCATGACGCCTCCCGACCCCACGACGCTCGATCCCAAGGGTTGGAAGAATCTCGCGTTCTTAGGGCGTCGTTTTCAAAAACTTCCCGCCGAAGACAAGTACAACCAGGTGCAGTTGATGACGATGAGCGCCGTCGACTTTCTCGATCAGTGGTTCGAAACTGACGTGCTCAAAGCGACGATGTCCGCCTCCGGAATCATCGGAACTTTTCTCGGCGTGCGTTCACCAGGAACTGCATACGTACTGCTGCATCACTACATGGGCGAGATCGACGGCGCGTTTCGTTCGTGGGGATTTGCACGTGGCGGCACAGGGGCGATCTCGAATTCCATCGGCGACGCAGCGCGCGAAGCGGGCGTTGAGATCCGCACCGAAGCGGCAATCACGAAGATCCTGATCAAGAACGGGCGAGCAACGGGTGTTGTGCTCGAGAACGGCGACGAGATTCATGCCGACGTGGTCTCGTCGAGCGTCGATCCGCGTTTGACGTTCATGAAGATGATTGGCGAGCAACACCTGCCTGACGATTTTTGCGCGGACCTGAAACGTTACAAGTATCGCGGCTCGTCGGGTAAGGTGAACCTCGCGCTCGACGGTTTGCCGGATTTCAAATCGATGCCTGGCCCAGGCGCGCACCTGCGTGGAGCGATCTCGATCTCGCCGAGTGTGGATTACATGGAGCGCGCGTATGACGAAGCGAAGTACGGGCGTTTTTCACGCCGGCCGTACATCGACATGGTGATTCCGAGTTTGACCGATCCTTCAGTCGCGCCCCCGGGCAAACACGTGATGTCATGTTTCGTGCAGTACGCGCCTTACAACTTGAAGGAAGGCACGTGGGACGAGAAGCGCGAGGAGTTTGGCGACGCAGTGATCGACACGATCGCCGAGCACGCGCCAAACATTCGCGATCTGATCCGCGATCGACAGGTGTTGACGCCGCTCGATCTCGAACGTGACTTCGGTTTGTCCGAAGGGAATATATTTCAGGGTGAGCTGACGCTGGAACAGCTATTTTTCCTGCGTCCCGCGCCGGGTTGGGCGCAGTATCGCACGCCTATCAAGAACCTTTACATGTGTGGATCGGCGACGCATCCAGGCGGCGGGATCATGGGCGCGCCGGGACGGAATGCAGCGTTGCAGATGCTGAAGGACATTTAACCGCGGATGACACGGATGGCTTACGATTGCGTCATTGTTGGGGCAGGGCACAACGGGCTTGTGGCCGCGTGTTATCTCGCGAACGCCGGGCTGAAGACGCTTGTGCTCGAGGCGCGCGAGGTTGTTGGCGGCGGTGCAGTCACCGAGGAGATCCATCCGGGCTTTCGTTGTTCGACGTTGGACCATGCGGATGGTCCGTTTTTAGCTCAGATTGCGACGGACCTGAATCTTGCGCGACACGGTCTTGAGATGATCACGCCGGACGTGCGCGTGCTCGCGCTCTCGCCGGATGGACGACACTGCGGTATCTACAATGATGTCCGCCGTAGCGTCAGCGAGATAGAAAAGTTTTCTGCAACCGACGCGCGCAGTTATCCCGAATTCGCCGGCAGCTTCGCACGCATCGGTCGCGTGCTTACGCCGCTGATCGCGATGACACCGCCGTCGATCGATCAACCGACGAAGACTGACTTATGGCACCTCGGCAAGGTTGGACTTGCGTTTCGCGGGCTCGGCAAAAAAGACGAGTATCGGCTTTTGCGCTGGGCGCCGATGGCTGTTGCGGATCTGGTTGCCGAATGGTTTGAGACGGAGTTGTTGCGCGCCGCATTCGCTGCACGCGGAATTCACGGCGCGTTTGCTGGTCCATGGTCGGCGGGAACTAGTCTGGGGCTGTTGTGGCAAGCGGCGATGAACGGAAGTCCGATGTTACCTGCTTCGTATGCGAAAGGCGGCATGGGTGGTTTGTCTGCGGCTTTAGCGAACGCTGCCAAGGCTGCAGGTGCAGAGATACGCACGCCGGCGCACGTGTCGAGAATTGAAACGGGCGCGAAGGCGAAGGTCGTGCTCGAAAGTGGTGAAGAGATCGAGGCGCGTGTGGTGGTTTCGAATGCTGATCCACGCTCGACGTTCTTAAATCTCGTCGATCCGATCGATCTCGAACCAAACTTTCTTTTGAAGATGCGCAACTATCGCGCGCCAGGCACGGTCGCAAAGATCAATCTCGCGCTTTCGGGATTGCCCGTGTTTCGTGGCGTCGACGGACAAGACAAACTCAGGGGCCGCATTCACATCGGTCACGAGATTGATTATCTCGAACGCGCTTTCGATGCATCGAAGTACGGCGAGTTTTCACCTGAGCCATACCTTGACATCACGATTCCATCGCTCGGCGATCCGTCGCTCGCGCCCGCGGGCAAACACGTGATGTCGATTCACGTGCAGTTTGCTCCGTACAAGCTCAGGCACGGCGATTGGACCACGCGGCGCGATGAGTTTGCTGCAAACACGTTAAGCGTGTTGGAAAGTTATGCTCCGGGGTTGCGCGATTTGATCGTTGCGACCCAGGTAATCACGCCGCTCGATCTCGAACAGACGTATGGTCTAAGCGGCGGGCACATTCATCACGGCGAACAAACACTCGATCAGTTTTTTACTTTCCGGCCATTGATTGGCTGGGCACAATACCGCACGCCGTTGAAACGACTGTATCTCTGCGGCGCAGGCACGCATCCCGGCGGCGGACTGACCGGCCTCCCGGGCGCCAACGCCGCCCGCGAGATCTTGAAAGACGTAAAAGCAAAATCCGTGTAAATTCGCGTAAATCCGCGGCTTATGTCCAAACGAAGCTTTGCAAGCGACAATAACGCCGGTATTCACCCGGAAGTGATCAAAGCCATCAACGCGGCAAACGAGGGTCACGTGATCGCGTATGGCGGCGACGACATCACCGCGCGCACGATAAAACTGTTTCACAAACACTTCGGCGAAGACGTCGCGGTCTTTTTTGTCTACGGCGGCACCGGCGCGAACACCCTCGGCTTGCAGGCGATTACGAAATCGTATCAGGCGATCGTTTGTGCCGAGATGGCGCACATTCATGTTGACGAGTGTGGCGCGCCTGAAAAGTTCACCGGTTGCAAACTGATTTTACTGCCCACGCCCGACGGCAAGATCCGGGTGGACCAGATCAAACCGCTGATGCACGTGATCGGCGTCGAACACCACGTGCAGCCGGGCGTGATCTCGATCTCGCAGGCGACCGAGATGGGCACGGTCTACACAGTCGAAGAGTTAAGAACGCTCGCGGACTTTGCTCACGAGAACAACATGCTGCTGCATGTTGACGGTGCGCGGATTGCGAATGCGGCGGTGAGTTTGAACGCGAGTTTGAAGGAGATCACGGTTGATGCGGGTGTCGACGTGCTGTCGTTTGGTGGTACGAAGAACGGAATGATGTACGGCGAGGCGGTGATCTTCTTCAACAGGAACACCGGCGCTGATTTCAAATACATTCGCAAGCAGGGCATGCAGTTGCCGTCGAAGATGCGGTTTATATCGGCGCAGTTTGAGGCGCTGCTTTCGGACGACTTGTGGAAGCGAAATGCGGAACATTCAAACGGGATGGCCCAATTGCTCGCGCGTGAGCTGGCGAAGGTGCCGCAGATCAAGTTGACGCAGAAGGTGGAGACGAATGGCGTGTTTGCGATCATTCCGCCGGAGTACATACCCGATTTGCAGAAGGAGTATTTCTTTTACGTGTGGGACGATGCGATTTCGGAAGTGCGGCTGATGGCGTCGTTCGACACGACGGAAGAGGACATCGAGCGCTTCATGCAGGTTGTTTCACGGATTGTTAAGTAGTCGTCGTTTACTTAGTTTCAAAATTCCCTCAGCAGCCAGAATAATCAACAGCATCCAGAAGACGTAACGGATTCGATAGAGTGCGCCGGCGTTTACGACGACGAGTCCCAAAGCGATCATCCCGATCGTCGTGACGAGAAACAGCAACCACATTTTCAAGTTGCGCCGCTCGCGCCAAACGCAAAACCCCGCAGCCACGTAAAGCAAGTACATCACGAGCGTTTCTGCACCGCTGATCAGCCGTGTAGCGAGTCCATAACTTCCACGCTCAACCCACATCCTCGGAAAAGGCGCGAAGAACCCGATCACCGCGGCGTTTGGAAGAAACCGCAACACGTCTCCCACACCGTTGAACCGCACGTCAGCGTGAATGTTAGACGACTGTGCCGTGTATCTGCGGAAACCTGCACGGCGATTCGAGATTTGTTGGATGGCCCTGGTCCAGACGCCTTGCGCCGGCGCAGGCTGCGAAGCCGAAGGGATCGCAAATGGCGACGCGGGCGATCTCGAACCGGGCAACGTCGAGCTTTCAAAGCGCGCGGGTACAAGCAACGCAACAACTACAATCGCCAGCATCGCCAACGCATTTCGAACCATAAAACTCTTCGCACGCGCCATTCGGATCACGAGCAACACGAACACAATCGCAATCGCAACCAGCACGACGTTCCACATGTTTCCGCGTGACATCCAGAACACAGTTAAAAGCACCGCGCCGCCCAGTCCAAGATAGATCGCCCTGGTCCAATCGAGCTCACGCGAGAGCAGCATCGTCAGAACAACCATGAATCCGAGCAGTGTCGCGATTGAGAGTGGATCTCGAAGCAGTTGTGTCGAATACAACAGAAACGACGGCCACACAGCAACGACCGTCGCTGCCAGCAAGGCCGTCCCCGTGCTGAAAATCTCACGACCGAGCACGTAAACACAGCTCACGATCGCGAGATAGTAAAGAAGATTCAGCGGCTCGGCCGCGAGAATATTGTGGCCCACCACGCGGCCGAAAACAGCAAACGACACTGAATACAGATGCGCATGGAAAGGCGCACGCGCGTCGAGCCACGCGCTCGTTCCCTCCATTTGCCACACGCTCACGAGATCGCTAATCAGCGCACGATAGGTCGTTCCGTCGACGGCAAACGTCAGCCCGATCCCGTTTTCGTCAAACGTGCCGGGAAGAAGTTGAAAACGACCGATGAGGAAAACCACGATCGTAAGCGCCACATGAAAAACGCCACAGATGAACACGAATGACCCGAATTTTTTTACAGGATTCATCTGTGGTTTTCTGCGGCTACTCTTCTGCGTCGATCGATTCGCGCCACGCGACGCACAGCTCATCTTTCGCGGGCCAGATGAATCTTCTGACGATCAACGGAGCAAGCGGCGCGGCAATCGCAGCACCCACGCCCATCGAAATCAACACGCCGGCAACAGCAGCGATGACCGCCGCCTCACCGAGATTCAGAGAGTTCAGCACTGCCGCGCGTTCCTTTGAATCCAATGTCTCATTGCTGCAGCAGATTCCGTAGATCTCCTTGTTCCAACGCGTCAAGACGCGCTTTCCCAATCGCTTGAGATCGTCGAGTGGTCCCATTGTCGTTTCTTCGTAGGCCACTTCCAGATTCGGATCGTCCTTTAGAGCAGGCTCGGCGGCGAGCGCTTTCTCGCGCATTCCGATCAGCACGAGCAGCGCTTCATCGTCCTGCTTCTGCTCGTTGAGTTGATTCGCTGCTGCAATAACTTCGTTCAGGTCTGACATGCTTGTTCTCCTATGATTTCCGGCTACCGAGTTTTGCGTCGGCTCGCCCATAAAGTGTGTATGCAAGTCCGAGGGGGTTACGCGATTCCAGCAAAAAATGGCGCCGCGCTTTCCAGAGCGCTGTGCCGATGTTGTCACCTGCAAACAGTGCGTCGAGCACTTTCCTCGCGAACGCATCGGCAAACACGCCCGTCATCGGACTCTCAGTGCCGATCACTGCCGAGGCATTGTGATCGAGAAACAGATGGACCAGCCCGCTCGACATCGACGGCACGAGGTCCGCCGACTGGCACATGTTGAGAAAAACGATTGGCCGTCGCGGTCGTGCGAAAAACTTCAACAGCCGGAGGTCTGTCTCTTTGATCTGCGAATCGCCGAGATAGAGCCACGATTCGCCGGCCATCCGGGAAGTCAGTTCCATCAACTTCTCGAGACCAGCCGCAGACTGCGAATCGTCGTTTCCAGCTTCTTTGCGAATCCCCTCGATGATGCGTTTGAGCGACTGCACTCCGTCGGCCATCAACAGGCCCGGACGCGTCGCCGCATAACCGTGACAGTAGAAGTAGAGTAGATGTACCGCCGGATCGCGAGTCAAGTGGTCGACGAGGGTTTTTTGATCGCTGATCGGATCGCTGACGAGTAGTTCGCCTTTCGCGGCGGCCTTGTAATCATCAAACATCTTCCTTTGCGACGGCGCATCACCGAAGCTCGGATCGAGCGCGAACAGAACGTTGATTGGACGATCGTCGATGCGGTCCTTTTTCGGCCCGCGCGTGACCTGTTCGATCTGGTAGCGCGCGCCCCAGAAGTTGAGCGGATCGACGGGTTCTTCTTTCGGCGCGGGCGGATGAAGAATGCTCCACGGGAAGATGAAATCTCCGTAATCCGCGGCGTAGGAAATCTGAATCGTCCCGCCGGCGTTCTTCATAACCGTCGCGATGATCTGTCCGATGCGTTCGGATGAGCCTTCCTGATCGGCTGTGCGTGTGTCGAATAAAAGTGCCCATGCCTGCATGCCGAGATCTCGCAGCTCGGCGAGGTACGTGTCGTATCGCGAAGCCGAGACGGAGAGTTTGTGCGCATAGTTGGTGATGACGAGCCTGGTCCAAAAGTCACGCACGCGGGCGAGCAGGTTCGTCAGATCAGTGTCACTGATATTGCGGAATACAGAGACGTTTACGGCCTTGTTATCCGCGGATTTGAAAACAAAATCGAACGTAAATCCGCCGGTAACAGGACGCACGTGGATCGACGCGAGTCGTGCGTGTGAAGCGCCGGCGAGGCTCAAGCCTTCGCATTCTTTGTCTTCCCAGACGAGGTTGCGGGCAGGAATGTCGTTTTCGATCGGCATCCCCTCGGCTGCAACGATTGCGACTTCGAGCGTGACGATGTCGAGCAGATCGAGCTTCTCGTCGAGTATGCGGATTTCGATTCGCCCTGGACGATCAGTGTCGAAAAATGGATCGATGTCTAAACGGAAGAGTGCGGATTCGCTGTCTTCGTTGAACGGCCATTTGATGGTGACGAGACGGTCAGTGATCTTGAAACCGCGTAAGGGCGTGGCAAGGATGTGAAGTGTCAGAGTCTCCTGTTCTTTGCGCGGGTTCTTGACGTCGTGCGGTGCCGGAATGTTTGAAAGGATGCCGGTTCGTTTGAGACGAATTGCGACTTCGAGTGTGTAGAGTTTGTTGGCGATGAGCGGCTCGTCGTCGGGCACTTTCGTCGCTTCGTCGAGACTGTCGCCTGGATAAAGATGATCTTCGTAGAGCGTGACGTCGGTGTAGCGCTTTTCTTCAAACGCTGCGGGGGTGACACCGCCGATGTTTCTGTCCACTCCTTTGACAGTGCTCTCAGGCTCGGGGGCCGGCGCAGGCGGTGCTTCAGTCGGAACCTCGTCACCGCTCAATGTCACATGTGAACTTTTTGACGGGAGACGAATTGCACCTGCTATCTTCGCAACGGTGCCGATCACCCGGCCTGCAGCGTCCACGATGACTGAGCCGCCTGATTTCGGCATCGATACAGGTGCAGGTGCCGGTGCCGGTGCCCCCGGGGGAAACGCCGCAGATGGCCCAGCGGAATATGAATCGCCTTTTTTCGACCGCCGCGTTCTGCCAATCCCAAGAAATCCGACACCCAGCAAACCCGACAGCGCAGATCCTCCCAGCGTTTGATTGCGCGTGAGCAGGTTGTTGTCGATCCTGCTTTGCAACTGCTGAAGCTCGAATTCTTTACCATGCGCGCCCGCGATAATCACACCCATTGCCAGCCGAGCTTCAACAGGCGAACCGTCGTCGCCGTCGGGCTCCATCGGAATAACCCATTCACTCTTACCGCGCGCGAGCGGCTGAAGCGGCGCGCGCAAACGTTCCCTCACAAGACCTCTGGTCGCGGTCAGGAAGAATGAGGCCTCTACGTGGTAATCCTGCGGCAGCGACAGCCCGCGTGGCGGTTCGTACGTGATGCGGCACACGTTGGACCAACCGGTTGCGAGGGTGGTGGGCCAATTGATGGTCAGGCTGCCGTTTCGTCCTGGACCAAACATCGATCCCAGCGGTGTGCCGGTCGGTTCCGGTATGGCCGTGGCCTCCGGACTAGCCGCAGGCGTGGACGTAGGTGAAGGTGATGCTTCGACTGAAGGGCTCGGAGAAACCGTTGGTGACGGAGTTGGCGATGGAGTTGGCGAAGGGCTGGGAGCTGCCGCTTTCGTGACGGCAACAATGAATCGTCTCTGGCACGATTGCGAGCCGCAGCCCGTTATCGTCGCCATCAGAACCACTCTCTTGCCCGCGAAGCCTGTCGTGTCGATGTCGAGATTCGACGGATCTCCCGACAACGACACGCGTCCCGGCTCGATGGTCCAATCAGCTTTGATTCGTCGCGGGTCGATGAGCCGGCCGTTGCACGTATACTGCAACTTCAGCGTCGTTTTTCCTTCCGCGATTTCACCGGGAATTCCCAGGACCGCACAGTCACTGGGCGGTTGTGCGGTGAGCGGTCCGATCTTGTCTGATCTTTGTGGAGTGAACGCGGCGGCGATGATGCGAGCCGTTTTCGGTTCTTCCGGACCGGATCGCATCGCCATGCCGGGCAGTGTCGCGAGTTTCGATCCGAGATCGATTTCGGCAGAGTTTGTCTTCGTGGGAAGAAAGCTGTAGATAAAACCGAACAGAGCGATACCGATCAGCGCCGCTCCGATAAGATAGAGAGGAACGCTGGATTTCGAGCGCGTCGACTGTCGAGCGACTGCGGACACGAAGCGCAGATTAGCGCAGAATTACGCGGATGGCACCAGTTTTATTGAGCATCGATGTGGGCACGTCGGGCGTGCGGGCGGCGCTGTTTGACGAGCGCGGGAACGAAGTGCCGGGCGCGCAGGCGAGGAGCAGCCGCAAGGCGATGGGCGCTTCTGACTTTGCCGAACTCGATGCGGATCCGCTCGTCGAGGAAGTCATCAAGACCATTGATGAGTTGTTTACGTTTGAGTCGTGTCGTGCGGGGCAGATCGAGTTGATCGCCGTGTCAGCGTTCTGGCACAGCTTGATGGGGATCGATGCCGCGGGTGTTCCAACAACGCCGGTGCTGACGTGGGCTGATACGCGTGCGGCGCAGTTTGCAAAAGACTTGCGGGAGCAGCTTGCCGAAGCTGAGATTCACGCGCGCACCGGTTGCCGGTTTCACGCGAGTTACTGGCCTGCGAAGTTGCAGTGGTTGAAGCACGAGCGTGCGAAAAGCTTTCGTGCGACGCGTTGCTGGATCGGGTTTGCCGAATATCTTTGCCGGCGTTTGTTCGGTGAAACGGCCACGACTGTTTCGATGGCCTCAGCGACAGGACTATTCAATCAATTCAACTGCAATTGGGACTGGAGTTTCATCGAGGTCTTAGACATTCCTTCCGACACATTGCCTGAAATCAAAACGCGGTTAAGTTCGCCGCTTTCAGACACTTTCGCGACGCGCTGGCCGGCGTTGGCAAACGCGCGACTCGTCACGATCGTCGGCGACGGCGCGGCAAATAACATCGGTGCCGGCTGTTCGACGAAAGACAAGATCGCGTTGATGATCGGAACGTCGGGCGCGATGCGAGTCGCGTTTGCAGGTGAGCCGCCGCAGCCTCTCGCACCGTCGCTTTGGAGTTATCGAGTTTGCGAGCGACATGTCGTTGTCGGGGGTGCGCTTTCAGACGGTGGCGGACTGTTGCAGTGGTTCCTGAATTCACTCAACGTGCAAATTGAAACGTTGCACGAAGAGATCGCCGTACTCGAACCCGACGCGCACGGGCTCACGGTTCTACCGTTCTGGTCAGGCGAACGAAGCACAGGATGGTCTGCCGATGCACGCGGCGGGATCTTCGGCCTGCGACAACAAACCACGCCGGCAGAGATCGTGCGTGCAGTGCTCGAGTCGATTGCATATCGCTTTGCATTGATCGCTCGCGATCTCGACGCGCTCGCGCCTCATGCGACGATCGTTGCGTCAGGAAACGCGTTGCGTTCGTCGCCTGTGTGGTTGCAGATCATGGCCGATGTTTTAGGTCGTCGTTTGACGTTCGGCGGAACGCCGGAAGCATCGAGTCGCGGGGCTGCCTTGCTTGCGCTGGAGGCGGTGGGCAAAATAGGGAGCATTGAGGAAGAATCGATTTCAGTTGAACAGGTGTTCGAGCCTGATATGGCGCGCCATGCGCGATACCAGCAGGGCCTCGCACGCCAGGAGCAACTTTACGAAAAGCAAATAGGTCCTATAGGACCTATAAGACCTATACGACCTTTATCAACAGAGGAACCCTAACTGATGAGCGCGCCCGTGCAGAAAGAAAACCTGAATCTCAACCCCGAACTCGATCAACTCTGCATCAACACGATCCGCACACTGTCAATTGACGCGGTGCAGAAAGCAAACTCGGGTCATCCGGGTCTGCCACTCGGCGCCGCACCGATGGCCTATGTGCTCTGGACCCGCTTCATGCGCCATAACCCGCGCAATCCGAAGTGGGAGAATCGCGATCGTTTTCTGCTCTCTGCCGGCCACGGTTCGATGTTGATCTACTCGCTGCTTCATCTCACGGGCTACGATCTTCCTCTCGACGAACTGAAAAACTTTCGCCAGTGGGGCTCGCGAACTCCCGGCCATCCCGAGTACGGACTTACACCCGGCGTCGAGATCACCACTGGTCCACTGGGCCAGGGCTTCGCAAACGGCGTCGGCATGGCAATGGGCGCCGCGCACCTCGCAGCGAGGTTCAATAAAGACGGTTTTCCACTCATCGATCATTACGTCTACGCGATCGTCTCCGACGGCGACTTGATGGAAGGCGTCGCAGCCGAAGCTGCTTCACTCGCCGGCCATCTGAAGCTCGGCAAATTGATCTATCTCTACGACGACAACAACGTCACGATTGAAGGTTTCACAAACCTCGCTTTCAGCGAAGACGTGCCGAAGCGTTTCGAAGCGTATGGCTGGCACACCCACGTAGTTGAAGACGGAAACAACCTCGACGATATCGAAGCCGCCATCCGCGAAGCGCAATCAGTGACCGACAAGCCGAGCATCATTTCAGTCAAGACTGTCATCGGGTTCGGAATGCCAACGCAGGGCACGCGCAAAGCGCACAGCGACGCGCCGGGTGAAGACGCAGTGCGCGAAACGAAGCGTCATCTCGGCTGGCCTGAAGACAAGCAGTTTTACATTCCTGAGGACGCGCTCGCGCATTTTCGCAAAGCCGTCGATCGCGGCGAGCAACTCGAAGCTGAGTGGCGCTCGATGGTTGAGAAGTATGAAGCAACTCATCCCGAGGAGGGCAAACTCTGGCGCACGATGATGAGCACTGAATTGCCCGAAGGCTGGGAAGATCACCTGCCGAAGTTTGAAGATGCGAAACCGGTGGCGACACGCGTTGCCAGTGGCGAAGTGATAAACGCGCTCGCGAAAGCGTTGCCGATGCTGATCGGCGGCTCTGCGGATCTCGGCGTTTCAAACAACACTGACATCAAAGACAGCAAGAGCTTCGCGCCGGGTGCGTACGATGGGCGCATTCTGCATTTCGGCGTGCGCGAACACGCGATGGGCTCGGCGCTCACGGGTATGTCGCTGAACGGCGGTTTGATCCCGTATGGCGGAACGTTCATGACGTTCTCTGACTACATGCGCCCGGCGATTCGCCTCGCGGCACTCTCCGAAGTGCAAGTAATTTACGTTTTCACGCACGATTCGGTGGGCCTTGGTGAAGATGGACCAACACACCAGCCGGTCGAGCATCTCGCAGCGTTGCGCGCGATCCCGCACCTGTTTGTGATTCGTCCTGCTGATCCCGCGGAAGTGAGTGAAGCGTGGCGCATTGCAATCATGCGGCGTCACGCGCCAACGGCCCTCGCGCTCACGCGACAGAAGGTGCCGATCATCGATCGCAATCGTTATACAAAGGCCGGTGGGCTCAGGCGTGGTGGTTACGTGCTTGCTGACAGCGCTACGACGCCGAAGTTGATCATGATTGCTACTGGTTCGGAAGTCTCGCTCGCGCTGGAAGCTCACGAGAAGCTGGAAGCTGAAGGCGTACCGTCGCGCGTCGTTTCGATGCCTTGCTGGGAGTTGTTTGAAGAGCAGCCGCAGGAGTATCGTGACGAAGTTTTACCGCCTGCGGTCACGGCGCGTTTGGCTGTCGAGGCGGGCGTCCGACAGGGCTGGGAGCGATACGTTGGTGCAAACGGTGACGTGATTTGCCTGGATCGTTTCGGTGCTTCAGCGCCTGGCGAAGTGGCGCTCAAAGAGTTGGGCTTCAACGTCGATAACGTTTTGAAACACGCCCGCGCGCTCTTGTGATTTATGAAGATTGCTCTCGGCGCAGATCACGGCGGCTATCCTCTCAACGAGAGAGTCATCGATGAACTGCGCGCGGCCGGGCACGATCTGATCGACTTCGGCACTCACGACAGCACGCCAGTCGATTATCCCGACTACGCGAAACAAGTCGGCGAGGCAGTGCAAAACAGATCCGCGGAGATCGGAATTCTGATCTGCGGCAGCGGCGTGGGCGCCGCAGTTGCGGCGAACAAAATCCGCGGCATCCGTGCCGCGCTTTGCGGCGATACTTATTCGGCGCGCCAATCACGCGAACATGACGACTGCAACGTGCTTTGTCTTGGAGCGCGTGTGGTTGGAGTGGAACTCGCGCTCGAGATCGTTCGAGCATTTGTCGCGGCGCGGTTCACGGGTGAAGAACGCCACGTCCGCCGGCTGGCGAAGGTCGCGGCGATGGAAGCCGCGGATTAACGCGGAATACGCGGATCAGGTAAAAGAAAGCTGATTGCTTTCGGGAGTAATTGGAATTGTACTGGTGTTACGCCTCGAACGTTGCCATCAGCCTCTAAAGGCATCGCATCCTGGGTCAGCAACGTCTCTATCGTTGCGATCGTCCCTTGTGTGATCGAGACCTTCGGATTTTTAACGTGACCTCCGGTGTGTATGCGCGATAGTTCGGTTACGACCTGCGTGCGTGTTAATCCCGAAGCAGTCACCACGTCGAGTTTTCCATCGTCGATCTGCGCGTCGGGCGAGAACATCATTCCACCACCAGCGTAAAGACCGTTCGCCACTGCCACCAGGTTCATCGGTCCATCCGCAACGACGCGCCCGTCAACCTTCACACGCACACGCCGCTCGCGCCACGCCGCGAGGGCCCCAACTGCCGCAAACACGAAACGAAACTCGCCTGAGAAGTTGCGCATAAACTTTCCCTGCGACATGACGCGGCCTGCCGTTTCGCCCCCGATGCCCATTGTCGACGCATTGAGACAGATAAACGGCTTCTCGAAATTACTGCAACGGCCATAAAGCAGATCGATCTTCGTCGCCTCCTTTTCACCGCGCGAATGCGAGATCAAAAGATCGATCCAGCCTTCGAGTGGCGAACGACCGCCGCGCAGTCCACGTGCGAAGTCATCACCAGTACCGGCCGGAAGAACTGCGAGTGTTGCGGCTGTGTTGATGCTCGACGGCAGAACGTTCAGATCGCGGTTAAACTCGAAGAAGCCTTCGGCTGTTTCGCTGAGCGTGCCGTCTCCACCGACAACGGCGATCGTCTCGACTCCGGACTTCAACGCCGCTCGCGTGCGCGTAGTGGCGTCGCCGGCTGAAGTTGTTTGATGGACTTCATAGCGAAGGCCCGCGGCGTCGAATTTCTTCTTGACCGCGGGCCATGAATGTCGCGCCTTAGCGGCGCAGTTGTTGATGATGACGAGCATCACCGCGGATTATCCGCGGGCGCGTGCCTTGTTGGCTGCCTGTGCAAGCTCGCGAGCGCGTGGACCAGCTTCAACAGCGCGAGCGATCTGCGGATCGCCTTCGTTGAACACCTGCGTCGCCGTGCGATAGCCGTAAGCGGCTGACAGGACGTTGTAGCGCAACTGTCTCTCCGCATACGAGCGATACTTATCAAGCTGATCCGGCGTGGCCTTGTAGACCGGCTTGCTCGCGGCAAACTTCTTCAGCTCTTTCCAGAGATTGTCCGTCACCGGATAATCTTCGGCAGCGAGCTCGTGGTCAAACTCGATCGCGCGCTGGATCTTGTAGTCTTCAAAATTCTGGACACGTCCCGAGATCAGCTCGAGGGCAAACGCAAACAGAACGTCGCGCAGGTTTCGCTCGCCGACGCTGATCAAACCCGGTTTCACAGCTTCATCCGGAGCGATGCCGCCGCCGCCGTAAACTGCACGGCCGCTGTCGGTATGCGTCTCAGGTCCCGTTTGCTGCTTCGGCTGATTGTTCTTGTCGGCTGCGAGGCCGCCCGGGAAGTAGTAGTTGTAGAAACCACCACCCGAGTAATCACGCTGAATCAAACGTCCGGAAGGCGTGTAGTACTTGGCGATCGTCAGGAACACCGCGGTTTCGTAATCCAACTGGAATGGATACTGAACGAGACCCTTGCCAAACGTCGTTTCACCGACGATGAGCGCGCGGTCGTGATCCTGGAGCGCGCCCGCAACGATCTCGGCTGCCGAGGCGGTTTCGCCGTTTACGAGCACGACGATCGGCACGTTGTCAGGATTCTCATTCACGGCCGGATAATTCTGTGAACTGTCGCGATAGCGGCCCTTCTGCGAAACAATCATCTGACCGCGCTGCAGGAACACATTCGCAACGCGCACGGCTTGAATCAGCAGCCCGCCGCGATTCCCGCGCAGGTCGAGCACGAGATTGGTCATGCCCTTGGCGTGCAGATACTTGAGCGCCTGTTCAAACTCGTCTGCCGTCGTCAGGTTGAAACCGCCGGTCATGGCCACGTAGCCAACGCCCGGGCGCAGCATGTAAGCCTGTGCGATCGAAGGCAGCGAAACCGCGTCGCGGACGATCGTGAATGTTTCTTCCTGGTTGTTTGCCGGATGAACGACGGTGACTTTCACTGTCGTGCCGCGTTTTCCGAGAAGGAACTTACGCACGTCAGGATAAGTTTTGCCGCGCATGGACTGGCCGTCGACGGCGAGAATGCGGTCGCCGAATCTCAAACCGGCACGATGCGCTGGCGAATCAGGGAAGGTGGCGCGAATGTACGTGTTGACGTCGTTGCCTTCGCGAAGGTCCTCGATCGTGGCTCCGATTCCGAAGTATTCGGAACGCTGCTCGGTCCGGAACGCTGCAAACTCTGCCTGGTCGAGATAGTTTGAGTGCGGATCCAGGACGCTCAACATGACGTTGATCGAGGATTTAAAGACGTCGTTATAGTTCAGCTTTTGGCCGTCGATGTGGTTCGACTGGATGACTGAGAGTGCTTCGGCAACGTCGCTCTTGATTGCCGGGGCTGAGGGCCCAACTTTGCCGGTCGGATTTGCTCCCGTAACTGTGCGGTCGGGGGTAATCCGGCGGGCCGATCTATTCTGCTGGGCAAAAATCAATGCTGGGAGTGCCAGCGCTAAAACGAGGAATAGCATTCCCGGGGCAAAAGAGCTTTTTCTCACGCAACCCTCCTAAAACCTGTGTATCGCTTGAACTGACAATCGGGGTGCCGGGTTTCGCAGGAAACACGGGACGCCAGAATAACACGAAGCACCGGACGATTTGAATGTACGCAGGGCGTCAGACGAAGTTTTCTGGAAAATTCGCCGTAGGCATGTAGATGCGGCGAAAGGAATTTTCGTCGCCCATGCTTTTTCAGGAATAAGTCATATAGGTCCTATAAGTCCTATAGGACATATTCGCCCTATTTGCATTATTATGGCGCGCAAGCTCGCTCACAATAGTTCGACGGAGGATCTTGAATGCCCGCAACATTGAAGAGGGATAGTCTTTTGTCTTTCGCGGAGTCGCACCGCGATGAATTCGAGTCACTGCTGCGCCGCTTTGTCGAAACACCGACCGTCTCCGTCGATCCGAACCATTTAGACGACATACGAAAAGGCGTTGAGCTCACTGCCGAAACCATCGAGGGCTTCGGCGGAAAAGTCGAGATTTACCGCGCCGAGAAGGGCAATCCCGTCATCCACGGCGTGTTTGGTAACAACAGCAATCTGCCGACTGTAACCGTTTACAACCACATCGACGTCCAGCCGGCGTCGAAGGAAACCGAGCCCTGGGAGACTGAGCCGTTTGTGTTCACCAAAAAGGGCGACACTTACTACGGCCGCGGCACCACCGACGACAAGGGCCCCGCGCTCAGCGCGTTATTCGGCGCGCGGGCGGCGATTGAGGCTGACGTTCCAGTGAACATTCGTTTCCTGTGGGAGTTTGAAGAGGAGATCGGTTCGCCAAACTTCGAGAAGATCATCACGAAGGCTGCACCGGCGTTGAAAACTGATTCCGTCGTTGTTTCCGACACGGTTTGGGTTTCGCGAAATCGCCCGGCGAGCTCAGCCGGTCTGCGAGGCCTGCTCGGGTTCATCATGCGCCTTGAAACGGGAACGGTCGACACCCATTCCGGCGAGACCGGCGGCGCGTCGCGAAATCCGATTGCCGAGTTGATGCAGCTCGTCTGCGACATCTACGACGTCAGAACCGGGAAGATCAAAATCAAAGGTTTCTACGACGACGTGATCCCGCCGTCGAAACAGGAACTGCAAGACTGGTTGAATTCCGGGTTCAACACGAGGGCGTTCAAGAAGGCGCATCACTTGAAGAAAATGCGGACGGAAGATCCGCTCGAGGTGATGAAGCGCATCTGGGGCATGCCGACGCTTGAAGTCCACGGGATTGTCGGCGGTTACCAGGGAACGGGTTTGAAGTCGATCGTGCCGCCGCGTGCGGAGTTAAAGGCGTCGTGCCGTCTTGTGCCGAAGCAGGATCCGCAGAAGATCAAGCGGCTGATCACGGCGGCGGTGAAGGAACTGAATCCCGACGTGGAGATTCACTTCGAATCGCAGGCGCCGGCGTTTCGGACTGTGCTTACGGGCGAGTTGCCGCAGGCGTTGAAACGTGCGATCAAGTTTGCGTTTAAGCGTGACGCGGTTTTCGTGCGTGATGGCGGGACGATTGGTGCGATGACGAGTATTGAGAAGGTGTTGAAGTGTCCGGTGCTGTTCCTTGGCCTCTCGTTGCCGGAGCACGGGTATCACGCGCCGAATGAGAATTTCGATTGGCAGCAGGCGTCGGGCGGGATGATCGCATTCGCCAAATATTTCGAGGAGATCGCGAATCTCGGACGGTAATTAGCCGCGGATTTACACGGATAGTCGCGGATCAGATCAGGCAGGAGAGGCGCTCTTCGTTGAGCCTGACGAAGCCCGTTCGCTCGTAGAAGCTGCGGGCCTGCGGGTTTTCCATGTGCACGGCGACGTCAATGCGCGTCACCGCCTCGCGCCGCAGTTGCTCTTTCAGCTGCTCGATCAACGCAGTACCGATCCCCTTGCCACGCCGATCAGGCTTCACGGAAACATCGTCGAGCTTCGCCACAACCGCGCCCATCGACGTCGAGATCGCATAACACACCACACAAATCCCAGCCGCGCCACGTTCGTCAAACGCCATCCAAACAAACCCCAGCTCCGGTCGTTCGAGAAACAGATCGAGTGCGTTGTTGAGACCTTGCAAACCGAGGTCGCCGTACGCCTGGCTGCTCGCGAGATAGTGTTCGTCCGCGCCGAGAAAGTCGCTCAGCATCTCAAACGCATCGCGCACGTCCGCCGCGCCCATTTTTCGACATCGCAAACTCACGGCACAATCATGCCATAACAAATTCGAAATCCGAACCGGCGGTGCTATAATCCGCCCACCGCATCACGTAAGTTTCCATTCCCATTAACGCAGGTCAGGAGCCATGAAAAAGACAACCACTCTCTTCGCCGCATTCCTGTTTCTTTTCACTGCGATTTCAGCATTTGGCCGCGAAGCCCGGCTGGTGCGCTATCCGCATTACCACAACGGACGCATCGTCTTTACCTATCTCGGCGACATCTGGACCGCCGACGAAAACGGCCA
Organism: Pyrinomonadaceae bacterium; assembly: GCA_035761985.1. Classification (GTDB taxonomy): domain Bacteria; phylum Acidobacteriota; class Blastocatellia; order Pyrinomonadales; family Pyrinomonadaceae; genus PSRF01. Next base: position 52,454 of record DASTQB010000390.1, read on the forward strand.
GAACGTGCAACGCCTGACCGTCAATCGCGCCCGCGACGTTTACGGTCGTTTCTCGCCCGACGGAAAGTGGATCGCTTTCTCGAGCGAGCGCAACGGGAATCTCGACGTCTATCTGATTCCCGCAGGTGGTGGCAACGCTAAACAGCTTACCAACCACTCGGCCGACGATTCAGTTCTCGGATGGTCCTCTGACTCGCGCTCCATACTGTTCAGCAGTAACCGCGGCGAAGACTTCATGCCGCAGCTTTACCTCGTCAGCACCGAAGGCGGTATGCCGTGGAAGGCAGGCACTGACATGGGGCTGATGGCGTCGTATTCGCCCGACGGCAAGCGACTCGCTTACAACCAGAAATCGCAGGTCTACTGGCGCAAGTATTATCGTGGCTCATACCAGAGCGACATCATGATCATGGACGTCGCCGCGAAGAAGTTTACCCAGGTCACGGACTTCGACGGCATGGATTCATGGCCCATGTGGGGTCGCGACGGATTCATCTACTTCATCAGCGATCGCGACGGCAACGGCCTGACAAACATCTGGCGCGTTTCCGAAAACGGCGGCAACGCCGATAAGGTCACGACGTTCAAGACCGGCGACGTGCGCTGGCCCGCGATCAGCTCCGACGGCCGCGTCATCATGTTCGAACACGACTTCGGCATCTGGAAACTCGACGTTAACTCCAAACGCGCAACTCCGATCAAGTTAGACATCGATGCGGAAACTCAGGAAAACCTGACGGAGGTGGAGTCGTTCAACTCGCAGGCTGACGATTACGATCTCGCACCGTCCTCACGTCGCATCGCGTTTTCGATTCACGGCGAGATCTTCACCGCCCCGGTTGAAGAAGGCGATCTCAAACAGTTAACCGACGGTGCTGCGCGCGATCGAAACGTCGCGTATTCACCCGACGGCAAGTGGCTGTCATACATCTCCGACCAAAGCGGTCGTGAGGAACTCTACGTCGTGCCTGTCGATGGTTCAGCACAGCCGCAGAAGATCACTGACATCGACGCGCTGAAGTTCGGTTACAACTGGTCGCCCGATTCCAAAGAGATCGCATTCGCTGCTTCAGACAACAACCTGCGCAAAGTCACAGTTGCAACGAAGCAGGTGATCACTCTCGACAATTCGAAATACGGCGGCTTCGGCAATCCAGTCTGGTCGCCCGATGGAAAGTGGATCGCTTACTCGAAAGCCGACATCTCGCGCAACACTGACATCTACATGATCTCGTCGTCAGGCCAGGAGAAAGAGCCCCACAAGGTCACGTTTGATGCATACAGCGACGGCAATCCGCAATTTGCACCCGACGGTCGCAAGCTGTTCTTCCAGCGAGTGGAACCAACCACCGGCGGAAACCAGCCGAGCTCGACTCAGATCTACTCGGTTTGGCTTGAACGGCAGGAGCGCGATCCGGACGACCCTGAAGAGCGTTCAGAAACAGAATCGCCGCGGGAATCCGCGGAAGGCGAGGAAGAGGGCACACCGGCAGCGCGACGTGGTCCACCAGCCAACCGCCCGCCACGAGAGATCAAGATGGACTGGGATGGATTGAGACGGCGAGTTCGCCAGGTTACGCGCATGCCGTTTCCGATTCTCAGCTACTCGATCACGCCTAACAGCCGCACGGTCGTTTTCGTCACGACGGAACCAGCCGGGCAGGCAAACATTCCCGTGCTTTATTCAATCCAGGAGGACGGGCGGCGGCTTTCGCGAATCACAGCCGGTCAGCCGCCGAGTGACGCAGGCGGACAAGGCGGTGGCGGCGGTGGTTTTGGCGGCGGGTTCTCCGATCTGCATATCTCGCGCGACGGCCGCACAGTCTTTTTCCGTGAGCGCGATGGCATTTACTCGGTGCCGTTACCATCGTCAGGTGCCAGAGAAGGTGGTCCAGCGCCAGCCGCCGCCGCTGCAAGTCAAGGCGGGGGCAGCAGACGAAGGATCAATTTCAACGTTCGCGTGCGGATCGATCGTCCGGCTGAGTGGGCCGAGATGTTCGACGATGGCTGGCGAACGATGAAGTATCGTTTCTACGATCCGAAGATGCACGGCATGGATTGGGACGCGATGCGCGCGAAGTATCGTCCGCTCGTCGAGTACGTTGGCGATCGACAGGAGCTTCTCAACATCATCAACGAGATGATCGGTGAGTTGAACGCTTCGCACACCGGCGCAGCGCCGCCGCCACGTGGACCAGGCGCAGGTGGACTTGCCACTTCGCATCTCGGAATCGAGCTCGAGCCTGACACGACAGCGGGTCTATATCGCGTAACTCACGTCTACGAAGATGGTCCAGCCGATAAAGACTGGGTGCGCGTCAAGGTTGGCGACTACCTGCTCGCGATCGACGGCAAACCCGTCAAAGCCGGCGACGAATACTGGGCGCTTCTCAACTCGCGACTCAATCGCAAAGTAACCGTCAAGTTCAATTCGAAACCGGGTGACGAAGGCTCCTGGACTTCGCGGATCGAAGCGGTCTCAACGGGCGCTTACAGCCAGTTGCGCTACGAGCGTTGGGTGAAAGAGCGCAGGAAGAAAGTCGACGAACTCTCCGGAGGTCGCATCGGCTATCTGCACATCCAGGCGATGAATCAACCATCGCTGCGCAGGTTTGAGAAAGAGCTTCGCGAGTATCGCAACAAGGAAGCGATGGTGATCGATCAGCGTTGGAACGGCGGCGGCAACATCGAACAGGAGTTGCTGGCGATTCTGGTCCAACGGCAGTATCAAATATGGCAGCCGCGCGGCACCGAAGCGACGGGCCGTCCGTTTGCAGGATTCTTCGGACCGAAGATCGTTCTGCAAAACTGGCGCTCGGCTTCAAACGCTGAAATGTTTCCGGCAGGTTTCCGTGCACTCGGTCTCGGCAAAGTTGTTGGCACGCCAACGATGGGAGCTGTGATCGGAACTGGCAGCTACAGTTTGATCGATGGATCGACTGTGCGAACGCCCGGTGTCGGTGTGTTTCTCGCCGATGCGAAACGGACCAACATGGAGAACAACGGTGTGCAGCCTGACATGCTGGTCGAAAACAAACCCGAAGACACGCTTGCGGGACGCGATCGCCAACTCGAAGCCGCAGTTGAAGAGTTGATGAAACAACTGAACGGCTCTCGACGAAACACCGCAACCGAGCAACAGCAGAGATAGGCCGCGGATAGACGCAGATGAACGCGGATAATACAGATCCAATCTGTGATATCCGCGTTATCCGCGTTTCGGATTTACTTCGGCAATAGTACGTTGTCAATCACGTGGATCGCCGCCAACCATCGGGTTGTCATCCATCGAATTCATTTGAGCCTTCGCATGTTGGCTCGCAACTGACACTGCTGCCACAGCAAGCAGCACCATGACGAAAATTCTTTTCACGGTAACACCTTCCTTGTCGGAATTAATTTGTCGAACTCGAAGGAATATACGGGCCCGTGTAAGGAAGCGGATTTCGGACACGGATGACGCGGAAAGAAATCCGATTTTAAATCCGCGTCATCCGTGGCTGAGTTATGGCTTGAGCTTGAAGTCGGATGGGACGAATTCGATAGATTTCAGGGTCCCATCAATCTTGAGCTTCTTATCGGTATTCGCTGTGTAGCACACGACCACATCATTCGCAGGCTTGCGCTCGCCGCACGTGATCTCGCCGCGCATGTTTGAGTCGTAAGTCGTGAGTTCGATATCGTCGAAGGTCGCTGTTCGCAGTTTCAACAAACCCGTCGCGGTTTGGACCACAAACACGATCCCCTTCGGATCACACTCGATCTTCACGAGCGTTCCCTGCAACTGCGTCTCCCCTGCCCCGGGTTGCCGCAACGCTTCACGGAGATAGTGCGAAGGATCGGTCGGTTCCTCTTTCTCGGGCTCGCTCCTGATGGTGAGTGCGGGTGCGGAACCTCTCGTTCCCCGAACGGCCTCATACTGCGCTCTCCGCTCTTCGATCGTGCGCAGTTGGGTCATCAACCGTTCCGACTGCGTTCTGAGTCGTTCCTCGGCATTCGATTTCACGACACCATCGAGCAGATCGATAGCGGTCTTGAAATCACCTTTTTGCGCGTAGAGTTGGCCCAGCATGAACGTGATGTTGTGCATGCCTGGCGACTGTCTCAACACGCGCTTCAACGAAGCGATCGACTCGTCTACTTCCTTACCCGTCACCAAGGCGACGTAGCCCAGCAGGTTGTACGACTCAGGATAATCAGGCCGCAACGCGATTGCCTTTTGTAAATGCTCCCGGATCTTTGCAGCCATTTCCGGTGGATATCCGCCGAAAACCGGTCCTTCATCCGGGCTCGAGCGGCTGAGCGTGAAAGCGTAGTAGTAATGGGCCAGGTAGTTTTGCGAGTTTGCAGCTACTGCGCGTTCGAGGCTTGCGCGCGCCTCTTTAACTTTGCCTTCGCGGAAATAGGCCATGCCAAGCGAAGCATGGGCCATCGCGACACTCGGATCGAGTTTCACAGCTTTTTCGAGATACGTGTAAGCATCAGCGCGATTGCTGTGAAGCAGCAGATCTCCGAGGTAAGCCTGCGCCTCAGCTTCCGATAACACCGTGGCCTCGGCCGTGGTGTCGAGCTCCAGCTTTCTTTCGAAGTGCCCGCGAACGATGTTGTAGCGAGTTTGCTTAACGTAGTTGCGCAGGTCGGTTTCCATTGCCTGGAACGGCATCCCAAACGCTTCCTGAAACGCGCGGTCCGTCGGAACCTTGTTATTGATCAGTTCCATAAACTTGCCCAACTGCTCGACGCGTCCCGCTTTGCCGATGATCAGGTAGTGCATCAAAGCCCACGACTGCGCATAGAAGATGCTCTTCTTGTTCGCTTCATTGTAGTGAGGCGACGTGTGATCAACCTCAAACAACGTCTGCAGCGGCAGCAACTTGTTGTCGCGAAGTTCAAACACATGACTCGCGATTGGCCTGCCGAGTACCACTTTTTGATCGTCCTCGATGCTGAACGTGCTGTAGTACTCCGCGAGTCCTTCGTTGAACCACAACGGCGCCTTTTCGAAAGTGTTGTTTACGAGCAGGTGTGTGTACTCGTGAAAGATAACGTTGAAAGGATCCTGGTCGCCGCGCACTTCTGTGGTCAACGTGATGTAGTTGACGTCAGGGCCGGGTTGAAAGTAGCCGGCCGTGTTTGCACCAGGCTTGAATGGTCGATACGACGCATCGCTCTTAAACACGACCACAGTCGTCGGCACAGGCGTGTTGAACTTCATGTTCGGGAACAGTCGTGTAAACACCTCACGAAACTGCTCGAGCTTGAGTGCAACGCGACGAATGTCTTTCTCACCGGCATTGCCCATCATGAAAAAGTTTTTAGTGCGCACGCTGACCCACGTGTCTTTCGCGAGTACAGTCGACTGTTGCGAGACAACTGCCAGAAGGCAGAGGCTTACGACGAGGGGGGAAATAAAACGTCTCATAATTCTTATGGTCCAAAAATAGAGGAGTTTGCGAGGCGAAAGCCGTACTCGAGTGCCACCCACTGAGCCACGGGCTTTCCATCTTTGGTTGCAGGTTTGAACTTGATCTCGCAGGCAGCGCGAATCGCGTTTTCCGTCAGACCATAAGGCAGTCGCCTAATGACGCGGATGCGATCAAGCTTGCCGTCGGCGAGCAGCAGCACGCGAAGAACCACGAGTCCCTGCACGCCGACGCGGCGCGCTTCACGTGTGTAAAGCGGATCGGGTTTCTCCGTGATCTCGGCCTTGGTGTCGACTTCTTTCGAAGTGTAAGTGACGACCTTCGATTCTTCGAGAAGATGCGCGAGTGAGCCGTCATCGGAACAGCGATAATCCTGGTCCTTTTCGGCAGTCACGAGTGAGCGCGCCGGCAACGAGGGCGTTGGAGACGGCGACGGTTTAACTTCAGGCGTGGGAGTTGGAGTTGCAACTGTCTTCGTCCGCCTGCCGGATTGGGCCAAAGCAGGAGCACAGAAGATCAGGATGAGGAGTAAAACTTTGATCACTTACTGAAGTTTTGCTGGTTAAAGCGCCGGGGTGCGAATGCCTCTGGGAGCCCGGCGCCGTCACACGAAAACTACATCATTCTTCTGGCCCAGTACAAGTCGGACCGTGCAGGGCGGGAATCTTCTGGCTGATGATCGGATACTTTGGAGCTTCATCAATGTTGATCTGAGTCCAGTGAGCGTAGTTCTCAGGCACGTTGGTATCGGCAAAAATTGCTTCCACGGGACATTCGGGAACGCACGCATCGCAATCGATGCAGGTGTCGGCGTTTATGTAAAGGCGATCGGGTAATTCGTGAAACGCTTCAACGGGACAAACAGCTGCGCAGTCGGTGTACTTGCAATCGACGCATAATTCCACAACTACGTAGGTCATTGGGGACGTAAGCTCCTTTCGATGATGGCAAATAGTTATTCAGCAGTGAGGGTTATGTCAACAGGAAAGAGCGAGGGACTGGTGAGAATAGGTCGTATAAGACCTATAAGACCTATAAGACCTATAAGACCTATATGTCCAATAGGACCTATATGACCTATACGTCTTATCGCCTATATGTCCTATAGGTCATATAAGTCCTATAAGTCCTATCGCCTATAGGTCGAATAGGACCTATAAGACCCATTCTTCACTCTACGCTCCCCCAGACACTCGCTTCTCAACGCTGCCCTGACCATTCACACTCTTATTCACAACCGGATCGCCGCGATACGTAATCGTCGACGGCCCCGAAACCGTTACATCCAACTGCTCCGACACATCAATGTCGACATTCGAAACGCCATTGCTGTCGACCACGGCTCGCGACGCGCGCAGTTTATGAGTATCAATCTTCCCGGCGCCGTTCGTGTCGATGTTCACGACTTTCGTGCGGCCCGCGACTGTGATGGTCGGAGCACCTTTTGAATCGATCTCGAACGAATCGTTATTCATGCCTTTGATGTCAATCTTCCCTGCACCCGAAACCGAAACAGCCTCGAGGTTAGGCACCGAGATCGTAAACTTCACCGGCTCACTCGCCGAATAGCTTTTCGTGCTCCTCAGATGCAGTACCTCGTTACGCACTTCAGCCGTGATGAATTCAATCACGTTGTCGTCGGCTTCAAGTTCCAGGCTCGGATCTTTCTGGCACGTGACCTCGATCGTGAAAGCGCCTTCAGTTTCGATCGTCTTGAACGCTCCGATGTCGCGCTTCTGCGTTGTCCGCTTGCCCGAGCCCTGAATCTCGGTGCCGACGTGGATGGCTCTGTGACACGCTGAAACCAACAGCGAAGACAGTAAAATAAACCACGCGAGTTTTCTCATGACCGTTTCTCCCTGGGTGCGGCGGATTTCACGGGTTAAGACGAAATGTCTAGCGGCCAGGTTCCCATGTAAACCAAAAGTAAATCGCCTGTGCAACGCCGATAAAAAACCCGATGATCGCGCCAAACAGCTCGATCGTCTTGAGGTGTTGTTGCGCGACCGAAAGCACAAGCTCTTCGAGTTTTGCTACAGGATAATCCGACACCTTCTTGCGCACCAGCCCGCCGACGTCAAACTCCGCGATGGCAATGGGCAAACGTTCGCGTGCGGCGAGCGTGATTTTTTCCACGAGCGCCGAGCTCGCGCGCTCCATCGCGCCCTGCGAAACGTGATCGCCGAGCTTTCCGATCGGCGCGATCAGCAGACGCTCGATTTGCGCACTCAGGATAGCGTTGATCGTGCGCGCCGTATCTTCACGCGAAAGCAAATTGAACAAACTCTTCGTCAGAAACTCTTTCGCCTGGGCGGTGGAGTTTTCGTGAAGCTGCTCGATCACGGAGCCGAGCGTTTGCGGGCGCAGCCGGTCGAGCACATCCGAGAAATGGTTTGACACCGAATCGGATAAGGCGTCGCTTCGCAGGATCTCGATCAGTCGATCGCTAATCTGTGATTTCAGGTCCTGAAACTTCACGTGATCGAGCTGGCCGACGAGTTGGTCAAGCGGCCGCGCCATCACGTTGTCGATCGTGGAGTTCAAAAACGCTTCCGCTTCCTGTTCGAATGCCGGCCCACGCAGATACTCTTCAACGCGCTTCGGCAGCGTCTTGTTTACGAGCTCGTCAACTTCGCGGTGAATGCGTTCGCGAGAGATGAAGATCTTTTTGAAGAGCGAGAGCTGCTCGTAATACTCATCAACTTCGAGTTTGATCAGCGCGCCAATCTGTTTGCGCGTGGTTTGGCTCGTGGCGATGTCGGCAAGGTGATGAACGATCGGCGGCACCTGCTGATCGATTCGTTCCTTGATGAACGCGATTGTTTCGGGTGTGAAAGTCTCGGCGAGTGTGGCGTTGCTGTGTGCGAGCTCGTCGAGACGTTGTGCGACGAAGTCGTGGACTCTGTTTCCGAATTCTTCCGTTGAGATGAGGCGATGAACGTGTTGCTCTACAAACTCGACGATGCGGATGAGCGAGTTGTCGCTGACCATGTCGTCGAGCCGGCGTTCGAGCAGTTCGTCCACCTGCTTGTCGACAAAGCGTTCGATCGCTTCAGCAGTCTCTTCGCTCTTCAACATCTCGGCGATGTATTCGGCGAGTCGATACTGAAGCGCGGCGATCGTGTCGAGAATGGGCCCGCGTGCCTGCGAGGGCAACGCGTCGATGAACGACGGGTACACGCGTCCGAGCAGCTCGTCGGTGTACGTCTTCACGAAGTCTTCAACCTTGCGCTGGAAGAAATCGGTTTCGAAGAGTGCGTCAAAGACGGTTTGTTGTGAAACGAGTTCGTTGCCGACGGCGTTGCCGATCGACTGGGCCAACTTCTCACGGTGACGAGGAATCATGCCCTGCGGCCAGATTGTGATGCCGAAAAGTTTGACTGCCTGGTACGGATGAAAGAGCATCCAGATCGCCAGCCACGCCGCGCCGTAACCGTGAATGGTGGCGATCACGATGATCGCTATCGCAATAAGCAGTTTCATTCGTTAAATCTGTGTGGGGGATTTACTCGACGGGATAGCCCGCTTGAATCCACGCGCCGGTGCCGCCCGACACGTTGAGCAGGTTCGAAAAGCCCTGTTTCTGCAACAAACTCGCCGCGGCGCTCGAGCGATAACCACCCGCGCAGATCACTGCCGTCAACCTGTCTTTCTCGAGCGGCAATGGACCAATGCTTTTATCGAGGTTTGCAAGTGGCGCATTGAACGCACGCGGCACGTGACCGTCGACGTATTCCGCGGCACGCCGCACGTCTACGATTTGAAGATCGCTGTTGGCCATCTGTTCTTTCAACTGCGCGACAGTCACCTGTTCGATCTCGTCGACCGGAAATCCCGCGTCGCGCCACGACTGAACGCCGCCGTCAAGGTAGCCTTTGACGTTTTCGATTCCGACGCGGGCGAGTCGAACAACTGACTCATCAACCTGCGCACGCGTGTCGGCGATCACGACTATCGACGCGTTGAGTGGAACCAGGCATCCGGCCCACATGGCAAACTGTCCGCCGAGTCCGATGTTCAGCGAACCGGGAACATGTCCGGCGCCGAAATCCGCTGCCGGGCGCACGTCGAGTAATACGTGACCGGCTTCGCGAAGTTCTTGCACTTGCTGCGGAGCGAGGGCGACAGGCGGCGGCAACTCGCTAAGCCCGCGCGCGCCTGAGCGGTTGATCTCGGCGTCTTTCGGAAAATAGCTCGGCGCCTCCGGAAGGTCCGCCGTCATCATCTTCACAAACTCTTCTTTGCTCATCGGCTTCAACGCGTAGTTAAACTTGCGTTGCTCGCCGATCGTCGACGAAGTTTCTTTCGACATGTTGCGCCCGCACATCGAGCCCGCGCCGTGCGCTGGATAGACCTCAACTTCGTCCGGGAGGGTGAGGATTTTGCCGTGCAAGCTGTCAAACATCATCTCGGCCATCATCTGCGGCGTGTAGCCTTTTCCGCCGGCGAGATCCGGGCGGCCGACGTCGCCGATGAAGAGCGTGTCGCCGGTGAGGATCTTTTGCGGTTCGTTCGAGACTTCTGTGTCGATGACGAGCACGCAGATGCCTTCAGGCGTGTGACCCGGCGTTTCGATAAACTTCAACGACACTTTACCGACGCGGATCTCTTCGCCATCGCGCACGGCTCGATGTTCGAATTGCGCGCCCGCTTTTTCGCCGAAGAT
>DASTQB010000391.1:0-5842 GCA_035761985.1 Pyrinomonadaceae bacterium
TGAAGATTATTGATCGGTTCGTTTTTCGAACTGCCTTTTGACGACTGATCGCCGGCGCGTTTTTTGGACATATTGCGCGAAACTCTAGAGCGCTCTGAGGAGAGTAAACCACGGGGGTTGCAGGGGTAACGGGATTATAGCAAGGTATCTTCAAGCCGCAAAAAACACAAAAAGCACATCTGACAAGGAAGCGACAAAGCTCCTCTCAGATGTGCTTTTGTAGTTTGTTCGTCCGCTTTAGTTGCCCTGCGAGAGTTTGCCGATGAGGGTGAACAAGGGCAGGTACATCGCGATGACGATGGAGCCGATGGTGATGCCGAGGAAGCCGATCAGCAATGGTTCGATCAGCGTCAGCAGGTTTGCAATTGCCGCGTCGACTTCGGCTTCGTAGAAATCGGCGATCTTGCCCAGCATCGCGTCGAGCGCGCCTGTCTGTTCGCCGATGCCGATCATCTGCGCCACCATGTGTGGGAACACCTCAGTCGCCTTCAACGGATCGACAAAGCTTTCACCCCGCTCAACGCCGGACCGCACTTTTGTGATCGCCGCTTCGATGATCACGTTTCCTGACGTCTTCGCAGTAATATCCAGCGACTGCAGAATCGGCACACCTGAAGACAGCAACGTCGAAAGCGTTCGCGAGAACCGTGCGACTGCGATCTTCCGAAAGATGTCGCCAAGGATCGGCACCTTCAAAAGCAGTCGATCGATGTTCTTCCGGCCGCCGGGCGTTCCGTAGTAAAACTTGATCGCCACGCCTGTTGCGATCAACGAAACGAGTATGACCAAGCCTCCCCAGCCGGCGAGAAAGTCGCTGAACCCAACGACGATTCGCGTCGGTAGGGGCAACTGTTCGCCTGGTCCAAGCAGACCCAGAAAGATGTTTTGAAACTGCGGAATCACGACGATCATGATCACTGCCACCGCCCCAATCGCGAGCAGGATGACCGCCGACGGATAGATCATCGCGGAGATGATGTCGCGTTTTAACTTTACGATCTTCTCGATGAACGTCGAGAGTCGTTGCAGGATCAGGTCGAGAATACCGCCCGTCTCGCCGGCCTCAACCATGTTCGAGTAAAGCTGATCGAAGACGCGCGGATGGCGGCTCATCGCCGCTGCCAGAGTGGAGCCTTCTTCGACGTCCTGGCGAACCTGCATCAGCACGTGCTGGAAATACTTGTTGTCCTGCTGCTGGGCCAGGATTTCGAGACATTGAACCAGAGGCAAACCCGCGTCGATCATTACGGAGAACTGTCGCGTAAACACCGACAGGTCTTTGGCTTTAACTTTCTTTCGCCCGCCAATCTTCGGAATGCCGATCTCGCGTCCCTTTTCCTTGACCGAGGTCAGCGTCACTTGCTCGCGACGCAGGATCTGACGCAGCGCTTCGCGATTGTCGGCAACACGTTCACCGACAACGATCTCGTTCAGTTTGTTGCGGCCCTTGAAAACGTACGTAGGCATAGCTGTGCTCCAGAGTTGCTTATCTGTTTACGTTCGGCCTGGTCCCAATCGGTCGGGCTTGAGCGTACGGGCTCGCATGCGGCTTCCCTGCGTTGCTCGGATTCACACCTGCACCGCGATCGATCAGCTCGCGCAGCTCGTCGACGTTGGACGAACGTTGCAGTGCTGTGTCTAAAGTGATCTGGCGTTTGTGATAGAGAGTAGCCAGCGACTGGTTGAAAGTCTGCATTCCATACTTGTCCTGGCCAGTCTGCATCATCGAGTAGATCTGGTGGACTTTGTCTTCGCGGATCAGGTTGCGAATAGCGCCGTTGGGAACAAGGATCTCGAGCGCCATCGCGCGCCCGCTTCCTTCAGCGCGCGGCAGGAGGGCCTGGCAAAGGATTCCTTCAAGCACGAGCGAAAGCTGTGCGCGAATCTGTGCCTGCTGATCTGAGGGAAAGACGTCGATGATACGGTTGATCGTGGATGCTGCCGAGTTTGTGTGCAGCGTCGCAAGTGTTAAGTGTCCGGTTTCTGCGATACGCAACGCCGATTCAATCGTCTCGAGGTCGCGCATTTCGCCGACGAGGACCACGTCAGGGTCCTGGCGCAACGCAGTTCGCAACGCCGCCGCGAATCCATGTGTGTCGGCGTTAACTTCGCGCTGATTGATCAGGCAGCCTTTGTGGTTGTGAAGAAACTCGATCGGATCTTCGATCGTCAGGATGTGCTCGTGACGATCGCGGTTGATCTTGTCGATCATTGCCGCGAGTGTCGTCGACTTACCCGATCCGGTTGGACCAGTAACGAGGATCAGTCCGCGTGGTTTGTCGCAAAGCTGTTTGACGACGGCCGGCAGACCCAGATCTTCGAACGCTTTGATCTCATACGGAATCGCACGAAAGACCGCGCCAACCGCGCCACGCTGATTGAACAGGTTGGCGCGGAAGCGCGACAGCCCCTTTACGCCGAAAGAGAAGTCGAGTTCGAGGTTCTCTTCGAAACGATGCTTCTGCGCATCGGTCAACACCGAATACGCGAGTTGCTTCGTGTCCGCAGACGTCAGCACGCGATAGCTCTCGAGCGGGCGAAGGTGCCCGTCGACTCTGACCTGCGGCGGCGAGCCGGTGGTAATGTGAAGATCCGAACCGCCGAGCTCGGAAAGCTTTCTCAGCAGTTCGGATAATGAGATCTGGGGAACGGTTTCGTTCAGTCGCATCTAAGTCGTGTCTCCTGGTCGGGGATTCGAACTACTGTGCGCGGTTGCGCAACGACTCGATGAAGCGCTCGGCTTCAACTGTCATTCGCTCCGCAAACTCAACCGGTGCATCGGTGGTAAGCGCGTAAATCCGGCCACCAGCTTCCGTGAAGTAGAACGTCCACGCCTTCTCCGGTGTCAGCGCGTCTTTCGGCGTTCGCGCGGTAACGATAAACATGCGATGGCCATTGACTTCGCGCACGAAGTCGTTGACGACCCAGCCATTCGACGCAACCATCTTGTCGATCACGATCCGGCGCAGTTCGGCAACCGCCACTCCGCCCAGCATCTTCTTCTCTTCGCGAGAAGTCAGAAACGCAGGGTTCGGACGTGCCAATGCAACGACCGCCAGGTTCATTTGTCCCGGAGCCTTCGGAGCCGTTGGTCTAAACGCAGGATGTGCGGAATTTACAACTCGCGGGCGCGTTTCGCCGTTTGAAGCAGTGGCCGCAACTGCAGCGGGCGCCGCTTCGAGCGGGGCACTTGCCGCAACCATTGCGGGCGGGGGAAGTGTTTCCGTTGCAGCCGAGTTTTCCGGCAGCGACGGCGCGGTTGGACCAGACACTGCTGACAAGTCGCCGACGGCGATGTTCTGTGGCAACCCGAGCATCTTCTGTCGATGGGCCAACGCAGCGGCTGCACGTTTCTGTCGCAGGCGCGCGCGATAACGTCTCCACCACGCCTTTGAGCGCTGGCGATAGTTACGCTTTTGTCCGATTTGTACACTTTGCCTCACGCCGTGTGCTGAGTTTGTGAAGGGCAACATGATCCCTACGGACAGCACCAGGATCAGCGATATCGCAATTGTTCTTAGCATCGTCATTCTCCTCTATTAGGCGACCGTCTCACGGACGACTTCTTCAGGTGTGGTTACGCCGGCGCGAATCTTGTGAAGACCCGATTCACGCAACGTAATCATTCCGTCTTCGACCGCCTTCTTCCTTAGTTCAAGTGCGGAAGCTCCGATCAGGATCAACTCGCGGATCTCGTCGGTTATTTCCATCACTTCGTAAAGTCCGATTCGCCCCTTGTAGCCGGTGTTATTACAGGTCGCACAGCCCTTGCCTTTGTAGGTCTTCAACGTCTTGGCTTCCTCTGCTGAAAAACCCACTTCGATCAATGCTTCGGGCGGAGTTTGATGTTCCTGTTTGCAATCCTTGCAGATGCGACGAATCAGTCGTTGTGCCTGGATGAGGTTCACGCTGGTGGCGACAAGGAAGGGTTCGATGCCCATGTTCATCAGGCGGGAAATAGTTGAGGGAGCATCGTTGGTGTGAAGGGTAGAGAGAACGAGGTGTCCGGTGAGCGCGGCTTTGATGGCGATTTCAGCCGTTTCAAAGTCGCGGATTTCACCGACAAGAACGATGTTTGGATCCTGGCGCAGGAAGGACCTGAGCGCGGCCGCAAAGTTCAAGCCGATCTGCTCCTTCATCTGTACCTGATTGATGCCGGGCAAATTAAACTCAACCGGATCTTCGGCGGTCATGATGTTTGTATCGACCGTATTCAGCGATTGAAGCGCCGAATAAAGGGTGTTCGTCTTACCGCTACCAGTTGGTCCAGTTACCAGCACCATCCCGTAAGGCTTGGAAATATTTCTTTTGAACTTGAGTAACGACTCGGGTTCGAATCCGAGCTTGGTCATGTCGAGCATGAGGTTCTGTTTGTCTAACAAGCGGAGCACCACTTTTTCGCCAAACAGACACGGGAGCGTGGAAACACGAAAGTCGAGCTCGCGCGAACGAGAGTCGACCTTTACTTTGATCTTGATGCGACCGTCCTGAGGCAGACGTTTTTCGGAGATGTCGAGTTTCGACATGATCTTGATGCGTGAGATGAGTGCATCGCGCATTTTCAAAGGTGGGTGCATCACGTCGTAGAGCACGCCGTCTATGCGAAACCTGATGCGCAACTCTTTTTCGTAAGGTTCGACGTGGATGTCGGAAGCGCCGCGGCGGAGGGAATCGACTAGCAATACGTTGACGAGACGCACGACGGGTGCGTCTTCGCTCATCTTTGAAAGCGTGGAGAGATCGATCTCCTCGTTGTCTTCAAGAACTTCGACGTCTTCCGTCTGTCCGTGGTCGAAGTCGATGCTGTCCAACGAGACGAGATCGTCATGGGTGATTGCGCCTGAGCCGTTTGAGCCGTTTTTGGCAGCCTGGTACGCGACCTCTTCTGACGGCATTGAAGCGAGTTCGATCTCGCGTGAACTGCCGTAATACTTTGCGATCGCGGCCTGCACACTGCCTTCTGCAACGACCACCGGTTCGACGTTCAAGCCGGTCATGAACTTAACGTCATCCATGGCGAAGACGTTGGTAGGGTCGACCATGGCGAGGGTGAGAGTGGCGCCGACGCGCGAGAGGGGCAAAACAGAATGTTTTTGCGCGACCTCCTGAGGAATGAGACTTAAGACGGAAGGATCGATATTGAAGAGATCGAGATTGACGGAAGGAATGCCGTACTGTCTGGACAGCACGGCGGTAATCATGTCATCGCTAATGAGCCCGAGCTTTACGAGATTGAAGCCGAGCCGGCCACCATGTTCGCGTTGGTAGTCGAGTGCCTCCCTCAGGTGTTGCGGGCTGATAAGATTTTCGCGTACGAGAATTTCGCCTAATTTGGCTGACATTTGTAGCTACACGCCAGGTTCTGAGTGGATTGGAGGCGCCGAATGGGGCGCGAGGCATGACCGACTGCTTAAGCCAACGATGTGATTAACATCGTTGTGCGTTCATAGTACTGTTTGAACGTGAAGAGTGTCAAGGTAGGTTTTCCAGAGGAATTAGTAATAAAAAGCACAGATTCCGCGGTGATCGACTGATCATCCGCGGAATCTGTGGTTAAGCTCTTTTGTAGTTATGGACGGCGCTTCGGAGCAGGTTTGCCCTTTTCCGGAGTGACGTTCTCGGAGTTTTTCAACTCGGTCAGAATCGCCTTCGCGTCGTCTTTCATCTGGTGGCTGTCAGGCGCCACTTCCACAAACTTCTGGAGGAAGTTCGCGGCTTCCTGGAATTTGGTCTTGTCGCCGGTGGCGTAAACTGCGAGTCCCGCGCCGAGATTTGCATCCGGGCTGTCGGGAGTGGCCGCAAGGATCGCCTTAAACTCCGCGAGCGCCTTATCAGCCGCGCC
>DASTQB010000392.1:0-10665 GCA_035761985.1 Pyrinomonadaceae bacterium
GCAGATCCTCTGCATGCAGGAGATCTTTACGACGCCGTATTTTTGTGCCGAACAACAGACGCGCTGGTACGAAGCAGTCGAGCGAATTCCGGATGGTCCAACTGTGCGGCTGATGCAGGAAGTCGCGAAAGAACACGGCATGGTCATCATCGTGCCGATCTATGAAGAGGAACTCACGGGCATCTACTACAACACCGCCGCAGTGATCGATGCTGATGGGAAGTATCTCGGCAAGTATCGGAAGAACCACATTCCGCACGTCAATCCGGGCTTCTGGGAGAAGTTTTACTTTCGACCAGGAAACCTCGGTTATCCGTGTTTCGACACGGCTTTCGCGCGCATCGGCGTTTACATCTGTTACGACCGCCACTTCCCCGAAGGCGCGCGCGCACTCGGTTTGAACGGCGCTGAGATCGTCTTCAATCCCTCAGCGACTGTGGCCGGGCTTTCCGAGTATCTCTGGCGACTGGAGCAACCGGCGCACGCAGTTGCGAACGGATATTTCATCGGCGCGATCAACCGCGTCGGTCACGAGCAGCCGTGGGACATCGGCGAGTTTTACGGGCAGAGTTACTTCTGCGATCCGCGCGGGCAGTTTGTTGCCGAAGCGCCACGCGATAAAGACGCACTTGTCGTTGCCGATCTCGATCTGGATAAGATCCGCGAAGTGCGCAACACGTGGCAGTTCTTCCGGGATCGACGTCCCGATACGTACGGATCGTTGGTCGCGGATTAACGCGGATTGGAAGACACGGATTTACACAGAGAGGGAATCAATATGGACCTTTCGATCACTGTCAACGGCATGAAGTTTCCAAACCCGTTCCTCCTGGGTTCGGGACCGCCGGGGACGAACGCGCGCGTACTCGCGAAGTCGTACGACGCCGGCTGGGGCGGCGCTGTTGCTAAAACTGTCAGCCTCGAATCCGCAAAGGTCGTGAATGTTGTTCCGCGTTACGGCAAACTCCGCTCGCGCACCACGGGCGAAGTGATCGGATTCGAAAACATCGAACTGATCTCCGATCGTCCCATCGACGTGTGGCTCGACGAGTTTCGACAGATCAAGAAAGAGTATCCAAACCACATCCTGATCGCGTCGATGATGGAAGAGTATGAAAAGAGCCGTTGGCAGGAACTGACGCGCATGGTCCAGGAAACCGGCGTCGACGGTTTTGAGCTCAACTTCTCCTGCCCGCATGGAATGACCGAGCGGAGGATGGGCTCGGAGATGGGCGAGCATCCCGATCTCACGGAAGAAGTGACAAGCTGGGTAACCGAAGTCGCGAAGATTCCCGTGTGGGCCAAGATGACGCCCAACATCACAAACATTCGCGAGCCTGCACTCGCTGCGATCCGCGGCGGTGCTGTCGGGATTTCAGCAATCAATACGATCCTGTCTGTGATCGGCGTAGATCTCGAAACGTTACGACCGATGCCAACGGTTGAAGGTCATTGTGTTCCGGGTGGTTACTCGGCTCAGGCTGTCAGGCCGATTGCATTGCGAATGGTGAGCCAGCTCGCACTCGGGATTCCCGAAGAGGTTTCAATCAGCGGCATCGGCGGTATCGAGAACTCACACGGCGCGCTCGAGTTTCTACTGCTTGGATCATCGACGGTTCAGATCTGCACCGGCGTGATGTTGCAGGGCGTGAAGATGATCGACGAGCTGAAGGAAGGCGTTGAGAAGTTTATGGTCGACAAGGGCTTCTCATCGATTCAGGAGATCGTCGGCAAGAGCCTGCCGTATTTCTCGACGCACATGGATCTCGTGCAGAAGATGAAAGCTGCAAAGCGTTCGAAGGCCGGTGAAGCGAGCCGCGATAACGAGTGGGCGCAGAAAGACATCACCGAGAAGACTGCGGAGCTGACGTCTAACTGATTTCCGTGATGACAGGCGCGTGGTCTGAAGGTTTTTCCCACTTGCGCGGCTCTGTATCGATCCACGTGCGTGTTGTTCTGCCAACCAGCGGATCGCTCACCCAGATGTGATCGATGCGCAGGCCGAGGTTGCGACGAAACGCGCCTGCGCGATAGTCCCACCACGTGTAATGTCCAGTCGCTTCCGTGTGTAAGCGAAACGCGTCCGTAAAGCCCCAATCCTTGATGCTCTGCAACGCCGCGCGCTCGCCTTCGCTGAACATTATTCGCCCTTGCCACAGCCGCACATCGTGCACGTCGCGATCTTCGGGCGCGACGTTGAAGTCGCCGCACAACAGCACCGGCGTTTTCGGATCGTACTGAGCGTCGAAGAACTCGCGCAGGCGTCGCATCCAGTCGAGCTTGAAGGCGTATTTGTCGGAACCGACTGCCTGTCCATTCGGAATATAAACTGTCACGACGTTGATCCCGCCGGCTTGCGTCGTGAGCAAACGCGACTGCGCAGTTTCATCATCGCCCGGATAACCACGCTGCACGATGTCGCAGGTGTCGCGCGTGAGGATTGCCATGCCGTTGTACGTCTGCTGGCCGAAGAGCTGGCAGTGATACCCGCGTTCCTGGAAGATCAGCGCAGGAAACTTGTCGTCAGTACACTTTGTTTCCTGCATGCAAAGCACGTCGGGCTTCACGCTGTCGAGCCAGCGCGTCAACACAGGCATCCGCGCCAAAACCGAGTTCACATTCCACGTCGCTATCAGCATAGGATTAACAGGTAAATCCTTTGACAGGATTTGCATGATTTTCAGGATTGACATGTAAATCATGTAACATCATGTCAATCCTGTCAGTAGCCCTCCCAGGAGCGCGCCGCGTCGCGCAATATCGTCTGCTTCAATGTGCTCGTGCACGGCGTGCGCGCCGTCGCCGGTGATTCCGAGTCCATCCAGCACCGGAATGCCCATCGCAGCCAGGAAGTTTCCATCAGATGCGCCACCAACCTGCGCTTCGCCGAGTTCGAAATCGAGTTGGCTCGCGATCGCACGCGCTTTCTCAAACAGTTGGACCACCGCAGGAGTTCGTTCCATCGGCGGCCTGTTGATACCGCCCGAGATGAAAACCTTCGTCCGCTCGTCTATCGGTTTCACACTGGAAAGCATGCGTTCGATCTCGAGCGACTCCGCCTCGGTTGAAAAGCGCACGTCAATCTCGCCCTCAGCTTCCGCGGCCACGACGTTCGATCGCGTGCCGCCACGAACCACACCCACATTCAAAGTGATTCCGGATCCTGAAAGGTTAAGCGCGTGTAGCCGTTCTGTTTGGCGTGCGAGTTCGAGTATCGCGCTGGCTCCTTTTTCAGGCTCGAGCCCGGCGTGCGCTGCTTTACCCTCGACCTTGATCGCGAAAATGCCAGTTCCCTTTCGACCAGTTTTCACGCGCCCGCCCGGCGCAGGCGGTTCCATCACGAACACACAACGCGCCGGCGTCGCTTCTGCAAGCTGCCGGAGAAACGGCCAGCCTGACATACTCCCGACCTCTTCGTCACACGTGAACGCGAGTGTCACTCCACACTCCGGCGTTTGTTGCAACTCCTCGAGCGCGCGCAACACCTCGATCGCGAGTGCGCAACTGGCTTTCATGTCGAAAATGCCTGGGCCATAAATTTTTCCCGCCTCGCGACGCCACGGCCGCTGGTCCAGCGAGCCACGCGCATGAACAGTGTCTGTATGGCCCACGATTAGAATCTGACCGGCACCGGTGCGATCCTGAAACGCCTTGATCGCGACGTGCTGTCCCATGCCGGGAACGTCTAAACGTTCGATCGCATCGACACACCTCAACGCGCCCGCAGCTTGGGCCAACAGTTCGACAACGTCACGACTGCCTTGTTCATCACCCGAAGGCGACTCGACCTCGACAAGCGCCTGGATAAACTTTTCGATCTCAGGCTGCCGTGATTGCAGAGTATTGAAAATCTGACGGGGGATCATTTGATCGTCTCTTTGCGTACGGTCAGCGCCTCGATGCGCGGCAAGTTAACGGCGACTCCGATGCCCGGCGATTCCGATACGGTGATCGTGCCGCGTTCGCTGACTCGCACCGGCGGCTCGATAATGTCTTCTTCCCAGTAACGTGCACTCGCTGAAACGTCGCCGGGTAAAGTGAATCCTGGCAGCGTCGACATCGCGATGTTGTGAGAGCGGCCGATTCCAGACTCGAGCATGCCGCCACACCAGATCGGGATCTCATTCTCGCGCGCGACCTGCTCGACTCTTTTCGCGTGGGCATGACCACCAACGCGACCGAGTTTGACGTTGATGATCTTGCACGAACCCAACGCGATCGCATGCGTAGCATCTTCAGCGGTGCGGATCGACTCGTCGAGACAAACAGGCGTCTGGATCTGACGTTGAAGCGTTGCGTGATCGAAGATGTCGTCGTGCGCGAGTGGCTGCTCGAGCATCATAAGGTTGAACTGATCGAGTTGCTGAAACAGCGGCACGTCGGAAAGTTTGTAAGCGGAGTTTGCATCGCCCATCAAACGTATGTCGGGAAACTCTTTGCGGACGCGCTCGATGATCTTCAGGTCCCAACCGGGTTTGATCTTGATCTTGATGCGTTGATAACCGGCGTCAACTTCGCGACGGATCTTTTCGAGTAGGATCTCAGGCGAGTCCTGAATGCCGATCGAGACGCCGCAGGCGATCTCGGTACGACAGCCGCCGAGATGTTTCCACAATGGGACACCCGCACGCTTTGCTTCGAGGTCCCAGCACGCGGTTTCGAGTGCGGCTTTCGCCATGCGATGGCCACGCACCGGCCGCATCAACGAATGTGCGCTGGCCGCGCTTTCGAACTCTTTCCCGACCACCATGGGCGCAAGAAACTCGCACAACGTGGGCCATGCAGTTTCGGTCCACTCGTCGCTGTAAAAAGGACCTTCACCCGCCGTGCATTCTCCCCAGCCTTCGGCGCCGTCAGTGTCAGTCAAACGCGCCAGCAGAATGCGTCGCTCAGTGGTTCGGCCGAAGCTGGTTTCGAAAAAGTGAATCAGAGGCAGGCGAATTTCGCGAAGTTCAATTGACTGAATAATCAATGTAAGAAGGGGCTCCTCCGTCCGTGCATTATGCCGCAAAAACTCACAAAAAGCTCAGGGGCGAAGCGGCGGCTGTTTTA
This sequence comes from Pyrinomonadaceae bacterium, assembly GCA_035761985.1. Taxonomy (GTDB): domain Bacteria; phylum Acidobacteriota; class Blastocatellia; order Pyrinomonadales; family Pyrinomonadaceae; genus PSRF01. The sequence goes on from DASTQB010000392.1 coordinate 5,053, forward strand.
AGACTTCCTTAACTTGACCCACACCCATTTAACTGGTAAAAGGCAGGGCACATTTTTTCCTACCGGCCTCACTGTTCCTCCGGTATTCCTCTCAAATAACGTGCGGAGACTTGTAACATTTTGCTGCTCGTGAGGAATCTATTTATGCGTTTCAAAGCCCCGATTACGTTTGCAATCGTAATACTTACAGTTTTCGGTCTCGTGCAACTGTTTGATCTCTCGTCACGAGTTCAGGCAGTGTCGACCAACATCGTCATCAGCGAGTTTCGCGTGCGCGGGCCGAATGGCGGCAGCGACGAGTTTGTTGAGCTTTATAACCTCTCGGGAGCACCCGTTGCTATCGGCGGTTGGAAGATTAGAGGTTCAAACAACGCGGGCACCGTCTCCGATCGCGCAGTCGTCGCGGCGGGTACCGTGCTTCAGCCCGGCTGTCACTATCTTTTCACTAATTCTTCGACCTCAGGCGGACCATATAGCGGCGCCGTGCCGGGCGATCAAACTTACGGTACCGGTATCACAGATGACGGCGGTATCGCGTTGACTCTCCCAGACAACACGATCGTGGACCAGGTGGGAATGAGCGCCGGTTCGGCGTTCAAAGAAGGAACGCCACTCGCGAATCTCGGCTCCACGAATTTGAACCGCGGATACGAGCGCAAACCAGGCGGCGCGCTTGGTAGCGGCACTGACACGGATAACAACTCCGCCGACTTCCAGCTCATCACTCCCAGTGATCCGCAGAACTCGACGACCGGTTGCGTCGCGCCAAGTCCGACTCCGACGCCAACTCCCAGTCCGAGTCCAAGTCCTTCGCCGTCACCTTCGCCGGCTTTAAACGTAATCATCAACGAGATCGATTCTGACACCCCGGGCACGGACGTGGCCGAGTTTGTCGAACTCTACGACGGTGGCACAGGTAACACGCCACTCGATGGCCTGGTCGTCGTGTTCTTTAACGGCAACGGCGACGTATCGTACGCAGCGTTTGATCTCGACGGCATGAGTACCGACGCGAACGGCTACTTCGTACTCGGAAACAGCGGACTGGCCAACGAGGATCTCCCTTTCGCAAACGGCCTCCTGCAGAACGGCGCAGATGCAGTCGCACTCTACGCCGCAAGCGCAACAAACTTTCCAACCGGCACGCTTGTCACAACTGCGAATCTTCTCGACGCCGTAGTCTATGACACGGCGGATGCTGACGATCCAGGGTTGCTTGTTCTACTCAACGCGGCGCAGCCTCAAGTTGACGAATCAAGTGGGACTGGTCCCGAGGCTGACTCGATCGGTCGTTGTCCGAACGGGGACGGCGGTGCACGCAACACAAACACGTACGTCGCGCGTCCACCGACGCCCGATGGCGCGAACAACTGCCCGGCGCCACCCGTCGTCGCGAAGATTCATGAGATCCAAGGCAACGGTTTGATTTCACCCTTCGCCGGACAAGGCGTAATCACTTCCGGAATCGTGACTGGTCGCAAGTCAAACGGCTTCTTTATTCAGGAGCCGGATGGCACCGCCGATGCTGATCCAAACACTTCGGAGGGCATCTTCGTTTTCGTTGGCGGCTTGCCCGCGGTGACTGTCGGCGATGCCGTAACCGTAACCGGTACGGCGACAGAGTTCTTCAACCTGACGCAGGTCGCGAGCTCCGCGGCCAATGTCTCTATCACTTCGAGTGGCAATCCGTTGCCGGCAGCGGTCGTGCTCACCACGACGATTCTCGATCCGGCTGGTCCAACCACTCAGCTCGAGCGATTCGAAGGTATGCGCGTGCACGCCGACAGTCTCGTGTCAGTCGCGCCGACAAACGAGTTTGGTGAGATCTTCACCGTGCTCGAAGGCGTAACGCGTCCGATGCGCGAGCCCGGCATCGAAGTCTCTTTGCCGGTCCCGCCGGATCCGACTTCGGGTCTCGTCGACTGCTGCATTCCTCGTTGGGATGAAAACCCCGAACGGATCATGGTCGACACAGACGGTCTTGTTGGCTCGACGCGGCTCAACGTGACTTCGAACGTGACCCTGTCGAGCATAACTGGTCCACTCGACTTCACCTTCAACGATTACAAGGTGTTGCCGCAAACAACGCCCGGCGCAACGGCCAACATGAGCGCCGTTCCCGTGCCCACGCCCGCGGCGGGAGAGTTTACGGTTGCCGGCTTCAACATCGAGAACTTCAACAACAACGCTACGCAACGTCAGAAAGCGGCGCTCGCGATCCGCGACGTGCTTCACCTGCCTGACATCATCGGCGCCATCGAGATCTTCGACCTCGCCGACCTTCAGGCACTGGCAGTGGAGATTGAGGCCATTTCCGGCGTGCACTACGAAGCGCGTCTGATCGAATCAGACGGCGCGTCCGAAGACGCGGATCAGGACGTCGCCTTCCTCGTGAAGACGTCACGCGTACAGATCGACAGCGTGGTCCAGGAAGAGCTCGCGGGTTGCAACGGACAGCCGGCAAACTGCAACACGTTCATCGATCCAAACAACGGCCAGCCCGCGTTGCTCAACGATCGGCCGCCACTCGTCCTGAGGGGCACGGTGGATGCTTTGAGTCCGAATCCGCGGCAGGTGATCGTGATCGTCAACCACCTCCGCTCGTTCATCGACATCGAGGTGGTGGGCGCCGAAGGAATTCGCGTTCGCGCCAAGCGCAAGGCGCAGGCAGAGTTCCTTGCAGACCTGCTCCAAAATCTGCAAACAGCAAACCCTGGGACTCCGATTCTCTCGATCGGCGACTACAACGCGTACCAGTTCAACGACGGCTACACCGATCCGGTGTCTGTCATTAAAGGTACGCCAACTGCAGACGAGGAGATGGTGGTTGACGCGAGCCCCGATGTCGTCAATCCCAACTTCATTAACCTGACGGACAGCTTGCCTGCTGATCAGCGTTACAGCTTCATCTTTGAAGGCACGCCGCAGGCAATCGATCACTTCGTCGTCAACACGGCTGCGTCGTCCATCCTTCAGCGTTATCACATCGCGCGCAACAACGCCGACTTCCCCGAAGGCGCGTTGTTCGGCGGTGACGCTACGAGGCCCGAGCGCAACTCTGATCACGACATGCCTGTTGGTTACTTCAAGTTCCCAACGGCAACGACAACCACGACTGTTGCGGATGCAACAGCAGTGTTCAGTCCATCCGATCAGACTGTGGTGCTGAGTGCGACAGTTTCGGCGAGTGCGGGAACGGTAAACGAAGGCACGGTAACGTTTACAGTCACGAATGCGGCGAACGCAGTCGTTGGCTCACCGGTTGTCGGAAACGTTTCGGGAGGCGTCGCGACGGCAAATTACACTTTGCCGGGTGGGACCACACCGCAAGCACTGACGATCACGGGCCAGTTCAGCGGTGGACCATTCACGAGTGCGAGCAGCGACACGGCGACGTTGTCTGTCACGTTCAACATCTGCCTCCTGTACGATCCGTCGAAGGCAGTGAAGAGTGGCGCGACGTATCCGATCAAGCTCCAGCTCTGCGACGTGAATGGAAACAACGTGTCGTCAGCGGATGTGGTTCTTAATGCGATCAAGGTCCAGCAGGTCTCGAGCCTGATTGACGGGGACGTGATCACGTCAGGAAACGCGAACGCAGACAACAACTTCCGCTTCGACAATGGTTCTTACATTTTCAACCTGAAGACGACGGGACTGAGCACCGGCGAATACAAACTCTTCTTCACCGCCGGGGCCGATCCGGTGGTCCATTCGGTAGAGTTTCAGGTCAAGTAGGGACAGGATAGGCAGGATTCAACAGGATTAGCAGGATCAGCAATTGATCTTGTTAATCCTGTTGTTCTGTTTGGCCAGCCGGTTTCTTTAAGATCGTGCTTGCGATTGCGAGTGTTGCAGTAGCTCGCAGTTGGTCGTCCTCGAAGCTTTTGACTAATTCGATGGCCCGGTAGAGATCGGCTTTGCAAACGTTGCGAAAGCAGTCGAAAGATTGAAATCCTTTCCGCCGATGGTGATCACCTTCAACCCACTTCTGGTTAGAAGTCGAAAATGCAGCACGTCGTCGCCACTATACTCTTCAGATGCGTTTGCTGCTTTAATTACCTGATCCATTACTTCCCCGGCGCGAATGCGAATCCACTTCAATCAATCGGTTTGCTATACCCGTAAGCAAAAGGGCCCGGTCTGGCTTGCTCGCTTCTGCTCGCAACGCTTCCTCAATGGCCTTCTCCAATAACTCCAAAGCTTGAACTCCTGAATCGAGTGAGAGTCGCGCTGCCTCTATGTAGCCAAAAGAACGTTGACTGGCAGTTAACTGACCGAGCTGAATTGCTGTTCTTCTTTTTCGCTCTTCAGCTTTGCAAAAAATTCTTCGAACAGGGCTTGATCGTGCCGTGCGACCAGAGTCGAAACTTCGAAACGAACATCCCGTCCACTCATTCGCAAGCGAGATCACGAGCGAGATCGCAAACTGCCGGACTTCGGCTTCCGAGAGCTCATTCACTCGCGGCTGGGCCGGCTGTTTTTTCTTCGGCGCATTCTTCTGGCCCAGCGTTTGAAGTGGGACCGCAACGAGACACAGAAGGAGGACCAAAGGCGACAAGATCTTCTTAATCATTCCGCTCTCCAGTCGCAACATTTCGCCAATAATACCCATCCTGAAAATCCTGTCCATCCTGTAAATCATTATCCAAAAAGACCGATCTCGCTCTGCCTATGTGACCGATTCCTCTCACGTTGACCAGAATCCTGTCATTCAAGAAATAAAGGCATTTTTCGTTGTTGACCCCTCTTCCGAAGCTCTGGTAAAAGCAATTCATCAGGCCCTTACCGGCCATGCTTGATCCGACCGGTACACCTCTCGAAGTGCTGACTCACGTCACGTTTGTTTTTGGGGAGGATACCTTTATGTTCGAGCGTCAAAGCCGGTTGCCACTCAGACGTACACACCGGAAAAATTCCACCAGACCAACCCACATCAGAACGTGGCGCTTAGTCGCTACCGTAATTCTCGTTGCACTTGCATCTGTGTACGTCGCGTTCGCAGCGATCTCACTCTCGACGTCGATCCCTTATACCCAGAACTTCGCAAGCATGGGTATCCCGCCGATCAATCCAGCACCGTCAGCTCTGCCCGCAGACTTTCGCGCTGACACGATCTCAGCAGTGAGAACTCTCGGCAGTTACGGTGCAGCGAGTGCGCAAACAAATCGCGTCGGCGGCGCGAACGTTTCCACCACCGCGGCAAACGGCAGTTACAACTTTGGTGCCGGAACTTCAACGTTAGGTGACGCCGATCGCGCACCTGGTTTCATCTCGTCCGGCACAGCGACGATGAGCGGTAACCTTTATGCACAGTTTGTGAACAACAGCGGCGAGGCTCTTTCAGGACTGCTGATCTCTTACGACGTTGAGAAGTATCGCAATGGTTCCAATCCGGCCGGCTTCCGTTACCAGCTGTTCTATTCGTTCGACGGCAACGCATGGACCAACGCCGGCGCCGACTTCTTCACCAGCTTCGCACCAGACGCAGATAACAGCGGCTTTGCGACAGCGCCCGGCGCCGTGGTGTCGGTAAGCAACAAAACGCTGAACGTGCCGATCCCGAACGGCGCCAGCTTCTTCCTCGCGTGGAACTACTCCGTCACTTCCGGA
>DASTQB010000393.1:0-44012 GCA_035761985.1 Pyrinomonadaceae bacterium
AAGAGCGGCGGCAAATCCGGCGATTACGACAGAAAGGCAATATAGGTCGTATAGGTCCTATAACGTCTTATAAGACCTATTCCCGCAAGAACTTTCCCCTGCCATTGTGCGTTATTCCCCGTGGCACTAAAATAGCGCCAAATTTCCGCCGCAGTACGGGAGAGTTGAAATGAGACTAAGGCTTTCACACGACGCACGACCCCAGGCATTGACGCTGCTTGTCGCAGCCCTGGCTTCGGTGCTGATCTGGTACATCCCCATCGTCGAATTTCTAGCTTACCCGTTCCGAATTTTCGTCACGTTCATACACGAAGGCGGACACGCGATTGCGGCGCTGCTAACCGGTAACTCCGTCGCCGCCCTGAACGTCTGGCCGGACGCAAGCGGTTTAACCTACTCGCGTAAAGGCGGGCTCTTTTCACAGATGCTCGTCTCGAGTGGCGGCTACCTGGGCGCAATGGCGTTTGGTGCGTTACTGCTGGTGTTGATTCGAAGAGCGATTGCTGCACGACTCGTGCTGCTCGGTACCGCCATTTATATTTTCACACTCACGATGATCTACGGTCTGTTCAAACCCCTCTTCGCTGTTCAATTCTGGTCGGGAATTCCGTTCACACTCGTCGCCGGACTTTCGATCACTGCCGCGTTGGTGCTAATCGCAAAATTCGCGAGTGCACGCACGGCGACTTTCTTCGTGAGTTTTCTGGCTGTGCAGTGCGTGCTCAATGCACTCTTCGATCTGAAGACAGTCTTTTTCGAGTCTGCGAGTATTGGTGCACAACCGAACGACGCGACGAACATGGCACACGCGACCGGCATCCCGGGCATCTTCTGGGCACTTACCTGGGTCGCAATCGCGTTCGGAATGTTGTGGTTTGTGATGAGGCTTTACGTCGCAGGACGCGACACGAGTTATCAGCCGGATCTGCCCTTCGAGGAAACGACCCCGCCAGTCTAAAATCTGCGGCCAATCCGCGGTTAAAACTCGTAACGATAACGAAGCGTGACGCCACGTCCCGCTCCGTCTACTCCCCAGCTGATCCCGCGATACGACTTGTCGAAGATGTTTTCAAAGTCGACAAATAGCTCTGAGTTTTCCGCAAACTTGATCCCGCCGCGAACGCCCACCAAACCGTAACCGGGCAGATACGGAAACAGCGGCACGAGCGTGTCGTCATCAACCACAGTCACGCCGTTGATCGTTGCACCGATCGGGAGCAGACGATTCTGCACCTGGGCCAACGTTTCTCCAGTCGGAATCAGGATCCCTCCAGCGGAACCGCAACCTGTAGCTCCGGGCGTCGTCAGTCCACGCACACATGCTCCGCGGCGGAAGAAGTTTTGAATGTTGGCGCGTGAACGAGCGGCGCCGGTTCTTCTATCGACGATGTCGAGTGACGACAGGCGGTTCTGCCGTGCAGCCATCGTCGAGTATCCCTCAATGTAGAAACGCGAGCGAGGTTGATAACGCAAACTGACGAAGCCAGTCGCAGGGGGAATGCCGCCTTCGACGTTCGGCGGCAAGCCGTTGAACAAGCTATGCCCGCGGACGTAAGTGAAGTTTCCAGTCGCACTCCACTGGTCGGTGAAACGAGCGCGACTGTTGAACTCGACACCATTGAAACGCGCGTCGTCGAAGTTTACGCGCACGAGCACGGGACTTGTCGCCGCTGCTGCGACAAACACGAGACCGGCTGCGTTCTGCGCGATGATCTCTTCGCTGCCGAGGAAAGTGCCAACCGCGCCGGGTGGAAGCACGAGCGCTTGATCGAAATAGACGTCTTTGAGTTTGGTTGTGAAGCCCGTGAGCTCCGCGTTGAAGCGACGGCTCGTGTAGCGGAAACTCAGATCGAAACTGTCGCTGTACTCCGGATCCAAAGGCGTCACGGGAATGCCGGACGAAACCGCGTCGCCGCCGGCTGTAGTGCCGATGAAACCGCCGCGCGCGGCCGCAGTATTTGCATCAACTTCGAATCCGGTTCCGACCAGGCCGATGATTCCGAGGTCGGTCGTATTCGGAGCACGAAAACCGCGCGCGTACTTGCCTGCGATATCGAAACCACCATACACGTTCAGCACCGCGCCGATACGTCCGGACAACGCGCTGAAGCGCTGGCTGTCATCGGGAAAGAGCGGCACGCCGCCTGGTCTAAGTGGCGCGTTGCTCGCGCGCGAAAGGTAGGAAGCCACGTTGTAACGCAGCGCTCCGTTGATTCGTAGTCGCTCGGGAATCGCGGTGAAGTTGTCCTGCGCGAAGAAGCCGTATGACAGGTAACGCGCGCCATGCGGTATTCGCGGGCGCGAGTCGGTGACAATTCCCGTTAGCGGATCGGTCGTAAACGCAGGCGCGGTGATCTTGTCGCGGTAAACGTCGGCGCCGAAGAGGAACGTGTTGCGAGCGCCGAGTTGCTTGTCGAGATAGAAGTTGAAACCTAAGACGTTGGTGCGTTCGCGTTGATTAGTTATCGCGGCTGCGGGATTGCCATTACCCCCCTGGTTGACGCGCTCTTCGCGCTGGCCGTTGTAAGAAAACGTGAACGAGCCGTTGTCGAAGATCCAGAGCTTCTGCCGGAAGAGGCGCGCGTAAAAAGTGTCGGTCATCAGGTTGCGCAGGTCGGCGATGTTATTGCCGTCGCCGCCGAGCAACTGGTCGTAACGTTTGCCATTGTCCTGATGGTTGCGCGCGTAGCTGAAGAGAATTTGCGTGTTCTCGTCGAGGTTGAAGTTTGCGCGCGCGAGTGTGCCGTACTGCGTGAAGCCTGTGTCGGGAAGACGTGTGCCGAAGACGTCCGAAGGAAGACCGAGAAAACGTGTAACTGCCGCATGGTAGTCGAGACCATCAGCCGGATGGAGTGTGCTGATGCGACGGCCGTTCATGTTGAGCAACAGGCCGTACTTTTCAGTGCCGTAAGTTAACAGCGCGTTACCGCCTGCGCCGTTCGTCGGCGAAGAGTAGAAGACACTGGCATTGCCGTGAAACTCGTCGGCTGGTCCACCGTATTTCGGCGCTTGCGAGATGAAATTCACTACCCCGCCGTGAACGTCTGAACCGTATTGCGAGCTGTTTGGACCACGCAGAATCTCGACTGTTTCGAGGCTCGAAGGTTCTATCAAGCTGAAGAATGTTCCGACACCGCCGCGCTGCGCGCTCGTCGTGTAGCGAACGCCGTCAACATAGATCGCGACGTTTCGGCCGGTTAGACCACGCACGAACACGGCGCTAAGCGAAGGACTGGTGCGTTGCAGGTTTACTCCGGGCTCTTCGTCAACCATCTGGGCCACGACTTCCGTGGCGCGCTCGAGGATCTCTCGTTCGTTGATGACGTTTACCTGCGTATCGACGTTACGTGTGTCGGTGACGATGCCGGCTTCGGCAGTGACCGTGACTTCTTCAGTGATCTGGTTGAGTTCGAGGGTTACCGCGACTTCTCTCGTGTTGCCCGGGGTGACGTGAACGGCTGATCGATAGCGTACAAAGCCGGTGCGCTCAATGTTGAGCTGGTAATCGCCGGGTGCGATGTTGTTGAGGGTGAAATGTCCCTCGGCGTCTGTGACCGTCGCGCGCACGACCGCTTGATTGGTGTGCAGGAGCGAAACGTCGGCTCCGCTGACGACGGCGCCGTCGTGATCTTTAACTGTGCCGGTCACCTTGCCGTTGGATTGCTGCGCGAACGCAAGACCGCACCCGAGGATGGTGCAAATAATAGCTGTAAGGAATTTCATAGAGACGAGGAATTTAGCTGTAGGGGCGAAATACTACCAGCCGCCGTAAAGCAGGAGGAATACAGTAGCCACGGATTAACGCCGATGTTTACACGGATGGATTCGTGTTATTAGAGGGGTTAACTGAGGACAGCGACGACGTGTTCGACGAAGTTGTGAACGGTAGCTAACACTTGAGGACGGCTCTCGATCGTTACGCCCGCGACGACGATCAACGCCAGCACAAACCACGGCACGAAACGAACGATCGACGCATTGCTGACCAGCAGTCGCGGATCCGCACCGGCGAGTTCGAGCAAACGTCGCACACGAACCTTTACGCCCGGCGCATCTTCACTTCCAACCAGAAACGCCGACACTGCCGCCGGCATCACCGGTTGTTGCCCTTTCGGAATCATCCGCGCAATCCGCACCAGCGCCGACGCAAGATTCAAAGCGATCTGCGAACTCTGCTGCGCCGCATGCTCATCAGCAGCAGATTCCGAAGCCTCGCTCCATGCGCGATCGAGCGAACGCCCGCACGGAATGATCAAGAGCGCCGCGCGGCTGATCCGCATCACCGAGCGCTTGAAGTTGTCGCCTGCCGCAAGGTGGCCATACTCGTGAGCAATCGCCGCTCCAAGTTCTTCCTCGCTGAGCGAGTCGAGCACGTGGTTGGCGATGAACAACCGAGGTCGAATCGCGCCGACGACTGCGACGATCGGAAACGAATGTTCTAGAACGAAGGTGCGGACGCCGATGCCTTTCAACTCGATCGGCGTTGCTGAAGCGAGCCAGCCTCGAAGCAGTGAACGTGTCGCGAGCCACGATTGCACGCCACGCCAGATCGCCACGCCGACACCGAACGCGGAAAGTGCGGCGAGAGCGCCGAGTTTCCAGCTTACAAACTCGTCTGTCTTATGCGGCTCGTAGATCAGGTACGACGGAATCATGAACGCAACAATGGCGATGATCGCGATGACAGGTGGTCCGATCCGCATCACGAACAAGATCTCGGCGCGAGTGCGGGCGGAACACTTTCGGAGCAGCGGCCGGCAGAGACGTACGACGCCTGCTGCAACCATCGTTGCCGTTGCATTGATGGTGAGCAGTAATGCGAGAACTAAAGTGATACCCAGAAACTCGTACATCACTGGTCAGTCTTTAGCCGCAGTTCGCGTTTCTTCTCCTGGACCAGGCGATCGAGTTCGTCGAGGAGTTCGCGATCTCGTTCGCTGATGGTGTCGACGATGCAGGCGAGTACCGGCTCAACACCGTCGGCGCCCTGGCCAAGCAGTCCGTCGACAACGTCTTCTTTGATTCCGCGATCGAGATCGTCGCGGGAAACGACGGCGGAATACAGGAACGCGCGGCCGTCTTTGCGGCGCTCGAGCAGGTTCTTTTTGAAGAGCCGGTCGAGCGTAGTCATTAAAGTCGTGTAGGCGATCCGCTCTTCGAAGGCTTGGTAGATGTCGCGCACGGTTACTTCACCGAGGCGCCAAGTTTCTTCGAGGACCTGGCGTTCGAGTTTGCCCAGAGCGAAGCAGGCGATTTCGCGTGGGCGGCGAAATCCGCGCAGCAGAAAGCGAGACGTTTTCATGACGCACGGATTGTCGTGCAGGCGTGAAGGGTTGTCAATATAGGTCCTATAGGACCTATATGTCCCATAGGACGTATTTCAAAGCCGGCGCATTTGGCGATGCGCGCGTCCCGCGTTATTATTCTGAGTTTTCGATAAGCGCAGGATTCGCGTCTGTATGCCTGAAGAAGCTATTCAAGTTAAGGGAGCCCGCGTTAATAACCTCAAGAACGTCTCCTTTTCCATCCCCATCAACCAGATGACCGTCGTCACAGGCGTCAGCGGCTCGGGCAAGTCGTCCCTCGCCTTCGACACGATCTACGCCGAAGGCCAGCGACGCTACGTGGAATCGCTCTCCGCTTACGCACGACAGTTTCTCGAGCGCATGGACAAGCCCGACGTCGACGAGATCCACGGCATCGCGCCAGCTATCGCGATCCGGCAGAAAAACTCGACACGCAATCCACGCTCAACCGTCGGCACACAAACCGAAATCTACGACTACCTGCGTCTGCTCTTCGCCCGCGTCGGGCAAACGTTCTGCAGAGTCTGTGGACGGCTTGTCACGCGCGACTCGCCCGAATCGATCGCAGACGAAGTTCTTACAGAGCTACCGGAAGGCACGCGGTTTTACGTCCTCTTCCCTGCTTCAGCCGGCCTGAGCGAGCCCGAGCGGGAAAGCAAAAAGTCGCGAAAGCGCGAGTCGCGGCAGTGGGTTACGGCGCACCTCATGAGCCTCATGCAGCGAGGTTTTACGCGGCTCTTCGTCAACGGCCAAACGATCGATCTGCAATCGCCCGATGACTACCCGCGCGACGACTTCAAAGACGTGTACGTCCTCGTCGATCGACTCGCCGCACGTGCCGACGTCCGGCAACGTCTCGTCGACTCGCTCGAGATCTGTTTTCAGGAAGGGCACGGCACGGCGCTGATCGAAACTGCCGAGTCGGAACCGAAACGCCTGTGGTTCTCAGAACGGTTCGAGTGCAAATACGACCACACTGTCTACGCCACTCCCGAACCACGACTCTTCAGTTTCAATAACCCTTACGGCGCGTGCCCAACGTGCCAGGGCTTCGGAAACACGATCGGGCTCGATCTCAATCTCGTCATTCCCAATCCAGGCTTGTCACTGAAAGACGGCGCAATCGAACCGTGGACCAAGCCGCAGCACGAGTGGGCCATGACTGAGCTGAAACAGTTTTGTCGCTCCGAAAAGATCCCGATGAACGTGCCGTTCAATCAACTCTCGCGCTCCGATCAGAATGCGATCATCGAAGGCCGCGGCGACTGGGCCGGCGTGCGCGGGTTCTTCGATTGGATGGAGACGAAGAAGTACAAGCTGCACGTTCGTGTGTTCCTCTCGAAGTATCGCGGCTACACACTGTGTCCTGATTGCGGCGGCGGACGCCTGCGCCAGGAAGCACGCGACGTGAGGGTCGGCGAGCGCACGTTGCCGGAAGTCTGCTCGCTTTCGATCAAGGACGCGGCTGAGTTTTTCGACAACCTGCAACTCTCGCCCGAGCAAACGGCGATCGCCGAGAGAATACTTTTCGAAGTGCGACGGCGGCTCCGATTTCTCGTGGAAGTCGGTCTCGACTATCTGACACTCGATCGACTCGCTTCGACACTCTCGGGTGGCGAAGCACAACGAATTCAACTCGCGACTAACCTCGGTTCGTCGCTCGTCGGCGCGCTTTACGTGCTCGACGAACCGTCGATCGGCCTGCACCCGCGCGACAACGATCGGCTCATCAAGCTGCTGAAAAACCTGCGCGACATCGGCAACACGGTCTTGGTTGTCGAACACGACGCCGAGATGATGCGTTCCGCCGATCACATTCTCGACATCGGTCCCGCTGCGGGCGAACTCGGCGGACGCGTGATGTACGAAGGCGATTTCGAAGGACTGCTCGCCGACGAGACTTCACTCACCGCGCGTTACCTTCGCGGCGATGCCGAAATCAAAGAACCGAAACAGCGCCGCTCGATACAGAAACGCAAGCTGTTTATCCAGGGCGCCGCCGAACACAATCTCAAGTCGATCGACGTCGAGATCCCGCTCGACATGCTGGTATGCATAACTGGCGTCAGCGGATCCGGGAAGTCGACGTTGATTCACGACTGCGTCTACGCCGGTTTGAAGAAGCAACGCGGTGATTGGCAGGGACAGGTCGGGGCTTTTCAGAAACTCGAAGGCGGGCAGTTTGTCGACGACGTGATCCTCGTGGACCAGTCGCCAATCGGGCGAACACCTCGTTCGAATCCGGTGACGTACATCAAGGTCTACGATGCGATCCGCGAAGTGTTTTCCTCGACGCGTGAAGCACAGGCACGTGGCTTCGATCCGTCACACTTCTCGTTTAATCTTCCGGGCGGGCGTTGCGAAGTTTGCCAGGGCGACGGCACGGTCACTGTGGAGATGCAGTTTCTTGCAGACGTCGAACTGGTTTGCGAGGAGTGCAAGGGGACGCGTTTCAAACAGCAGATCCTCGACATTCGTTATCGCGGCAAGAACGTTCACGAAGTGCTCAACATGACGGTGCGCGAGGCGATCACGTTCTTCCGCGAAGTGCCGAAGGTGACGAACCGTCTGCGTGTGCTCGACGATGTCGGTCTTGGATACTTGCGCCTGGGCCAGTCGGCGACTACCTTGTCGGGCGGCGAAGCGCAACGCATCAAGCTCGCAGCGCATTTGCTGAAGAGAACGGGCGCGAAAACGCTGTACATCTTTGACGAGCCGACGACGGGCCTGCACTTCGACGACATCAACAAGCTGCTCGCCGCGTTCCGCGCATTGATCGACGCAGGCGGGTCATTGCTCGTGATCGAACACAATCTCGACGTGATCAAGACGGCCGATCACATCATCGATCTTGGCGCCGAAGGCGGCGATGCGGGCGGCTACGTGGTTGGCGTCGGAACGCCGGAAGACATAATGAATCTTCCGGGCTCGTACACTGGTCGATTTCTCCGCGACTATCTTGCGAAAACAAACGGCCACCACAAATAGGATCCCGCTGCGGCGGCGGCTACTCTACGTCGGAGTTATCTACGTAGTCTTTCTGGTGCTGCTCCTCTCGGTCGAAGTCATCACACGTCTCGCACTGCCGCATGTTTCGAGTCTCGACTTGTTTGTCGCCACTCCACAACAGCGGATGCAAGTGGCTGACGAGAAGCAGTCGGGGATCTTTGAAGGCGATCCGTTGCTGTTGTGGCGTTTGCGGCCGAATCTCGATCGAGCGTACTGGGATTTCACACTCGTTTCGACAAACGCGCAGGGTTTTCGCGCGGATTATCCGATTGAGGAGAAGGCGGCGGGCACGTTCCGGATCGTTTGTCTCGGCGACTCGGTAACGTTTGGTTATCGCGTTCCGCCGGTGTGGCCTGAACGACCAAACGATTACAACCGCGACTGGCTTCCGTATCCGATGCTGCTCGAGAAGGAACTGCGGAAAGCGAATCCGAATCGACGTATCGAAGTGTTTCCGATGGCTGTTCCGGGTTACACATCGCACCAGGGACTCGCGTGGTTGCGACGCGATATCGAGCATCTTCAACCTGACGTTGTGATCGCGAGTTTTGGTTGGAACGATGCGAGTGTGAGTGACGTTCCGGATCGAGAGGCGATTGATACGCGGTGGTGGCCGGTTGCGATTCGCTGGCTGGTCGATCACAGCCAGGCGTTTGCGCATGCGACGCGCTGGTTGCGATCAGGGAATGGACCACCGGCAAATCCGCCGACGCCGAAGCCGCGTGTGTCTGAAGGTGAATACGTCGAGAACTTCAAAGCGATCGTGAATCTCGCGCGCGAGCATCGTGCGCCGGCGATCGTGATTGGCGCGCCGTATCGCGACAGCACGACGAATCCACCTGAGGCACAGTTGATGACTGGTTATCGTAAGGCGCTGAAGGCTGCGATGGATCAGAGTCAAACGCCGTATCTCGAGATTCTTGAACTCACTGAAGCAGCGGGAAGTGTGAATGAAGGCTTTTTTGGCGAACTGATCCATCCGAACCACATGGGCCACCGTTTGATGGCGTCGGAGTTGCTGAAGCTGATGTCGCAGCGGAGGCTCTTGGGTGACTTAACGGTTCCTGAGTTTGTTCCGTAGAATTAGCCACGGATTACACCGGATTTTTTGGGAGGATTAGAAGATGAGTCTTGGTAAGCAGATCGTTTCGGATCTGACGGCAGCGATGAAAGCGCAGGACGCGCCACGTACGTCCACGTTGCGCATGGTGAAAGCTGCGATGATGAACCGCCAGATCGAGAAAGGCTCCGAGCTGGATGATGACGACGTGCAGAAACTGCTGCGCTCGCTCGTCAAACAACGTCGCGACTCGATCGAGCAGTACGACAAAGCCGGACGCGCAGAACTCGTCGCCAAAGAGCAGGCTGAGATCGACGTTATCGAAACCTACTTACCGCAGGCTGCCTCGACCGAGGAGATCGAACAGGCAGTCGCTGCCGCGATCGCGGACACCGGTGCCAGTTCCATGAAAGATATGGGGAAAGTGATGAAGGCCGTGCAGGCGGCTTTGGCGGGCAAAAACGCGGATGGCAGGACTGTTAGCGAGGTCGTGAAGGCAAAACTATCAGCTTGACAGGATTACAGGATTTTCAAGATTTACAGGATTTCAAGAGGCTGTTTATTTAAGGGTTTCGGCGTTTGCCTCAGGCGTTCTGTTTCCGTATAATTCACGGCTTGCTCGAAGGCACGGGTTCTCGTCCGGTGGGTTTCGCGCCCACTTTTTCTTTTGTGCGAGAAACCGCGGAGATGGCAATGGCGAACGAATCGATTGCAGCAAGGGTTCAGGAATTAGCCGAACAAGTTGCAATCGACCATGGCCTCGAGCTGGTTCACGCCGAGGTCGCCGGCCCCGAGAACAAGCCGATTGTTCGTATATACATTGATAAGCCGCAAGGTGTGACCCACGAGGATTGCTCGGAAGTGAGCACTCATCTCGGGACGATTCTGGATGTGGAAGACTTTATCCATGCTCCCTACACCCTCGAAGTTTCGTCGCCCGGGCTCGAAAGAGGTCTTTATAAACGCGCTGACTACGAACGGTTCGCAGGCAGCAACGCGAAGATGAAGACGCGCCAGCCGATTGGCGGCCAGCGCAATTTCCGGGGCCGTTTGCTGGGAGTTGATGGCGACGAAGTGCTTTTTGAAGATCGAACTAGCGGGCAGGTGCGTGTTCCTCTCGACTGGATCACCAAGGCTAACCTCGAGGTGGATGTAAACGAGGAGCTGCGCCGAGCAGGCCATATAAAATAGAGAGACTTTCATGAGTTCATCGATTGCACAGAATATCGAGGCGCTTTGCCAGGAACAGGGCATCGAACGCGATCTCGTTATAGAAGCAATGAAGGAGGCCGTCAGGGCGGCCGCCAAAAAACAGTTTCGCTCCGGTGAAGACATCCAGGTTGATTGGAATTCCGAGACCGGGATCGAGCTCTCGGCGTCGAAAGTCGTCGTTGACGAAGTTGAAAATCCGGCTACCGAACTCTCTATCGCCGAAGCCCGCGAACTGGCCGGCGATGAAGTCGAACTAGGCGACGCGCTGCTGCTGCCGTTGCCGATGGAGGAATTGGGACGTATCGCGGCACAAACGGCAAAACAGATCCTGTTTCAGAAGGTGCGCGATGCCGTGCGTAGCAACGTCTACGAGCAGTACATCGACAAGATCGGCGATCTTGTCAACGGTTACGTCAAACGCTTTGAACGCGGAAACATCATCGTCGATCTCGGCAACCTGGAAGCGATTCTTCCACGTTCGCAACAGTCGCGCGGTGAGCAGTGGAACCAGGGCGAACGAATTCGAGTAGTTATCAATAACGTGTCGAAGGAATCCAAAGGACCGCAAGTCGAGGTTTCGCGCACATCTCCAGAGTTGCTTTTGCGGCTCTTTGAGATGGAAGTGCCTGAAATCTACGACGGCACCGTCGTGATCAAGTCGGCCGTCCGCGAGCCTGGTGAGCGCGCCAAGATCGCCGTGATGTCGAACGAACGCGACGTCGATCCGGTCGGCGCGTGCGTCGGTATGAAGGGTTCCCGCGTGCAGGCGATCATCCGCGAGTTGCGTGGTGAGAAGATCGACATTATCGAGTGGTCTGACGAGCCTTCGGTGTTTGCCGCGAACGCGCTTTCGCCGGCCAAGGTCAATCAGGTCAGGATCACTGACATTGAAAATCGCCAGATGGAAGTCATCGTCAACGAAGACCAGCTTTCACTGGCAATCGGTAAGCGCGGACAGAACGTGCGACTCGCGACCAAGCTCGTGGGCTGGAACATCGACATCCGCAGCGAGGAAGAGATCAAGCGCGAAGTCACCGAGCAGATGGGTGCACTCATTGCTTCCGGGGAAGCGGTGCCACTCTCGGCGATTGAAGGCGTTACACCTCAGCAGGCTGAGGCGCTCGCAGAGCACGGCATCAACGATATCGACGCGCTTGCACAAACGTCAGTGGACGATATCGTCGAGTTCCTCGACGTGAGTTTGGATGACGCAGAAGTAATCCTGAACGCTGCGCAGGCAGTAGTCGCAATGCGCAATCGTAGTTTGGGTGAAGGCGAAATGACGGAAGAACAGCACGCAGTTTCAGCAGAGTTTGACGAATCGATGGAAGAAGAAGTCGAGCCTTCGCCTGAGTCAACTGCCGCTGGTTACGACGAAGCCGTTGAGAACGGTGTTCCGTTCACCGCTGAAGCCGATATCAGGGCGTGGGAATCAGCCGATCCGGTGTCACTCACCGAAGCCGAGCCGATTCCTGCTGACGAGATAGCGTTACAGGAACCCGGTCGCGACTTGCGACCTGACACAATCACGCCGTCTCCTGACGTAACCTCTTCGGGCGTCGAAGCCTTCGAAGCCATCGAGGAAGTTGCGGCGGAAGTTCTGGCGGAAGATGAAGAATTTGCTTCAGAAGCCACCACCGCCGATGAAGCAGAAACGCCGGCTCCCGCAGAATCGGAAGATGCTGCATCAGGCGGGAGTGGGGACGATGAGAAGCAGTGATGCAGCTACGTAGTTACAACACAACTGCGGTCTGTTTGGGCCGTTTGTGTTGCCCGCTTAGCCCCTACTGTCACGCGCCGAATCTCTGATCCGACGCCTGGAAGTGGTTGGGCGAGTGGTTCCCAATCACTTTAGGTTGTCAGGACGCATAAACAAGCGTCTGAGAAGGAGTGCATGACAGTTTCCTCGAAAGTTCGTATTTACGATCTCGCCAAAGAATTAAAGCTCGACACCAAGCGACTCATCGAAGAGGTGCGTCGTGAGGGTGTCGACGTGAGCGTTCCCTCGAACTCGGTGTCGAAAGAGCTGGCTGAGAAGATTCGGAACAAGTACTTTCCGAAGAAAGAGACAACGGCCAAGCGCGCGGTGAAAGTCGTGAAGCGCGCAGTGCTGCCCACGCCGGAAGCCCCCGTCGTCGAAGCCGCCGAAGCCGTCGAGACCGAAGCCCACGAGCCGGAACCAGTTGTTGCCACCGCGCCGCCTCCGCCCGAGGTGGTCGAAGCACCCGCCCCTGCTTCTACTCCTGCTGCGCAACCTGCTGCTGTTAAGCCCCCGATGACGCGGCTCGTTAAGAAGTTGAGTCCGCCGCCCGCACGCGCTGAAGCTCCTGTCGTTGAGGAGGCGCCTCCTGCGCCGCCCATGGTTGAGGAAGCACCCGCGCCCGTCGCCGCGGCACCCGTTGAGCCCCCTGTTGTAGTTGAAGAACCAGTGAGGGCGCCCGAAGTCGTCGCGCCAACGAACGGAGCAGAAGTAGTAAAACCTGTGGCACCAGTAACACCACCGCCGCCTTCGCGACAAGTCAGAGTATTGCGACCCACTGCGGCCGCACTCAATGCCGGCATTCGGCCCGGTGAACGCGCGCCTGCGCCCACGCCGCCGCCGGTCATCGTTCCGAAGGAGCGTGTGGACCATCGCCAGTCGAGAGTCAGAGAGCGTCCTTCACTTCCGCGATCCGAACGTCTCGGAACGCCGGGTGAAACCGCGACTCCGCAGACGACTTACATTCCACCACCGGATGCAGGACGGCGTCGTTCGCGTCGCAGCAGTCCGCGCGGAGGCCGGAAGATCGAGGGCAAGGCCGGGAAGTTTGATAGAAGCGATTTCATTCCACCGCCGAAGGCACTTTCACTCGAAGACCGCATCGCGGGACGACTTGAAGTTCCCGGTTCCGGCGAATTGAAAGCCGTTCGCCTGATCGAAGGATCCACGGTCAAGGAATTCGCAGAGAAGCTGGGTATCAAACCGAAAGACGTGGTGAGCCTGCTACTTCAGCGCGGCGTCTTCGCAACCATCAACCAGCCGTTGATGGACGACGTTGCCGCGGATCTCGGCAAACGGTTCGGTTACGACGTCTCTTTCGTGCCGTTTGAAGAGATGGTGGCCGAAGAGGAGTTTGAAGAACTCATCGCGGCTGACGCGGACGACGTTGAATTACCACGCGCTCCTGTCGTCACTGTCATGGGTCACGTCGATCACGGTAAGACGTCGCTGCTCGACGGTATTCGTACGACCGACGTTGCAGCCGGTGAAGCTGGCGGTATCACGCAGCACATCGGCGCGTACAGCGTGCAGGTGCCGAATCCCGATGCTCCGGCTGAGACGCGTCGCGTCGTGTTTCTCGATACGCCGGGTCACGAAGCGTTCACGATGATGCGTGCCCGCGGTGCGAAAGCGACAGACATCGTCGTGCTCGTGGTTGCGGCGGACGACGGCGTGATGCCACAGACGATCGAAGCTATCGAGCACTCGCGGGCCGCCGGTGTTCCGATCATTGTTGCAATCAACAAGATCGACAAACCGGATGCGAACGCGGATCGAGTTCGACAGGAGCTGGCACAACAGGGATTGTCGCCACTCGAGTGGGGCGGTGAAACCGAAATGGTCCAGGTCTCCGCGAAGAAGCGTCAGAACCTCGACACGCTGCTCGAGACGATCCTGTTGACGTCCGACATCCTGAACCTGCGCGCCAGTCCGACGCGTTTGGCGTCGGGAGTCGTGCTCGAAGCAAAACTCGATCGTGGTCGTGGTGCTGTGGCGACAGTCCTGGTCCAACAGGGCACGCTGAGAGTTCACGATCCGTTCATCGTGGGCCAGATTTATGGACGCGTTCGCGCGATGTTCAACGATCGCGGCGAACCGATCACCGAAGCTGGGCCAGCGACACCTGTTGAAGTGCTTGGTCTGCAGGGTGTACCGCAGGCGGGCGAGAGTTTCCAGGTAGTTTCAGACATCACGAAGGCCCAGTCGATCTCACAACATCGCCAGATGTTGAGCCGCCAGGCAGCCCTGCTACAGACGACCAAACGTGGTATCGAAGCGTTGGGAGAGAGTGAAGTCAAGGAACTGCTGGTCATCATCAAGGCCGACGTTCAGGGTTCGGTCGAGGTGTTGAAGTCGACGTTGCAAAAACTCTCGACGGATCGCGTGAAGGTGAAAGTGATTCGATCGGGCGTGGGTGCGATTACCGAATCCGACGTGTTGCTTGGTTCTGCAACGCAGGCGGGATCGTCGTCGTCGGCCGTTGTGATCATCGGTTTCAACGTTCGACCTGAAGCACGTGCTGCGGATGTTGCGAAACAGGAAGGCGTCGACATTCGTCTCCACTCGATCATTTACAAGGTTGAGGAAGAGATTCGCGCGGCCATGATCGGCATGCTCGAAGCCATTGAGAAGGAGCGAATCCTCGGCAAGGCGGCAGTCAGAGAAGTGTTCCGCGTTCCGAAGGCTGGAACAGTGGCCGGCTGCATGGTCATCGATGGATCGATTCGTCGCAACGCGCGTGCGCGTCTGATTCGCGATGGTGTAGTGAGTTGGGAAGGCAATATCTCATCGCTGCGCCGGTTCAAGGACGACGTATCGGAAGTTCGCGAGGGCTTTGAGTGTGGTATCAGTCTGGAAAACTTCAACGACGTTAAGGTTGGGGATCAGATTGAGGCGTACGTCATCGAGCGAGTCGCGGCGACTGAACTGTAAGAAGTAAGGCTGCAATGCGGCGTAAGGAAAGAACAGCGGACACTCTCAAAGAGGAGATCGCTCAGATTGTCGGCTACGAACTGGAAGACCCACGATTGACAATGGTCACGGTCACTGACGTTCGTTTGTCGGCTGATAAGCGTGCGGCGCGTGTTTACGTCACGGTGGCAGGTGACGAGAAAGAGCACCAGGAAGCACTCGCAGCTTTGAAGCACGCGGCGCCGTACGTGCGGAAACAACTTGGACTCTCGTTGAATCTCCCGCGCACACCCGAGATTCACTTCGTCCGCGATCGGGTCGAAGAGGAAGGTGAGCGCGTTGATCAACTGTTGCTGGAGATTGAGCGGGATTGGGAAAGAAAGGAAGAAGAAGCTAGCGACCAGAGCTCTTAATACGTCCTATACGGCCTATAGGTCATATAAGGCCTATTCCTGGGCTTTGGTCTTTTTGTTTGCACCATGCTTAGTCAAGTCGTCGAGCTGATCGAGGCAAAACGTCGTTTCGCGATCACCTCGCACATCCGTCCCGATGGCGATAGCCTCGGATCGTCACTCGGTCTTTACTGGTTGCTGCGCGCACTCGATAAAGATGTCGAAGTCATCATGCGCGATCCGGTTCCACACGCATACCAGCAACTCCCCGGCGCTGCCGATGTACGCGTCACACCTTCAGTCGATCCTTCCTATCACGCTGTTTTCGTGATCGAATGTTCCGACATTAGCCGGCCCGGTCTCGTCGATCTTGAAAAGCAGTTTGTCGTCAACATCGATCATCATTCGACGACTGCACTCTTCGGCAACATCAACTGGATCGACTCCACTGCGTCCGCAGTCGGTGAGATGATCTACAACCTCTGCAAAGCGACCGGCGTTCGCGTCACGAAAGAGATCGCAGAGTGTGTGTACACGGCGTTGATAACCGATACCGGATCGTTCCATTACTCCAACACGACTGAGCGCACGTTCAAAGTCGCTTCCGAGCTTGTTCGCACAGGTGTTAAGCCCGCGAAGACTGCCGAGGCCGTGTTTGCAAGTTACCCGTGGAGCAGGATTCAGTTGATGGGCGCGGTGTTGTCCACCGCGAGACGAGACGAGAGCGGGCGGGTCGCGTGCATGCGGCAGTCGCTCGATATGCAGCGTCAGGCCGCGGCTTCTGATGAAGATGCGGACGGGTTTGTTAACTATCCGCTGACGGTTGGCGAGGTTGAAGCCGTTGCGTTGCTGAAGGAGTGTGAGCCCGGAATTTATCGCACCAGCCTGAGATCGAAAGGCGACGTCAACGTGGCAAAAGTCGCGGAGAAGTTTGGCGGCGGCGGGCATCGCAACGCGGCGGGTTGCACGCTCCGCGGAAGCTGGGAAGAAGCCGAGGGCACGATCGTCGCGCTCCTCCAGGACGCAGTGAAACGCGCGAACGGCAACGCCGACATCACCGAAGACGCACTGAAGTCTTAATAAGGCGATGTCAACCAAAGAGAAAAAGTACAAGTGGCGCCGCGAGGATTACCAGGAGAAGACGCGTGGACTTCTCATGGTCCATACCGGCAACGGCAAAGGCAAAACCACCTGCGCGCTCGGCCTCCTGATGCGCGCCGCCGGACGCGGCTTGAACTGCTGCATGATTCAGTTCATGAAGTCGCGCAACGATCGCTACTGCGAACACGTCTCCGCTGAAAAACTCGGCATCGAGGTCCACACGATGGGCGACGGCTTCACGTGGGACACAAAAAACCCCGAACAGGACATCAAGACCGCACGCGAAACGTGGGCCCTCTGCGTAGAGAAACTTCGTTCGGGCGATTACGACCTGCTCGTGTTTGACGAACTGGTCTACGTGCTCAGTTACAAGATGCTTCCCGTCGACGAGGTTGTCGCCGAGTTCCGTTCAATTCGCGCTGCACAACCGGCGCTGCACATCGTCGTCACGGGCCGCGACGCGCCCGCGGAGTTGATCGAAGCCGCGGATCTCGTCACGGAAATGACCGAGATCAAGCACCCATTCACCGCCGGAATCCGCGCACAGCAGGGGATTGAGTTTTAACCCGGTGGGGTTTGTGCTACCCTTCCCGGCATCCCTATGGCCTGGTTCACCAAGAAGAACAAACGAATTGAGGCGGTTCCACCCGAAGAACGCGTCGTCAAAACCGAGAACGTCTTTGTAAAGTGCGACGGATGCGAAGCGCATCTGTTCAAGGGCGAGCTCGAAGACGGTCTACAGGTCTGCAAACACTGCAGCTATCACTTCCGCATCGGCGCGCGTGAACGCCTGTCGCTGCTTTTTGACGACGGTAAATTTGAAGAGATCGACGCGGAAGTTACGTCGATCGATCCACTCGAGTTCGTCGACAGCAAGCCTTACTCGGAACGTATCAAACAGGCAAAGGATTCTACCGGCCTTCCCGAAGCAATCATCAATGGACGCGGCACGGTGGGAGACCATCCGGTGGTCGCGGGTGCGATGGACATGTCGTTCATCGGCGGTTCGATGGGATCGGCGGTGGGCGAGAAAGTGACGCGTCTGATCGAGCGCGCGATGGAAGAGCATAGCGCCGTGGTTATTTTCTCGGCGTCGGGAGGCGCACGCATGCAGGAAGGCACGCTGTCGCTCATGCAGATGGCGAAGATCTCTGCGGCGCTTGCGGCGCTCGACGAAGCACGCTTGCCGTTCGTTTCTGTGCTTACCGATCCGACGACAGGCGGCGTCACGGCGAGTTTTGCAATGCTCGGCGATGTGATCATCGCTGAACCGAAGGCGCTGATCGGGTTTGCAGGTCCGCGCGTGATCGAACAAACGATTCGTCAAAAGCTGCCGAAAGACTTTCAGCGATCAGAGTTCCTGTTGGACCACGGCATGATCGACGCGATCGTCGACCGCCGCGAAATGCGCGACTACCTTGTGAGGCTGCTCAACTTCATGATGAACCCCGAGATCCACGGCGAATCCGATATTGAACGCGCCCGCCGCGCCGCAAAGCTCAAAGATTAGCTCCAAAACCTTTGACAGGATTACAGGATGAACAGGATTTACATGTAAATTCTGTTCATCCTGTAATCCTGTCAAGGGACGTTGATTATGAATTTTGAAGCGGCGGTCCAGTATCTACTGAGTCTTGGTCACGAGACCCTCACGATGAAGCTGGGCCTCCGCAACACCGAACTCCTGCTCGCCGCTCTCGATCATCCGGAACGCGCTTTCCCTTCAGTCCAGATCGCAGGAACGAACGGCAAAGGCTCGACAGCCACGATGCTCGATTCCATCTGTCGCACTGCCAGCATCAAATGTGGTCTCTACACGTCACCTCATCTCGTCTCCATCACCGAACGTATCAAGGTCGCAGGCCAGTCGATCACGACTGACGAGTTCGCAGCCTGCGCAACCGTCGTCGGCGACGTTTCAAAACAACTCCTTCACGACAAACAGATCGAAGCCCTCCCCACTTTCTTTGAACAGCTAACCGCAATCGCGTTGCTTGCGTTTCGAAATGCCCGCATCGAGCTGGCGATACTCGAAACAGGCCTCGGCGGCAGGCTGGATTCAACCACCGCCGCGAACGCGCGTATCGTCGGGATCACGCAGATCGCTTTGGACCATCAGGAATATCTTGGCCATACGATCGAGAGCATCGCAGCCGAGAAAGCGGCGATCATCCGCCCGGGTGTACGTGCCGTCATTGCAAAACAACAACTCGAAGCAATGGCTGTTTTGTTACGCCGCTGCGACGAGACTGGTGTCACGCCCGTGATCGACGATCGTTCGCATGCGATAACAAACACGACCGCCGACGGTCGCTATTGCTTCTCATTCGAAGCACTGCCCGAAATCTGCGTCGGGCTACGCGGGCGGCACCAGATCGACAATGCCGCCGTAGCGATTCGACTCGCAGACGCGTTGAATCTCGAGGGCTTCAACATTCCCTCTTCAGCGATTGTCGACGGCATCGCAAACACAGAACACGCCGGCAGACTCGAACTAATCCCACACAGACCTGCATTTCTCCTCGATGGAGCGCACAATGTTGCCGGGTGCGAGTCGCTCAGAGATTATCTCGACGCATTCGCGCCACGCCCGCTGACTTTGGTTTTTGGAGCAATGCGTGATAAGCAACTCGATCAGATCGGCGAGCGACTGTTTCCCGTTGCCGATCTTCTGATTTTGACGGCCATTGAAAATCCCAGAAGCGCGTCGATCGAGTTGCTCCAAACCATTGCAAGTCGTTACGCTGGCGGAATGGTCATCGAAAACGCATCGAGCACCGAGGCGCTGCGAGTTGCACGCGAGAAGACGCCCCCGTATGGTCTAATTTGTGTTGCCGGATCGCTCTACCTCATTGGCGAGGTGCGACCGACGATCCTGAGCCTGGAAAAACAAGATGAGTACGCCACACAAAGAACCGCCGCAGATAGTCAACAGCCAGAAAATTTTTGAGGGCCGCGTCTTCAAGGTCACCGTCGACACGATCCGCGAGGGCGAACTCACGTACCAGCGTGAAGTTGTTCATCACGGCGGCAGCGCTGTAATTGTGCCGGTACACGACGACGGTACGGTGATGCTGGTCCGGCAGTATCGACACCCAACCGTACGTTATCTTCTGGAAGTGCCGGCCGGCACACTTGCAAGCGGTGAACGGCCGGAAGCCGGAGCGGCCCGCGAGCTCGAAGAAGAGCTCGGGCTTCGCGCTGAACGGCTGGAGAAGTTGTCAGAATTTTTTGTTTCGCCGGGGTTCTGCGAAGAGAAGATGTGGGTTTATCTCGCGACCGGGCTCACTGAAGGAAAACAGTCGCCCGAAGAGGACGAGATTCTCGACGTCGTGCGCATGCCGATCGCCGATGCACTCGAAATGATCACGAGCGGTGAGATACAGGATGCGAAGACGATCATCGGCCTGATGCTGGCCGCGCCGCGAGTGGGCGCGCCGATGCTGGAGATGGAATACCCGGCTGTCTGAACCGTGCTTTTTGCGGCTCGTGCTGACTTGTGGCAAACTCCGTAAAGTGTTTACCGAAGAAACCTCCCAACAGATAACGCCGCTGAGCGAACAACACGCGGAACCGCCCGTCCCAACGCCTGAAGTTAAGGAACTGAGTGCAAGAGAGATCAGGTGGCTGCCATGGCTGGAAGTTGTAAAAGCACTGGCCATCTGGACGACCAGCATCGGGCTGCTCCTGTTTGTTCCGGTAATCTTCGCGATTCCGTACATCATTTACGCATCAGTGCAGGCGGGCAAATTCTATCCGGAGATCCTGACCAGCACAGGCGTGCTCTTCGTGTCCGTTGCGGCCATCGTGCCTGCACATTTGTTGACGCTGTTCGTCACGCGCAGCATTCTCGGCGAGGGAAAGCCATACTCATTCTGGAAGGCAATAAAGTTTGAGTGGCCTGAGTTTGCACCTCCGGTAATCGTGACACTGATATCCGTTTTGCTCGCTGCCGTGCTTTTGGGCTTCGCTTACGTGGTCACGACGCTCTATGGAGGACAGAAGACTGACCTCGACCTGCTGATCGAAAGCTCGATGTACACGCGTGTTGCGACAGCATTCGTCGCGCTCGCGACGGCGCCCCTCGTGGAGGAAGTGATCTACCGGGGCGTGTTGTATCCGGCAGTCGAGAAGGCAGCGGGCATGGGTATCGCGATCGCCGTGGTTTCGCTGTTATTCGCGGGCGTACACGTGTTGCAGTACAAGAACAATATCTCGGTGATCATCATGATCACGATGCTGAGTATTGTGCTGACGGTCGCGCGCGCGGTGACGGGCTCAATGCTTCCCTCCTTCATCATTCATCTCGTCTTTAACGGAATTCAGTCGGTCGTGATTGTGGCTAGCGGCTTAGTCGATAAAGACCTGCTCAAATAACACTGCATGTCATACGACGTTGTAGTTGTGGGAGGCGGTATCGGTGGACTGACCGTCGCGGCGCTGCTGTCTGCGCGCGGCGTGAACGTTTGCCTGCTGGAGCGGCAGTCGCAGGTTGGCGGGTGCATTGGGCGAGTTGAGTTTGGAGGTTATGACTTCGAGCCTGGAATGGGTCTTTACACGTCGTTCGGCCCCGGCGGAGTCTACGAGAAACTCTTTTCAGAACTGCCGGTCGATGCTCCTCGCGTGTCGTTGCTCGGTTCGCCGCTAGTGATCAGGCAAAGCGACGGCGCCGACGTGATCGATACCTCTCATGGACATCTCTACGTGGTCGACGGCGGTCCGGCCAGTTTGGCGGAACGGCTTGCGGAGGCGATCAAGCGCAGTGGCGGAAACGTGCGTTTGAACAGCCCGGTACTGCGGCTTTCGTACGATGACTCAGGACGCGCAACCGGAGTCGATCTGCTGAGTGGCGAACGCATGTTTGCTTCGAAAGCCATCGTCAGCAATCTGACGATCTGGGACACGTACGGCAAACTCGTGGGCCTCAACCGCACACCACCGGAGATCAAAAAGCACCTGAATTCCCTTCAAGGAACCGGCGTCTACGTGGTTTACGCGAGTATCCGTGCATCAGCCGCCGCACGCCTCCCGAGCCCACGAATGCTCGTCAAGGACACTGAAGGCGAATTCACAGTTGCAGTCGCCAATGGCGCCGCGACGTTCACGACTCGCACTGAAGTCGATGAATGGTTCACGTATCAGACGAGCGAGGAAGACTACGAAGAATGGGACCAGGCTGCCTTAGAACAGTTTTGGACACGAATCCACAAATCCCTTCCCGAACTCGGCAGCGACGGCGAAATCATCGAATCCGCAAACCCACGCACCTATTACGACCAAACACGCCGCAAGCTCGGCATGGTCCTCGGCACAACTCCCGCCCAGGGCTCCGATCCGCGCACATCCGTGCCCAACCTCTTTATCACCGGCGACACGGTGACGCCCAATCCGCGGCTCGACTCAGTCGTCGAATCCGCCATCCAGCTTGCGCAACGAATTGTCTAGTGTATAGAATCACTGGACAATTATGTTTGTAACAGTCGATGAACGCGATGCACGTCCGCTTTACCAGCAACTGGTAGACGAGATCAAAACGCTGATTGCACGTGGAGAACTGCAGGAAGGGACGCTGCTTCCGCCAGTGCGCCAGGTCGCATCAGACCTCGGCGTAAACCTGAACACCGTCGCTTTCGCCTACAGACGTCTACAAAAAGAGGGTCTAATCCGCGTGAAGCACGGCTCGGGCGCTGTGGTGATCGCTCAGACCCTCAAGGAAAAGCCCGACGATCGGCTCAGAGCCCAGCTTCGCACGGCCCTGACGCAGTTAATCCTCGCCGGACTCAAACAGCCGGAAATCAAGGCACTCATCAACGAAGAGCTGGATGAGCTTCTGAAAGGCAAATAAAAGAGGCTTGCCGCTTACAACAGCAGGCAAGCCTCCGTTTCTACTGAACCCGGAATTAGTCGTTTGGCAGCCGTTCCATGCTCTTCCGAGGCATTCGCGCGCCGTCTGAATCGACTCTCGGCGACGGACGGCTCACAGGCCCATTTCCGTAGCCCCCGGACGGTCCAGAGCTTGGTGGAGGTGCCGGCCGGTACGTACCGCCGCCGCCTCCCGAGTGATTACCACCGCCATTGCTGCCGCCCGACGGATAAGACCCGCCGCCGCTGTTCCCGTTCCCGTTTGAACCGCCGCCGCCCCGAGGATACGAGTTGGTTGGAGTGTAGTAAACCGAGGTTGAATATGAATTGCCGTATGGTGAGCCCCAGCCGTAATAGAACGGCAGGAACGTATAGCATCTGGCATTCGCGTTATAGAACCAGAACCCAAGCCGTCCTCTTGAGAACGGGTCGGTATCTGAAAACGCGGCAAACGCCGAGGTGAGCATACGCTCGCTGATGCGACGATTGGCCTTCGCAAGCGTTTCCGCCCGGTCCTTGCTCCAAACGTCCACCTCTTCCCTGTCTTTGAGCTTCTTCTCTTCTTTCGTGAGTTTCGCGACCGAGACGTTGGTGGCGTTGAAAACCACCTTGTTTCCGCCTTTTACCTTTTGGGAATCGCTGAGAATCACGCGGCCCTTGCGAACGATCAGCTCTGTCGCGTCCTCCGGAACGACGTTAAGGCGGTAGAGCCCCTGGCGGACAATCGCCAGCCTCGTGTGCGGCGTGCTGATCCCGATGTTCAGTTCGAGTCCATCAGCACCCGTAGCCTCGACGATGGCGGTGCCTCGCAATAGCTTAACTTCGAGGTTTTCGAGGGTGTTATTCAACAACTCGACCTCTGAATTCCCGCCGAGACGCAGGTAAGAACCCGGATTCAGAAGAATTTCGACGCGCCCATCGAAAGCGGTGCGCACCCGATCGCCGGACTCAAGGTCGTCGGTAATCGAGAGCTGGTGCCAGTCAGATTCCCCGCGCGGGTAAACAGTGGCGCCACCGCTGATGGCATTAATCCCGCCTGCCCGGGCCGAAATCACGAATTTTTCGCGGTTTTGAGCCTGACTGACGATCGAACAACAAAGTACCAGCGCGGAAACAATCAACAACGCTGGGAGGCGGGAAGCTTTTCTCATCGAAATACCCTCCGAATGGCGACTAGAGATTGCGGGGTGGTCGATTAATCTCCCGTGCATTATAGTCCTGCCCAAAACATTTACAAGCGCGAATCTGATCCGCGGATTTACGCGGACAAACACGGGGATTAGCTGCGTGCTTTCGCGTAGTATCCGCGTTTCGTCCGCGCGTAGATATCGGAGCGGTGGATCAGGTGGACTTCGACGTTGCGCCACTTACCGTCCAGTGCCCGGTTTGTTGGCCGGTAGCCGATGCTGTAGACGGTACTCAAATCGCGAACCACCTGGGCGTAAACCTCTTCGAGATCGCTCAGCCGTGCAGCTTTATACATCGGCGTTCCGCAAACAGAAGCGATCTGTCCGAGTTGTTCGCGCGCGAGCGCGTATGCAGCGCGTGGAACGTGATAGCGCTTCACGTTCTCCTCTTCAGTATCGAGGTAGATCGGGAAGACGATCGTTTCGGAGTTCCGGATTCTCTCGAGCAATGATTCAAACGGTAGCCGGGAGCCGGGCCCGGGAACATCCGGCAACGCGTTGTCGATGCCGTCAGTCATCACCACTACTGCGCTGCGACGCAAACCGCCCTGCGGTATCAGATCTTTCAACACGTAATCCATCGAATCCCAGAAGTTTGTACCGCCGATCGCGTCGTCCATCTCGTCGATCATCTTTTTCAACTTACGGCGATCCAAACTGAACGACGAGTACAACGCCGGCTGATCTGTAAACGTTACGAGCGCGATTCGATCAACATCGCGAGCAGCGTCGACAAATCGCTTCGCGGAGTTTCGAATCATCTTCAGGTTCTTGGAATTCGATCCGGAGAGGTCGAGCAACAGGACGAGATCGAAAGGCGCGTCGGCGGCAGCGAAGAACGAGATCTCCTGTGGCTCGCCGTCTTCGATCACTAAGAAATCTTTCGGCTCCAGGAGAGGCGGCGGCATGTTTGGCGCGAACCCAAGCACGCTCACTTTCAGATCGACAAGATCTGAATCAATCCGAATTGTCTCAACGGGATCCTGACTCGCCGCAAGGCTCAAGAAGAGAAGTAAAACGAGGGCGAGTCTAATTAGCATAATAACCACGTTTGCCGCGCGGCACTGCGTTGTTGCGGTTAACACGGATGCGAATCGCCCGCCAGCGCCCGTCGCGAACGCTGTTTGCCGGACGATAAGCCAAACTGTACATGGTTCCAAGATCGGCGACGACCTGCTCGTACGCGCCCGCCAGATCCGTCAGCCGCTCGACCGGATAAAACACGCCGCCGCCCGCATCTGCCATCTCCTTCATGCGTTCGTAAGCAGCGTCGAAGGCCTCGGGCTGAGTATCGAGCGGGCTCATCGCTTCATACTCAGTGTTCAGCCACAACGTATACAAAACACCGTCGAACTCCTGAATATTTCGCAGTGTGTCCTGGTACGAAGTTTTTGATCCCTGCTGGCCGCTGACGCCGGGGATTGTTCCATCAAGGCCGTCGCTCATCAGTACGATAGCAGTCCTTCTCGATTTCTTCGAATCTTTCAGGACCTCCGCCATCGTGAAATTTGTCGCGTCGTAAAGCTTCGTGTCGCCGCGTGCTGTATCGATCGTCTCGATTCGCTGTCGCAGCAATTCACGATCGGCAGTCAACGTCGAGACGACCGTTGGTTCCCCTGCGAAAGTGATGATGGCAATTCGATCTGCAGGCCGTGCAGCTTCGACGAAGCGCGTGGCGGCAGCGCGGATCAGCTTGATTACTTCCCGCGTCGATCCCGATAGATCGATCAGCAAGAACATGTCGAAGGGCGCTGCCGACGAGTCAAACTGGATGATCCGCTGTTCCTGGCCGTCCTCGAACAATGCGAAATCAGATTGGCCCAGGCCAGTCAGTCCTCGATTCGTGCCCCGATCAATAACGCTGATGTTGAGAGTTACGAGTTGCGAATCGACACGAATGACGTCGCCTTCGCTGATCTCACTTTCCGGCACTGGATCGGCGGGAGTTCCCGCTGCTGTTTTCGATGCGCCCCCGCCGATGAGTTCGGGTTGCCGCGGCGTCGAACTGCTTGAAATCTCCGGAGCAGCCGCAGCATAAGTCAGGAGTATGTCTCCTGCCTGTGTTTCTATATCGACTTTCCGGCCGCCGTTTCCGAGACGTGTTTGAAACGGCTGCGTTTCTGTTTTTGCTTCGCCGCTCAGGGACGATTTGATGGTGCCGCGCGCAGAGCGTGCAGTGACGTCGGCATCGCCCGGAACTTTTACTTTCAGATGAATTGAAACAACCGGATCCACCGGCCTTCGGACGACGGAGATGCTGACGAGCGATCCGCGATTGTCGATGATGATCGGCGACCGGCTAAGTGCCGTCGCGCCCTCGATCGTTGCAGAGACGGCGACATAGGTGTTGGACCACACCTCGGCCGTGACGTTTCCGTAGTCGTTTCGAACTTTCAGCTCTGCGCCCGGACGCACCTCAATGCGAATTTCGTCTTCGGCGTGTGCTGTGATGGGAGAGAAGGCTGCCAGAATAACAAGGCCACATAAGACCTTTTGAACCTTCAAAAGCATAATCAAAATCTACGGCCGGGTCCGCCGATGATAGCAAATTAGCCGCCGATTCACACTGATCAGGGCTCGATAAGGTCGAGCATCGAGGTTTCGTCGCGCGGCTTTTCGGGCGCGGGTTGCGGTGGTGGGGCGCCGGCGAGGTCTGCAATTTTCAGGAGCAGGTTGTTCTGATTGGTCGCGTACGGCAGCGCGGTTTGGATGCTCACCACGCCGTCTCGAATGAATCGTTCAATCACAGTATCGAAAGTCTGCATGCCGTCCTGATCGCCCTGCTCCATCGCGTCGATCAACGACTTCCCTTCCGACTCACCTTTCTCGATGTATTCGCGCGTACGCATCGTCGACTTCAGTATCTCCATCGCGGCCACTCTTCCCTTGCCGTCAGGCAAAGGGATCAGTCGCTGCGACACGATAAACCGGAACGACTGTGCGATACGTGTTCTGATCGCTTTCTCCTCGTTCTTCGGGAACACGCCGATGATGCGGTCCACCGTCTTCGAGGCGTCGATCGTGTGTAACGTTGATAGGACCAGGTGGCCCGTCTCGGCGGCTTCAAGTGCGACTTCGATGGTCTCGCGGTCGCGCATTTCGCCAACCAGGATCACTTTCGGCGCCTGTCGCAACGCCGCGCGCAAAGCAATCGCGAAGCTGGGCGTATCTGAGTGAAGCTCGCGCTGGTGAATGGTCGAGTTTTTGTGCGTGTGCAGAAATTCGATCGGATCTTCGATCGTTACGATGTGGTAGTAGTGCGTTTCGTTGATCAGGTCGATCACGGCGGCGAGTGTCGAACTCTTGCCGCTGCCTGTTGGACCAGTTACGAGAACGATGCCGTTCTTGATATCGGCGATTTCCATGAGCTGCTGCGGGAGATTGAAATCGCTGAACTTCGGCGGGCGCATCGGAATCACGCGCATGACTATCGCGTGCGTGCCGCGTTGTTTGAAGATGTTTACGCGGAAACGAGCGTCGCCCGGAACGCTGAAAGAGAGGTCGGCGGAGCCGCTTTTCTCCAGGCTTTCGATAGCGGCTTGCTGGTTGCCGATGATCAATTTGGCAATTCCCGCGGTGTGGGCCGGAGTAAGTTTTTCCAGGCCCGCGATGCGTACTGGCACGAGTTTTCCAGCGAGCTCGACTTGCGGTGGGCGCCCGGGGCTGAAGATCAGATCGCTGACCTTGTCAGAGGCGCGAAGCATTTCTCGCAGGATGGCGATGAAGTTCAGAGGCGGTGGTTGAGTGGTTGAGGTATTTGGTTGTTCAGTCATTGTAGAGACAAGAATCGCCAATGAATATTCTGGCGTGAGAACAAACTAGTTTTGGTTTGCGTACATCAAAGTGGTCGTTCTGCAAGAGCACGGTAAACGAAAATATGGACCGCGCTCATGAAATTGATAAGAAAGGCGCTGGACACATGGCAACCTACAGAGATCCTGTGAGATGCTTTGCACCACTTGAAGTAATCGAGCGCCTGCTGGAAATTCGTGTTGAAGCGGGCCACTCGCCTGCCCTCTATCTTCTTTCCCCCGATGATTTGGCAGACTACCTCGATGCTTATGGTTTCGATGTTTATGCATTAGAAGCCGAAGCTGAGTTTCACTTTGGCGATTATCGTGCTCCACTTGCACCGGGCGGGGATCACGCGCACTGCTCGCTGACCGCACATTAGCACAAATAGCAGTCTAGCGTTCAAGTAAAAGTTGGGCTAGCGTTCAATTAGAAGTTCGGCTGTGTCTTTGCTCCGTTAGGAGCAAAATGTTTATAGCCTCGGAATCTCTTAATTCTTTTCGCTCCAGAGGAGCGACATGTGAACATGGCGCTCCTCTGGAGCGCCAGAATATTTTTTACCTCTAACGCTATAAACATAGCGCTCCTCCGGAGCGCCAAAATGTATTTTCACGTCTAACGCTATAAACATGGTGCTCCTCCAGAGCACTCTTCATGCTCCGGAGCATTCTGATCCTCCGGAGCACTTCACTCTTTAAGCGCTTTGATTACGAAGAACGTCACGTCGTCGGTGGCGCCGGCGTTTGCGGTCCAACCCAACACCGCCATTTCTAAACTCGCAATCAACTCGCGTGCAGGCTGGTCGCAGTTTTCCTTCACCGCCTGGGCCAGTCGATCGCGTCCAAATTCCACACCGTCCGGGCTTGACGCTTCCGTTACACCGTCCGTGTAGAGCACCAGCACGTCGCCAGGCTCGATCAGCAGGTGATACTCGTGATAACGCGTCTCACTAAACATCCCCAGCGGCAGTTCACCATGTTCGATGAACTGAGTGTCACCGTTCGCCTTCAGCAGCAACGGCGGATTGTGACCCGCGTTCGAGTACGACAAAGTCCTGTTCGACGCATCCAGAATTCCATGGAACGCCGTCACAAACTGGTTCCGTTCGATCGACTCCCAAAGCAGGTAATTGACCTTGCCCATGGAGATATTCGTCGCGTAACCGATGTGCGTTGCGGCGCGCAGGCTGGCCCGCAGGAAAGCCATCAGGATCGCCGCCGGCACGCCTTTGCCTGACACGTCGGCGATCACGATCCCGATCTCGTCGTCGTAGATCCGGACCCAGTCGTAATAGTCTCCCGAAACTTCCTCTGACGGGTAGTTGTAGGCGCTGATGTCGTAACCCGGTAATGCCGGATCTCTCGGCGGCAGCAATTCCAACTGCACCTGTCGCGCCACTTCCAACTGCCCCTGCAGCCTCTTAGTCTCGATCATCTGCTCGTGCAGCATCACCTTCTCGATGATGATCGCAACCTGCGAAGCCAGCAGCATCAGGACGTCCAGATCGTCGCTTGAATAAGCATTGAGCTCATCGCTCTCGAGATCAAACACTCCGATCACTTCGTCGTTCGAAATGATCGGCGCAACCATCTCGGAACGGGTGCGGTCGCGCGCGTTTATGTAAACAGGATCGTTACGCACGTCGGGAGAAATCATCGGCGTAGCGCTCAGTGCAACGCTACCGATGAATCCTTCGCCGAGTTTGAGGTGCAGACCTGAGAGTTCGTCGATGTCGTAGCCGCGAACGGATTCAGCCTTGAACGTGCAGGGCTCTTCGCCTTCGGGGACCTGGTCGCGATCGAGACATTGCAGGACGAAGATTCCCGCGGCGTCGTATGGGATCAGCGAATCGAGCGTGTCCATCACCAGGTTCAGCACTTCCTGAAGATCGAGCGAACGGCTGATCTTCTTGGTGATGTCGAGCAGCATGCGCAACTTGTCGATGGTCGTTAGACCATGCGCTGCCACCTCTTTTAATCGCTCCGTCATCGATTGCTATTCTCCCGCAAAGACGCAAAGACTCAAAGCTTACTGCTTGAACTCACGCCAGAGATGCGTAACTTTCATTCGGTATTCAACCAGTTCACGACTGACACGAAAGTGCATACTGATGTCTTTAGACGTCTTTCCCTGCAACAACATTTTCTTCAACGACGCATACGGCACGAGGGCCGCGGCTCCGACTCCGTAAGCCTCTTCTTCGTCAGACTTACGATAATCACGATTCATTACCTTACCACGTTCGTCCTTCGTAACCACCGAGAGCCGATTGGGCTGATGGCCCAGGAACACGTGACAGATTTCTTCCATCAGGGTTGCATTCGTCCTCGAACGCCCGTGAGTTGGATTGAGGATTACGAGTTTCATGCCGTTTGGCAGCGTTAACGCGCCCCCCGACCACTTTTCAGACGCCGAACCCAAAAGATGCTCGCGCGCACTTTCGCTCAGTCCGGCCACTTCGTCGAAACGAATGACGAGCAGGTTTGCAAAGCTGGCAAGGTCGAAGGGATTTAACGGCTGGTCGGTGCGGACGCGGGCGAAGTCGCGCAAGCCGAGAGCTTTCAACTCGAAGTTTCGCCACTTTTCGCCTGAAGGTAGATCGCCCAGCAGCACTTGCAGAGTATAACGGATTCAGCGTGGTCTAACGTCGCTTCTTCGGACTCTTTTCGCCCGTGGTCCTACTAAACTGGTTATAGGCCACGCGAAAGAGTTCGGAGAGTGCAGCGGCAGTTTCCGGCGTGAGATTGCGGTCGGCGCGAAGATGAGCTTCGACGATCTGAGGCGTCGGTTCCTGCGGGTAATAGATCACGGCAGGTGATTCTTCCTGTGGATCTCTACCGCTGAGGATTCGCTCCATTGGGACTTCGAGCCATGCAGTCAAACGTGCGATGTTGTCGGCGTCGGGCTTGCCGGTACCGTTTTCGATGCGAGAGAGAGTGGAGGCGGAAACCGATGTTTTGCTGGCCACGTCGCGAAGGCTGAGACCGAGTTCTTCTCGCCTGCGGCGCACTGCGCGTCCGAGTTCTTCGGTGTTGACGAGGGCTTTGGCTGATCGGTTGGTGCGTTTCATGCCGCACCAAACCCTATCACAGCGGCGGTTTTAAAGGCAAGACTTTGTTTTACGGCTGAAACGAATAGGTCGTATAGGTCTTATAGGACCTATACGACCTATTCTGCTTTACCTTTTGCTGAGCTCGCGAGCCCTGGGCACGACCTCGAGCGCCTTTGAGATCTGCGGGTCGTAGGCTGTGATGAAAACCCGGTCGCCCACCGTGCGACCATAAGCCGCCGTCGCGATGTTGAATCGCAGTTCCGATTCCAGAAACGCACGATTTCGATCGATCATCGCAGCCGTGATCTTGAACGCCGGATCCGCGAGGGCAAAATCACGAAACGCCTTGAACATCGCATCCGTGATCTTGAACTCTTCAGGCTGAAGCTCGTGTCTGAACTTAATGCCTCCGGGTATCCGGCTCGACTCCAACCCACGAACACGACCGTTCACCAGCTCACGCGTGAATGCGAAGATCGGGCTCAACAAACGTCGCTGAGTGATGTTTATAGTCCGCGGATTTACGCTTTCATCCGGCGTGATTCCACCACCACCATAAACCGCGCGGCCGGTGTCAGTCCTCGTTTCCGGACCCGCAGGCTTCGCAGGCTCCTGCTTCGGCTCGCGAGCCACGCCGCCACCGTGAGTGTAGTAATCGTAAAGCCCGCCTTCCGTGTAATCGCGTTGAATCAGCCGGCCCGAAGGCGTGTAGTACTTAGCGGAAGTTAACGTCAAACCGGAGCCATGCTCGAGCGGAATGATGCTTTGCACGAGACCTTTGCCGAAACTCGTCTGGCCCACGATCACCGCGCGGTCATGGTCCTGCATCGCTCCCGCGACGATCTCCGACGCGGATGCAGTCGACTCGTTGATCAGGATCACGAGCGGCGTCATGTCAGGCGCGTTGTTTCGCGACTCGTAGGTGTTGTCGCGAAAACCATTCCGGCCTTTCTGCGTCAGGATCAACTGTCCACTTCGCAGAAACACCTCGGCAACATGAATCGCCTGGTCCAAAAATCCACCCGGATTGTTTCGCAGGTCGAGCACGAGGGCGTTCATGCCTTTCGCGTGGAGGCGGTCGATGGCGTCGAGCAACTCCTCAGTCGTCGTGTAGTTGAAACCTCTCGTCATGTCGATATAACCGACACCGGGTTTCAACATGTAAGCGTCAGGAATCGACGGCTGCGGAACCGCATCGCGCACGATGTCGATCTTCTCGAGACGCTTGTCGGCTGCGCGTTCCAACGTCAGCTTCACGGTCGAGCCACGTGGACCGCGAATCTTGTCGCGAACTTCGAGCGACGTCTTGCCCGTCATCTTCGTGCCGTCGACTTCGACGATGCGATCGCCATAACGCAATGCCGCGCGTGCGGCCGGAGAACCGTCAAAGGTCGAGGTCACGTAAGTGTCCACCTGATCGCCGCGCAGATAGGTCTGGATCGAAGCGCCGATGCCGAAGTACTCTGAACGCTGATCGGTTTTCAGTTCCTCAAACTCTTCGCGGTCATAGTAGTTGGAGTGCGGATCGAGTGAACGAAGCATGCCGATGATCGACGACTTGTAAACGTCGTTGTAGTTGAGCTTGCGACCATCGACGTACTGCTGTTCGATCAGCTTCAGCGCTTCATCAAAATCACGCTGGATCGCGGTGACAACCGGGCTTACCGCGCGATTCGATCGTCTGCTTGGATAACCGTTGCGACTCGGATTGCCACCCGAAGGGTTTTGGGCAAAAACAAAACCGGGAACGATCAGTGTAAGGATGAGAAGGAAGAGAGCGAGTTGAGCCGGAATTCTTTTCACCGTAAAACCTCGATTTAATACAGACTCCGCGCAGCGAAATGCGCTTAAAACCGCCGTTGCAATATAACGGATGCCGTCTGCACGGGCAAGGTTGTGCTCTCGACATTCCGTTGTGAAAGCGGGTGTTGTAACCTGTGCCGGAACCACTTAACGAATGAGCATCCTTAAACGACTGACTTCCGCCATCAAAGGCGGCGAAGAGATCTCTAACGACGAGCAGGACGTTCTCACACGCGAACACGTCATCTGGGGTTACCGGCTGTTCCTCGATCGAGAACCCGAAAGCGATTTCGTGATCGACGAGAAGGTCGCAACGACGCGTGGCACGAAGGAACTCCGGGCAAACTTCATGTTGTCGCCGGAGTTTGGCGAGAACAATCCCGAGCTAACACTCTTCAACGATCGAAACATCGTCATTAAAGAGATGGACGACGGTTTGAGGTTGTTTGTCGACACGTCAGACATCGTTATCGGCTGGGGGATAATCAGGGGCACCTACGAACTGGAAGAACTCGAGTTCGTGCGTCGCACAGTTGGACCAGGAGCGAACGTACTCGATATAGGCGCCAACATCGGACTGTTCACGGTGACGATGGCGTCGCTGGTTGGTCCAACCGGTCGCGTTTACGCGTTCGAGCCGCTCGAAGACCTTGCGACGATGCTGATGCGATCTGTTGCTGAAAACCATTTTGAAGATCGCGTTGTGCTCGAGCGTGTTGCTGTCGGCGACAAGACGGGCACGGCGCAACTGATCAGCGCTGCGAAAACGACGAACGCCGGTGGTGCGTATTTAAAGGCTGGAAACGTGCCGTCAGGACATGACGTGACTGAAGTGAAACTGATCACGCTAGACAGTTGTCCGCTGCGCCGTCCAGTGCATTTCATCAAGATCGACGTTGAAGGTGCGGAGTTGCTGGCGTTCCGCGGTGCGAAGCAGTTGTTGAAGGAAGATCGCCCCGTAATCCTTTCGGAACTGCATCCGGCGCAGCTTTCGAAAGTCTCCGGCAGCACGGCGGCCGAGTTCGTCGCGGAGATCGAGAGTTACGGGTACAAATGCCACGAACTCCATGGTCCCAATCTACTACCAGTGAACGTTGAAGATCCCACTGTAAAGTCCGTCGTATTTCTTCCTCGTTGATCCGTGAAAACATCCGCGTAATCCGTGGCGTTGCTTGACCGTGTTTCCCGCGCTCCGTAGAATGAACTTACACATGAAAACAATCGTAAGAAACGGACGGATAGAATTCAGAGTCACTAAAGGAGTCTGTACGCAATGAGTAGTCCGTATCACAAGGAAGACCACCCGACACCGGAAAGAGTTGACGACCTGATGCTTCGCGACGACGATCCGGAAACCGGTTCAGAAGAACACAGTCGAGCGGCGTCATCCGTGCGCGACATCGCTTCCCGTATTCCAGAATCATTGAGTGCGATCGGACGCGACATTAGTAGGACCATCGAAAAGGCGATCTCGGCGAAAGACGATTACGTTGTGGCAGTGAAGATCTCGCCTGAGGCGCAGGAGAAGCTCGAGGCCCTGGTCCAGGCCGGCGTTTTTCGCAGTCGTGCCGAAGCGGCTGGCTTTCTGATCGACGAAGGCATCAAGACGCAGTCGGCATTGTTTGAGCGTGTCAGGCAGAAGCTCGCCGAAATCGAACGATTGCGAGCTGAACTTCGCGGGCTGATCGTGGACAAACCAGTCTAACGCTCGCTACGGCGCGCTAACGACTCGCGCCTTACAACTAAACTTCCCCCCAAAGCAGTGCTTTACCTTCCTCGCGAATGGTAAAGCACGCCTTTGTTTCAGTAGAGAAAATCTTGTGGCAGAACGATTTCAATTACCGCCGACTCCAATTGAGGAGTTTACTCTCGCAAACGGCTTGCGCGTGGTCCTAAGTCCCGATCGCGCGATCCCCGTGGTTTCGATCGCCGTCTACTACGACGTCGGATCGCGCAACGAAAAGGAAGGCCGCACCGGCTTCGCGCACCTGTTTGAGCACATGATGTTTCAGGGATCGGAAAACGTTCCCAAAGCGGCCCATTTTCAGTACATCTTCAACGCCGGCGGCACGATGAATGGGACCACGTCGACCGAGCGCACAAACTATTTCGAGACGCTTCCTTCCAACTACTTGCCGCTCGCTTTCTGGCTCGAAAGCGACCGCATGCGTTCGCTGAAAGTGACGCAGGAGAACCTCGACAACCAGCGCAATGCAGTTCAGGAAGAGAAGCGACTTCGTTACGACAATCAACCGTACGTCAATGCGTTTCTGCGGATGAACGAGTTGATCTTTACCAATCCGGCGAATGCACATTCGACGATCGGTTCGATGGAAGATCTCGATGCGGCCACGATCGACGATGTGCAGGAGTTTTTCCGGATCTATTACGCACCGAACAATGCAGTGCTGACCGTCGTCGGCGATTTTGATAACGCTGAAGCCCGCGCTTTAGTCGAGAGGTATTTCAGCAACATTCCGGCCCAACCAAAGCCGCCGGGCGTTGACGTTTCCGAACCGGAAGCAGTCACCGTTCTTCAGGAGACGTTTCACGATCCACTCGCGCCGGCTCCGGCCTTTGTACTCGGCTGGAAAATCCCGGAACGACGCACGCCTGACTTTTATGCGCTTTCACTCGCAGGCACGCTGCTGTTCGAGGGCGACAGTTCGCGTCTGTACCAGAAGCTGGTGAAGGGTGACGAATCTGTAGTTTCGATCGAAGGCGGCGTCGACGAACGGCGTGGTCCATCCGCGTTGTACATCTTTGCACTGCCAAAACCCGGCGAAGAGGTCGACAAAATTCGCGAACAGATATTCGATGAGATCAAGCGCCTTGCGTCGGATGGTCCAACCGAAGCCGAGATGGAGAAACTGCGAAATTCACTGTGCAACGACGCCGTGCGCGGGCGCCAGTCGACGATGTATCGAGCGCAACGTATCGCTGAGTTTGCACTGTACGATTCGAACCCGCGGCTCGTCGATTCAGAGTTGGACCACTATCTGAACGTCACTGCCGACGACATCAAAAACGTAGTGGCGCGCTATGTCGACGTTGAGAACCGCGTGGTGCTCGACATCATTCCGGCAGCCGCTGCCGCGGAAGATGCGGAAGAGACCGTGGTCGCTGCTTCACCGCAGCCGCCGGGAGATCCACATCAGCCTGGCTCGCCGGCGCCACAGGTTCCGGACCAGCCCGCACCCGAACCGCCGTCGCCCGTACACGCAGACCTCCCTGAGCTGAAACCTTCATCTGCGCCCGAACAACGTAACGATCCGGCGGACGTTCCGCCGCAAACTAAACCCGGCTCCGGGCCGCTGCATCCGTAGAACATGAGTCAACCAGAACCTTTTCGTAGCCAGCCGCCACCGCCGCTGCAACCACGTCCGATTATTATTCCCACGCCGCGGGAAACCGTGCTGTCCAATGGGCTGACGCTCGTAGTGGTGGAAGACAAGCGCCTGCCCCTCGTGAGTTATCGCCTGGCCTTTCGTGTGGGCGGAGCTTTTGATCCGCCGGAACTTCCGGGTTTGATCGATCTGCTCGCCGGGCTTTTGCCGGAAGGAACCACTTCGAGAACGAGTAAAGAGATCGCGGAAGAAATCGCGCGCATGGGCGCGAGTTTGTCGGCGGGTGCAAATTCCGATTACACGATCGTGGCCGCGTCAGCGCTTGCGCAATTCAACGATCCGGTTATGGATCTCCTGGCTGAAGTTGCGCTCGAACCGTCGTTTCCGGAAAACGAAGTCGCACTTGCGAAACAGAATACGAAGGAGAGTTTGCGACAGCAGCGAGCGCAGCCGTCGTTTCTCGCGAGTGAGATGGTTTCGCGGGTGATGTTTGGCGAACATCCTTACTCGGTAGTCGCGCCGACTCCGGAATCGATTGACCGATCGTCGCGGGACGAGTTCGTCAAGTTTCACCGCTCGAAGATCGTTCCGAACAATGCGGTGTTCATCGTGGTTGGCGATGTTCGTTACGAAGATATCTTGAGGCGAGTTGAATCGTTGTTTTCGACGTGGGAGCGAGGCGAAGACGTTGTTGCCGACTTCCCTGCACCGCCGGTCCGCACGAAGCGAACGGCGTATCTCGTCGATCGTCCTGGTTCAGCGCAGTCGAACATCGTCATCGCGAATAGCGGCATTACAAGGACGAGCCCGGATTATTTTCCGTTGATGCTGATGCACACGGTCCTGGGCGCCACGGCGTCGTCACGCTTGTTCATGAATCTGCGTGAAGACAAGGGTTACACGTACGGTGCGTACTCGAATCTCGATGCGCGTCGCAGCGCGGGAACGTTCCGTGCGACCGCGGAAGTGCGAACACAGGTCACTCGCGATTCGCTCAAGGAGTTTTTCTATGAGCTGGATCGGATTCGTAACACGCCGGTTTCGGAAAAAGAGATTGCGGATGCGAAGTCGTATCTGACGGGCGTGTTTCCGATACGTTTGGAGACGCAGGAAGGTCTGACGGATCAGTTAGTGCAGATCAAGATGCTGAACCTGCCGAACGACTATCTCGAACGATACCGCGATCGGGTTCAAGCGGTCACGATCGAAGATATTCGAAGGGTTGCGGAGAAGTATGTCAGGCCGGATGAGGCAGCGTTGATAGTCGTCGGTGACGGCACTTCGGTGGTCGATCAGATCAAGCCTTACTGCGAAGACATCGAGATCTACAACACAGCCGGGAAACGAAAAACTCTGGAAGCATCGGCGACGGCCGATCCGGTGGGAACGTGGTCAATCGAAGTGGAGACACCGCTGGGGCAGAACATTCCCGCTACGCTGACAGTTTCGCGTGAAGGCAGCGGGCTGACGGCGATCATTCATTCGGAAATGGGCGATGCCGAGCTCGGGGCGATTGAGATCAACAACAATTCGTTTCATGCAACCACATCTTTGGAAATGGACGGGCATGCTGTCGAGGCTGAGGTATCGGCGCGATTCGATGGCGACCGGACCGAAGGGTTTCTGAAGATTCAGAATTCGCCGGAATTGCCGTTTACGGGAACGAAAGAATAAGCCGCGGATATACGCGGATAAACGCGGATAAAAACAAAGCGCCCGGCATGGCCGACATGCCGGGCGAAATCACAGGAGGAACCGAGTGTTATGGTCTCCGCTATATTCTGCGGTGATCCGAGTAACCTCGGTGTTTCAGATGTCTCACTAGCGTCGCAGGTTGCTCCACACGCTAATCACGCTCGTAACGCAGCACGATTCCACCCTCACCAACTGCCCATCCGATCTTCTTGTTGAAATTGAGCGAGTAAAGGTTTTGCTTCGTTGTCGAATTTTGTTGAACCCACGTTCGGCCTTCGTCACTGCTGCGCAGGATCGTTCCACCTCGACCGACTGCCCAGCCATCATCTTCTTCCGGAAACTTGACGCTCAACAAAGTCGCGCTGACGTTCGTCGGAATGACCGTCCACGTTTCACCACCATCAGTCGTTCGCAACAACGTCCCGCGCTCACCGACGACCCAGCCTTTTTTGTCGTTGCGAAAATCGATGTGATAGAGCGTGCGGTTTGTCGCGACGTTCTGCTTCGTCCAGCTAGCGCCCCCGTCACGAGTGAAGAGAATCGTCCCACCCTGACCGACGATCCACCCACGTTTGTCGCTGACGAAATCGACGTGAATCAACTCCGTGCGACTCGGAGCGCGCTGCCTGCGCCATGTATCCCCACCGTCGTCCGTGTAAACGAGAATACTGTCGATCACGACGTCGCGACGGCTGACCGAACCAACCACCCAGCCTTTCTTCTTGCTCGAGAAGCGCACGCTGTACAACTCGACGCTCGCGCCTTCGAATTCTTCGGGAAGAAAGATACGCACCTGCGTCCATGAACCGCCGTTATCGCGAGTGATGAAAATCGCATTGCCGGCGAGCAGGAACCCTGCTTCCTTGTCGCGGAAATAGATGTCGTTGATCGCCGCCTTGGTGCCGACATTCTGCCGCACCCACGATTGGCCGCCATCCTCTGTGCGACTCAGGTAGCCATCGTCGCCGCCTACCCAACCGCGCTTGCTGTCGAGAAAGTAGACGGTATTGAGATCGCCTCCGCCCGTGCTGATCTTGGAAAGCACCCAGCCGCCCTGTGCGCTCACAGAACCGATCAGAATCAACGACACAAAGACGGCGACAGAAAACCGGATCGACTTCAAGTTTCTGGTAATCATAGTGGTTTTGTTTTTCCGATTTTGCCACAGATTACACCGATTTGTGCAATCGGTTTAATCGGTGGCTTACGGAGCGGGCGCATTTACGCGGTAAACACGCCCGTCAAAAACCACTACCACACGCTCGCCTAACGAGAAGTAAGTTCCGAGTTTCGTGTGCTGTTTCAGCAGCGCGAAGTATTCATCACTGCCAAACACGAGCACTGTTTCCGGCAGTTTGGCTTCAGCCTTGAACTCCGAATCGGTCCACACGCCATTGACGAGATAGAAAGTCTTTCCTCCAACGTGCCGCACATTGTCAGACTTCTTTTCGTCCTTGATGCTGTCCGCATCCTGCTGGCTGCGCGATTGCTTGCTCAGTTGTACTGCTTCGGCCCCCGTTGAAAAAGTAAAGTTTGAATCGGGCGACGCCGATGGCGCTGGTGGCGCATTCGCACTGCCCGGACCGCCACTACCGCGAGCTTTTCGCCCCATAGGCTGTGCTGTACCTTGTCCTACACCCATTGGTGTGGCAGTCATGAGCCGGCTAATCTGTCTCTCATTTTCCAGAGCA
Organism: Pyrinomonadaceae bacterium; assembly: GCA_035761985.1. Taxonomy (GTDB): domain Bacteria; phylum Acidobacteriota; class Blastocatellia; order Pyrinomonadales; family Pyrinomonadaceae; genus PSRF01. The sequence continues at coordinate 39,182 of DASTQB010000393.1, forward strand.
AGATATGACGTGTATGGCGTTACGATTCCGTAGCGCGTGCCGAGATCGACGATCTCATCCCGCAACTCCTTCTGCTCGCCATTCAGTCGCACCTGTTCCATCAACCAGCCGACACGACGAGTGGCCCACAAGCGCGGCAGGTACTCATTGGTTTCAGCACGCAACGGAAACTTCAGGTTAGTGTAGGTGTAACTCCGGCTCACACCTGCTGACAGTCCCGTCAACACGATCTGCGCTCCGTTGAGATCGTTCTCGTTGCTGTAACGGCCAATGAGCGTCAACTGCGATCCGCGGAAGAGATCGGGAATGGTTCGCGGGTAAACGAGATCGGTTTGCGCGCCGCCCAGGTGCAGTTGCAAATCCGTGAGCACCGGATAATTCACCTTCGCAAAGAAATTCGAAACCTTCACTTCGAGATCTTCTTTCGGCTCGACGTAGTCGGCCACACCGCCGTTCTCGGCGGCAAGCTTGTCGAGCAACAGCGTGTTGACGTCGTAACCGACACCAAACGTAAACAGCCTCACGCCCGGTTTTATCGCCTGGCGAACGTTCTCGACTATCTTCACCGGATTTCTTTCATCGACCGTCGGCAGACCGTCAGTCATGAACACAAGCATCTTCGGGCGTTCGCGGTTCGTCTCAGTAAACTGGCGAAGCGACGCGAGCAGCGACTGGTTGATATTCGTTCCACCGACAGGCCTCAGCGCTTTCACGAACGTTTCGCCGCGTGCGCGGCCTTTCTCGTCGGCAGCGATCAGCCCGCTTTCCATCAAACGTTCCTCGCCCGCGAACGAGATGATGTTGAAACGATCCTGCGGGCGAAGAATCCTGACGCCGTAGAGCAGTGCGGCGCGGGCTTTCTCCATCTTTCCTTCTTCGGCCATCGAGCCGGAAGTGTCGACCACAAACACGACGTCCTTCGCAGAGTATTCCTGTTCTGACCAGTCTTCCTTTGGCGAGATCATCAGCAGGAAGTAGCCGTGTTTTCCGGGTTCGCGATGAGTGAGCAGTGTCAGGCCGAAGTCTTCTTTCGAGATGGTGTAGAAGAGTTGAAAGTCCTGCGGCTCCTTGCCGCGTTCACTTTCGAACGACAAGAACGAGCGCCGATCGTTCTCGCGCTTGACGCTGATCGAATGTGTCGGCGAATAAACGTTTCGCAGCGGCTCTTTGCTTTCGACTTCGACTCTTCCCGACACTGAATCGATCTGCGTTAACTGCCGTCCGACACCTAACGGATAGCGGTAAGAGACTGTCCCGCCTTCCGCACGCACCACTTGGGTGTAAGTGATCTCGAGCTTCTTGTCCGAGTGAGGAAGAATCGGAAAGATGCTCGCCTGGAACAGATCCTTTCCGGCGTACTCGAGCAGACCCGGGTCGCGCTGGCGGCGCACAATCTCGTCGTAAATGCGTCGAGCTTCTTCGCGCGTCCTGACCTCGCCCACGAGCCTCCGGTCACCGTCCCAGATTGCAAACTCGGCTATCGACGCCGACTCGGGAATCGGAAAGAGGTACGTGCCTTCGAGCGTCAAGCCAGTGTCATTTCGGAATACCTGTTCGACGTGAGTGGTTGCGACCTGGGAGCTGATTTTCGTATCGATTTTGATGGATTTGATCGGGAGCGCACGTGGCAGCGGGACCGGGATTGGGCGCGGGATCTCCGGGCAGCGCCGGCAAGGCCCGGGAACGATGACTCCCTGGGCACTGGCCACCGTGCCCATTCCGCTGCAGAACACAACGAGGATGAAAAGTCGCATCAGTGTGGTTCGAAACATAAAAGTCTCCAAAAAACGGGCGTTAACGCTTGCTGGAAGTTAGAACGAGTTCCCTGAACAGTTCTTGCACCTCGGCAGAGCAGAGCCACGGATTAGTGAAGCGACCGGAGGCGTTTGTTGAAGATGGATACGCCGGTAGCAACGATGGTCACGACCAGGCCGCCGAACGCCAGCGTCAGCTGAGGCCCGAACTGGGTCGAAGCAGCGCCTGCGAGTATGTTCCCAATCGGCATCGTGCCTACAAACGACAGGATAAACATGCTCATCACACGGCCACGCATCTTGTCAGTGACGAGCTTCTGCAACAGCGTATTCGTTGTCGCAACCGAAACCACGAGCGCGAACCCCAGCCCAAACAGAAACAGCAACGACAACGTCAATCGCGAGGAAAGCGCAAATCCCACGATGCAGACGCCAAACGCGATGGCGCCGCCGAGCACCAGTGATCCCTTCTTTCGGACGTCGCCAAGATAAGCCACGAGCAACGCGCCGAGAAAAGCTCCGAGTCCTGCCGTGCCCATCATGACCGCCAGACCTGTTTCGCCGAGGTGAAAAATGTCGCGCGCGTAGATCGGGACCATGGTGAAGTACGGCGCCCCGAATAGACTGTTCACTCCTGACAACAAAAGCAACGCCGAGACGCGCGGGCGCTTGCGAACGTAAAGAAAACCCTCGACCAGATCGCGCCAGAGTGCCCGGCGATCTTTCACCGAATGCGCCGGGATCGTTGAAGGCCGTACGGGCCGCACCATCCACAAAGCCAGCACTACAAAGATGAATGAAAGTCCGTTTGCAAAGAAGCAGCCGGCAAGTCCAAACAGTCGAAACGCAACGCCGGCCAGTGCTGGTCCAACCACACGCGACAGTTGAAACTGCGTTGAGTTGAGCGCGATCGCGTTGGCAAGATCTTCACGACCAACAAGGTCGTAAGTCATCGCGAGGTACGACGGGCTCGCGAGCGCCATGCAACATCCCGTCACGAAGGAGAAACCAAGCACCATCCAGCGATCGACAACGTTGGTCGCAACGAGTGCGGCGAGTGCAAGCGCGGTGATTCCGGCAATGACCTGCGTGTAGAGCAACAGTCGACGACGATCGATCAGATCTGCAAAGACACCGCCGGCGAGTGTGAACAAGAAACCGGGCGCAGTCGCCATGAACGCGTCGAGTCCCAACCAGAACGCGGAGTTGGTCAATTGCAAAACCAGCCAGCCCTGCGCGACCGCCTGCATCCACGTTCCGACGTTCGAAAGAAACGCGCCCACCCAGAACAGGCGAAAGTCGCGATGCGAAAGCGCGCGGAACATTCCATTGCGACGGCCAGTGGGCGACGTGGTAGTTGCTGCGGGCGCGACCTCGATAGGCATGAGTAGAGTTTACTTGTTCGCGCGTCGCCACGCAGAGAGTGGAGCGCCGCTTCCGCCGCGTCTTACCGCAACGATCTCGGCGAGGATTGCAAGCGCAACTTCTTCGGGGCTTACCGCGCCGATGTCCAAACCGATAGGCGCGTGAATTTTTTTGAGCTGATCCTCGGCGACGCCCGTCTCGCGTAGTCGATCGATCACGATCGACGTGCGCCGTTTACTTCCGATGAGACCAACGTAATCAGGATTCGCGCGCACGACAGCCTGCATGCATTTTTCATCTTCGTTGTGGCCTCTCGTCACGACTGCCACGGACACGCCACGCCCGTTTCCGATCGCGTCACGCACTGCCAGGCTCCATTCTTCAGCAACGACGAGCTTGATCTCTTCGTGCGGGAAACGATCGCGTTTCAAAAACTCTGCACGATCGTCGATCAACGTCGTCTCGTAACCGGTAAACGCAGCCAGCTTCGCGAGCGACGCGCCGACGTGACCAGCGCCACACACAACGAGCCGTGGCGCCGGCTGGATCTGCTCAAACAACAGCGACGTCTCGCGCGCGAGTGGAAATTCAGGCGCAAACTCACTCACGCTGAACATCCGTGTCTCATCACGCGAGACTAGAAAAGCCGCCGCCTGCCTGATCACGAGCGCATCGAGCTCCGGTTCTCCAAGACTTCCGAGCGAAATTTCATTCTGGAGAACCAACAGCTTCGAACCGGCACCTGCACCACTAACTCTCGTGATCAGGACCGCTATCTCACCGCGTTCCAGTACTTGCTCAACCATCTTCGTGATCGATTGCGAAGATGATTGATGGCCTGTGTCAGTCATCGATACTGATTTAACCCGAAGGGACCGTTACTTCAACTCTCTTGGCTTACCAAGACCAACGAGGGATGCGGCTCGACGCACGAGCCATAAAGGACCGATTAAAAGATAGACGGGATTTCTGAAGAAGGCGGGTTGATTTCCTTCGATCGCGTGTCCGACAAACTGCAATATCCAGCCGACGATAAACATCGCAAGCGCCCAGTGCCAGTTGAAAAAGAAAAGCGGTAAAGAGATGACGATCATCGGAATGCCGATGCTGTGCGTCAGGCGGTTCATCGGGTGCTGGTGCTTGGCTTTGTAGTTGGCGAGAAAGCTTTCAGACATAGTTCATTGTCGATTTTCGATTGCCAATTGCCGATTGTGAAATTGGAAATCGGCAATTGGCAATCGGCAATTAGTCAGGAGTTCATCACTTCGATAAAGATGTCCATGGTGCCGCCGCAAACCATTCCTTCCTCACTCGCCTCGTCGGCCGTGAGTGAGAAGTGGTGCAACTGCGACTTCCCCGATCGCATGGCCGCCTGCGCTTCGGCCCAGACTTCAGCTTCGATACATCCGCCGCCGACAGTGCCTGCTGTTTCGCCGTTTTGAAAGAAAAGCATTTTGGCACCGCGCTCCTGCGGCGTCGAGCCGCGGGTGTGGGCCACTGTGGCAACTACCACTCGTTCGCCGCGGTCACCCGCATCGTTTATGAGGCGATACACGTCGCGTTGCGGAATCGTTGGCATATCTTAGGTTCCGGTGCCATAGTCTACGCCAGCGGCCCAGCACAGTACAGTTTCAGACGATAAAGACCTCAAGAATGTCATTGCAATAAACTACTTTGTAATGTAAAGTCACAGCCCACTAGTCAACCGGGGA